>CASFTO010000031.1 GCA_949297665.1 uncultured Alphaproteobacteria bacterium | reverse complement strand
CTGATGATTCGGAAATTGAAGAAAGAGAACTTATTGCCGCTAAATTCGGTTTTCAATATAAAGAGCTTGAAAGCGGGCTGGGGATTATTGTTAATGGTGATGGTTTAGCTCTAAATACTATTAACCAAGCTAAAGATATGGGGATTAATACCGCTTGTTTCTTAAATCTTAAAGGTGGTGTTGACAGAGATAAAATCTCTGCCAGCATTAAACTTATTATGACTAATCCTCGTGTTGATGGTATTTTTATTAATATTCTCGGCGGATTTTCTCGTTGTAATCTTATTGCTGACGGAATTATTACCGTGGCTGACGATTTAGGCTTAAATATTCCTCTTGTTGCTCGTTTTGAAGGCACTAATAAAGATGAAGCTACCGATATCTTAAAAAAATCCGGACTTCCGCTTTCTATTGCCGAAGATACAACTCAGGGACTACAACTCTTAAAAGAAGCTATTGCGGAGGATTTGTAATGTCTGTTTTGGTTAATAAAAAAAGCAAAATTTTAGTGCAAGGTATTACCGGTGCTCAGGCTTCTTTTCATGTTCAAAGAGCCTTAAAGTACGGCACTAATATCGTTGCCGGTGTTGCTCCAAATAAAAATGAAACTTCTTATTTAGGATTACCTTTGTTTGGAACTGTTAAAGAAGCAAAAGAAAAAACCGGTGCGAACGCTTCTATTATCTTTGTTCCTGCTAAATATGCTAAATCCGCTATCCTTGAAGCAATACAGGCTCAACTCGAATTGGTTGTTGTTATTACTTCCGGTATTCCGGTTCGCGATATGATGGAAATTAAACACGAATTGCTCAATTCTTCAACAACCCTTATCGGACCTAATACTCCTGGCATTATTACCCCTGATGAGGCATATATGGGCATATTTCCAGACAGTATTCATACAAGCGGTAATATAGGTATTGTTTCTCGTTCCTCAACTTTGACTTATGAGGTTGTTTTGGAAATTAATAAAATCGGTTTTGGGGAATTGACTGTTGTCGGTTTAGGTGATGATTTTATTATCGGGACAAGTTTTGTTGATATCATTAAGAAGTTTAATAGCGATAAAAATACAAAGGCAATTGTTTTAATTGGCGGTATTGGTGGTAATTACGAAATGGAAGTTGCTGATTTTTATGCTAAACTAACAAAAAAGAAACCGACTATTGCGCTAATTCTGGATGACCTGACTCCTTTATCTGATAATAAAGGTTTGGCTCCCGAAATTATTTGCAGAGGCATTATTTCTGCAACTGATAAAAAGAGAATCCTGCAAAAGGCAGGTATGATTGTTGTTGATAATATCAATGCACTTAAAAGCGAACTTCTAAAGCTATGATTAAATGGCTGCAAATTATTTTTAATTTTATTTTACCTCCGCGGTGCCTTATTTGCGGGAAAGAGGTTGCTGATGAGGGGAGGCTTTGTGCCGAATGTTTTTCTCATGTGAATTTTATTGTCCCTCCTTATTGTCAAAAATGCGGAAAACCTTTTGATTATTCTATCCCTGACCAGGCGTTGCTTTGTCCGGATTGTCTTTCTCATAAATTTCCTTTTAGAATGTGCCGTTCTGCAGTTGTTTATGATGAGAATTCTAAAAAATTAATTTTGGATTTTAAATTTTTTGACCATCTCGAAAATAAATCTCTTTTAGCTAATTGGCTCTTTCTTGCAGGAAAAGATATTTTTAATGCGGACGTGGATTTGATTATTCCGGTTCCTTTACATTTTTCCCGATTACTGAAACGTAAATATAACCAATCTGCCGTGCTCTGTGATGCATTATCAAAACTTACTCACATTCCGGCAAATTATAAAGCTCTAAGAAAAATAAAACATACACTTCCTCAAGTATCTTGCAATGGTAAACAACGACTTAAAAATGTTCGAAACGCTTTTGATGTTATTCATCCGGAAATGATTAAAAATAAAAGAATTGTCTTAGTTGATGATGTTTTTACAACCGGGTCAACACTTAAAGAGTGTGCAAGAGCCTTAAAAAAATCCGGAGCAAAGTCAGTGGATGCTCTGACTATTGCGCGTGTTTGCCGTTAGATAAAAAAAGCAGGCTGTTTAACCTGCTTTTTCTTTATCTTGTGACGCATAGCAGTTTGGCATATTTTCGAAGAATACACTCTGCAACTCCGGCCAATTCTGATGATTCATCTTTATCAAAGCTGTACCCTTTAATTTGCATTTCAGGCGTTAGCTCAAATACCTCTCCGGTAAAATCCCGAACACAGTATTTTTTGCTTTTCGCATCAATTACACTTTGACGTACAGTTTCCGTCACATCATCAATATTTTTTTGTTCTGACATTTGCTTCCTTAATTTTTAGTCAATACTGGTTGATAGCCATTTTCCTGATGTATCTTCATATTTAGCATTTGCATCATATAAATCAACATCTAATTTCAAGTCTTTTGCCGTCAACTTACCCATTGCTTGCAGAAGTTGTAATCCCGATACATAATAAGCATGGCGCGTCGTTACTTCTTCTACTTCAGAATCGAGTAAATATTGGTATTGATTTAATACATCAAGCACCGTTCTGTTGCCCAGAGCTTCTTCTTCGCGAACACCATTTAATGCTACTTGATATGCTTTAATTTGAGCTTTTACCGATTTAATTTTTGCTTTGTTCGCGCTTAAATATTCCCAGTAGCTTGTTATGTCTGAATACAATGCATCTTGCGTGTTTAACACATCCTCTTGAGCTTGCCAACGATAATATTTACTTTGGCGAATCTTAGCACGGCTTGAACCTGCATTATAAATTGGAATCGAGAAGTTTACACCCAACTCAACAGAATTATCTGTCGGGTTTTTCTCTTGAGTATAATCTTGACTCTTTAACCGTCCTGCCGATGCATAAGCGTTTACGGATGGGAGCAGCTCTCCTTGGCTGGTCTTTACATCATATTTTTTGGCTTTCAGGTTATGTTTTGCCGCATTTAAATCATAGTTATGAACCTTTGCATACTCCAACGCTTCTTCCATGCTCTTCGGAAACATTTTTTCAATCTCTTTAGGATCTTTTGTTTCTTTTGGTTCCTCTCCGATAACTTGTTTGTATACTGCTTTGGATGCCTCTAAATCACCTTCAGCGGAAATTCTCTGGGATTGTGCGGATGCATAACTTGCTTCTGCTTGAGAAACGTCTGTGGTTGTAACTTCTCCCACCTTAAAACGTTCTCTTGTTTCTTCTAATTCTTTTTTCAATAACTTTTCATTGTTCTTTTGTAGTTTTACAATTGCTTCATCACGAAGAACATTTAAATATGCCGTTGCTGCATTCAGTAATAAATTTTGTTCTGTTGACATTAAACTTGCTTGAGCCGCTTTTACCGAACTTTTTGCCGAACTTACGGAATTTACAGTTTGGAATCCGCTAAAAATCGGTTGAGAAATTGTTGCTGCTAATGTTCTTTCATATCCATCTATCGGGCGATCACTTCTGTTCGTGTTTACTTTAGAATCGCTGTATCCTCCGTCTATGCTTAATGTCGGGCGATATCCTGATTTTGCAATAGCAACATTCTCATCAACAGCACTTGTTGCTGCTCTGGCTGCTTTTAGTGATGGATTATATTCATAGGCTTTTGCCAATGCCGTTTCTAATGTGTCTGCTTGCGCAGAAAGCGCTGTTGAAACGGTAAGAGCCAACGCAAGAATACTTAGCTTTTTCATTTCTAAATTTCCTTCTTTCAGTCTTCAACAGATTTTTCGTATCTTTTTTTAACACTAAATTGTTAAAAAAATACCAATCATCATTTTTATTTTTCTAAATACTCTTATATTATTAACGAAAATTCAAACTATTTCGCCTTATTTGTGTGAATAGTAAAGTATGTTTAATTTAGGAGATTGTGTATTGAAAAAAGCTAAATTAGAAATGAACGATGAAATGAGAAAAAACAGACTTAAATTGTCTATTGAACATTATATCAAATATTTCATCGGTAAGAGAGCTTGCGAAGTTACAAAAGAAGAGGCCCTTTATGCTATTTCTTTGGCGGTTAGAGAATTCGCAATGGATGAAATGTATAAAACAATGGCTCGTTATAACGAAAACTCAGCTAAGAGAGTTTATTATCTATCCATTGAATATCTAATCGGGCGCTCTTTGGAAAATAACCTACATAACCTTGGTCTATATGATTTATTAAAAGATATTAAAATTGACGGTTTTCCAGATATTTCTTTAAAAGAAGTTTTTGATACCGAATATGACCCTGCCTTGGGTAATGGTGGCTTGGGACGTCTTGCCGCTTGTTATTTGGACTCGTTGGCTTCTTTGGGCTTGCCGGGTTTCGGCTATGGTATTAATTATCAATTTGGATTGTTTAAACAGAAATTTGATAACGGTTGGCAGGTTGAACAGGCTGATGATTGGTTTTCAGATTTCTCTCCTTGGGAATTAGCCAGACCAGACAGACAAGTTACTATTCCCATGTTTGGTAATGTTGAAACTTATAAAGATGCTAACGGAAAAGATACTTATGTCTGGGCTAATACGCAAACTCTTTATGGCGTTCCTTATGATTTTCCGGTTGTCGGATATGACGGGAAATCCGTAAATTATCTTCGTTTGTTCTCGGCTAAAACCGATGATGAATTTGATATCGACATCTTTAATAATGGCGGTTATATTGAAGCTGTTGAAGATAAAATTAAAACAGAGGCTATTTCTAAGGTGCTTTATCCGTCTGACGCTATCGAATCCGGAAAGGCGCTCCGTTTATCTCAACAATATTTCTTTGTTTCCTGTGCTATTCAAGATATTTTCAGAAGATTTTTGGAAAAAAGCAACGATTTTGAAAAATTGCCAGACTCCGTTTGTATCCAATTAAATGATACACACCCTGCTTTGGCTATTGTCGAAATGATGCGTCTGCTTCTTGATATTTATGGACAAGATTGGGATACCGCTTGGAATATTGTTAAAAAAGTTTTTGCATACACAAACCATACATTGTTGCCGGAAGCTCTGGAAACATGGCCGGTTAAGTACTTTAAACATATGTTACCGAGACACTTGCAAATTATTTATGAAATTAATCGTCGTTTTATCGAATTTGCTAAAACTAAATTCGGAGCAACCAGCGAAAAATTGGCAAAAGTTTCTATCGTGTCCGGCGATGGTGATACGCAAATTATTCGTATGGCGAACTTGTCTATTGTCGGCTCGTTCTCCGTTAACGGTGTGGCTAAAATCCACTCCGAGTTGATTAAAACTTCTCTTGTGCCCGAATTTTATGAATTGTGGCCCGAGAAATTCACAAATATAACAAACGGTATTACACCAAGACGTTGGTTGTTACATGCAAATACAAACTTGTCTACGTTGATTTCTGACAGAATCGGTAAAGATTGGATTTCTAATCTGGATTTATTAACCCAAATTGCTAACTTTGCCGATGATGAGGATTTTGTTAAACGCTTTATCAAAATCAAAAAAATCAATAAAGAGTTGTTGCGCCATGAAATCTTTAAAAAGACTAATGTTGCTGTTACAACAAATAGTATGTTTGTGGTTCAAGCTAAGCGTATCCATGAATATAAGCGTCAACTTATGGCAATTTTACAGGTTATTGGCGACTACTTGGCTATCGTTCGCGACAATGTTCGTCCAGTTTGCCCGAAAACTTATATTTTTGCCGGTAAAACCGCTCCGTCATACACTTTTGCTAAGTTAATCATTAAATTGATTAATAATGTTGCAAAAGTTGTTAACAACGACCCGAAAGTCGGCGACTCGCTTAAAGTGGTATTTGTTCCGGATTATAAAGTTTCTTTGGCGGAGATTCTTATTCCGGCGGCTGATGTCAGCTTGCAAATTTCCACCGCAGGTTTTGAAGCATCCGGTACGGGTAATATGAAATTTGCCTTAAACGGTGCTTTAACCGTTGGTACTTACGACGGTGCAAATATTGAAATTCGCGAGGCTGTGGGCGAAGATAACTTCTTCCTCTTCGGCTTGCGTGAAAACGAAATTCAAGAAATGCGTCCGACCTACAATCCACGCAAGATTTATGAAGAGTCGGAATATATTAAGCGTATTTTGAACACATTAACATCTAATCTGTTTTGTGAAAAAGATGCGCCGTCATTGTTTAAGCCGATTTTTGATGAATTGCTTAACCGTGACTACTTCTTTGTTTTGGCTGACTTGGAAGCCTTTGATAAAGCAATGAAAGAGGCTGAAAAGGCTTATCTTAACAAAGAAGATTGGGCAAAGAAAGCCATCTATAACGTGGCGAGAGTCGGTTATTTCTCCAGTGACCGCGCGGTTAGAGAATATGCCGAAAAGATTTGGCACGTTCAAAGCTATGATTCGGATGATGATTATATCTCTGAAGACGAAGCTAAATCCGCTTAAAAAATCTTATTCAAGATTAAGCCCGAAGCACAAAACTTCGGGCTTTTTGTTTATTTTCAATACATTACCTTGACTTCGAATCGAAAAAGAGAATCGACAAAGGCTTGACGTAGGGCAAAAAATGTGGTATATTAAAGTTCTAAAGTGAATTATTCTGTTTTCTAAGTTTTATTTTTATTATTGTAAAAATTCTCTTAGTGCGGCTTAGTTCACTTAATAAAATTAAATATTAACAACACATTTGGAAGTACCGGATCAGTAGCAGATAGAAATTTTTTAATTGAAAAGGCATTATTACGACAACAGCCTACCGCAAGCGAATAATAGTAACTTAGGTTAACCAATTGAAAAAGAGTATTGAAGTACCCCCAATAGCCAAATGCTAAATTTAAAATAACGCGTGAGTAGACAGGTGGAAACATCTTGAGGCGCGCGTAGACATATGAAGAAAAATACATTCTTCTTTGTCGTTGTTTTATTGAGTGTATTTTCATTAAGCTCTTGCGCTTACGAAGAGCTTAATGAGTTGTCAGCCTCTTTGCCACCGGTGGAAGAAACAACACCAGTGGAAGAAGAGGAAGAGGAAGTCGAGTGGGAATACTCTCACTCTGAATTGGTAAAAAATGAAACAACGCTGGTTGACGGCGTTGTGGATTTCAAGATTGAGATTAAAGACACATACACAGCGGTGTATGCAGGGGAAACTGTCTATAAAGACACTACCCGTGTCTATAATTTCAGCGACACTCAGAGCGCTGAGTGGAGATCTCTTGGTATTTCCTTCTCTAAGGGCTACAAAGCCTACCAGAAGGAATTCACCAACCACAATAACCTGTCTATGGACCCTATCGTGTCTGTAGACAGCACCTTCTGTGAAGAAGGTGGTTGGAACGTTCTCCGTTCCACGAAAGAGGTGCAGTTCAATTATAACTCCACCACCAATCCGGGCGTTGACTGCCTGAATCCGGTGGCTAAAATTAATTCTTTCGCTGGCGTTTTCACCGACGAAAGATTAGGAGAAGTTGAACTAACCCCAGTGGTGGGAAAAATTGGATATAACAATTATCCATACCATCACAAAGATCTCTCTTTCGTCTACAACGAAGAGACATCCTCTTGGGAAAATCTTCCTGCATGGGAGAATGATGCCCAGATGGGGGACGCTGTTGTAGAAAACGGAGTATCTTATCTCCGTTATCCATTCATTTCTGAAGCGATTTTTACCGTTTCAGAATTCGGTTTTGAGGAAACTCACAAAGCCGAATATGTATGGATGATCCGCTACAACAAGGCGGAATACGACGCTGAACATTAACACGCACTAGGATAAGGGTCCCAAGCATTTGCTTGGAACCCTTTTTTTATGCCTTTTATCAGTTTTTTATCCGCGAATCTTTTTAATTTATTCTAGCGATAATCCCACTCTTCTTTTGCACGTTTGTTGCGTGCTTCTATGGATAAAGCTCTACTTTTATATTTTTGGGGCTTTTCTGAGAACTCTCTCAATCGCTCCATCGCTTTTGCATAACGATTTTCTTCATATTCCGCTTTTTTAGAAATATCTTCATATCGTTTGGCCTGCTCCGCATTATTCGCATCTTTACTCAAAGTGGCGGCGGTTATGCGTATGGCATAATTAAAATTCTTTTTTAGCTTAAATTTAGCACTGCGATTGTATTTTTCAGCAGGCAGGCAATCCACAATGTTTAAACAGTTTTCATACAACGACAATTTCTCAGCACAACCTTTTATTTTTCTTAGTTCCTCGTTGTTCATCACTTCTTTGAAAAAATACAATGCGTTTTTTTCATAATCTTTAGATGCTTTTTGATTTTGACGGTGCTGACGGTCATATCCTTTTTTCATATCCCGAATGCGCAGGGCTTTGCGATTATACTCCTCCAACAGCATTTTATCGTGATATTCCGGCAGATGACGTTTACAATTATATTCCAACGCATTTAGAATATACATATTCTCCGAATATATCTGCGGGCGAAAATGCTCTATTCCCTTTAATAATTTCCGATAGTTATATTCGCTCAAATCTTGTTTATTACTCGCATATAAATCTATCGACTGGCGATATTCTTCCAAACTGTCACAAAAATCCACCGCTTTGGCGGTTTCCGTATACACTTTCGAATCGTCTTTCCAAATGCTTAATTGCCCATCTGCACTTCGACGATGAGCAACCTTACTTTGATATATAGAAATCTCTGTGTTTACCGCATTGTTTTCATGATTTGTGCAGCGTGAAACGGCTCGGTTTATTATCCGATATAATTCTTGTATTTGCCCATTCTCCGCCATTGTTGCACTTTCTTTGTTTGCTTTTATGTATTTTAACATACTTTATATTTGTTTGCAAAAGAAAATTATATGCAAAAAAAGAGCCGCTATTACTTGCGACTCCTTAAAAATCCTTTAAACGGTGATTATTCGTTTTCTAAAATGATATCGCCGGTTTTTAATAAAACCAATTTGTCTAATACCCATTTATTGATTTGTTTGATTTTATCATTCTCAACATTTAGCCGCTCGGCAATATCAATGATAAAATCAATCTCATCATCATCCAAGCCACTGTCTGAATTTGCTAAAAAGCAGAGTTCCTTTACCAACTGCAAGGCTTTTTTGCGCTCCGTAATCCGGCTTACTTTTTCTAAAATCTGCTCTTTATTCAGATTTTTCATAATATTTACAATTTCAGCTTCCGGAATTTCATACATTTTCCCGATATTTTTTAAAAAATCTATTTCTTCTTTTGCGACTTTTTTATCTGAGCAGACCATACTGCAAAAGCTTTCTACAAAAATTCTTTTTTCTTCCGGACTTAAAGTCGCTATGTACTCATATTCCTGGTTCATTTTTTTTCTCCATAAAATTTACTGCGCCTAATATACAGCAATTTATTTAAAATGCAGTAAATAAATGAAATCTGTGCATTTCTAATAAATTACTCACTTTCGCAAAAAATATGTTGACGTTACGGAAAACTTAATGTAAATGTTCTTAAGTTACGGAGTGTTGGCAGAGCGGTAATGCAGCGGATTGCTAATCCGTCATCCCGAATAAGGATGCACAGGTTCGAGTCCTGTACACTCCGCCACTTAAAGGTCTGCAATTATTGCAGGCTTTTTTTATTTGGCTTTTCCTTAATATGCATCATTTCCCCTTTATTGTGAGTTTTGGTACAAATTTATCACTTTTCATCAAATTTATCCACTATTTAGACAAAACACACTATTTTTCTTTACTTTAATTTAATATTCTGGTGGTATATATTCTGTTAGAGAGTTTTTTTACTTTATTTGTAAAAATAATTATTGACAAAAACAAAACTTCCTGCCATTTATTGTGTCAATAATAAGAAAGGAAATAAATATGATTAAGGCTACAATTAAAAACGAAACTAAAAGAAATATTTTTGCAAAAGCCGGAGCAAAAAAAATTGCCGGCGGTTTCTGCTCTACAAAAAAGAGACTTTCGTGCGGGGTTATCCTTGATCAGTATAAAGTTATAGCGACCGGAACTTGTCTTGATAAAGAAATAAAACAAGACTTGAGTAATGTTTTGCTTTTCAAAAAACAAAAAGAGGTTGCTTAATAAAAAAATATTTGTTGTTGCTTGATGTCCGCTTTGGCGGACTTTTTTTATGCTTTCTGACATATCTTCCTTGTCATTTTGTTAAAAATATCTTGCAAATATTGCGCAAATTTATATATTCATGGGTGAGAATTAATATTTATGATAAGGAGATTATAATGCCTTTAGTTTCTATGCGTCAGATTTTAGATCACGCTGCCGAAAACAACTATGGTGTTCCGGCTTTTAATGTTAATGATATGGAACAAATTATTGCTGTTTTGGAAGCAGCTAAAGAAGTTAACGCCCCCGTGATTATCCAAACTTCTACGGGTGCCAGAAAATTTGCCGGCGACCCAATGATACGCCACATGATTGCAGCTGGAATCGAGATGTTTCCTGAATTGCCTATCTGCTTGCACCAAGACCACGGTTCTTCTGTTGATATTTGCCAATCCGCTTTGGTTAACGGTTATTCTTCCGTTATGATGGATGGTTCTTTGGAAGCTGATGGTAAAACACCTTCTTCTTTTGAATATAATGTTCGCGTTACTAAAGAAGTTGTCGCCAGAGCTCATGCTGTTGGCGCTTCGGTTGAAGGTGAACTCGGTGTTATCGGTTCTTTGGAAACAGGTAAAGGTGACAAAGAAGATGGTCATGGTGCTGAAGGCGTTATTGATAAGAAACGTTTGGTTACAGATCCTGATGAAGCTGCAAAATTTGTTGCTGAAACAAATATTGATGCTTTGGCTGTTGCTGTTGGTACATCGCACGGTGCTTACAAATTTACTCGTAAACCTACCGGCGATATCTTGGCTATTGATGTAATTGAAAAAATTCATGCAAAATTGCCTAACACTCATATGGTTATGCATGGTTCTTCTTCTGTTCCTCAAGAATTGCAAGATTTAATCAATGCTTATGGTGGTGCTATCCCTCAGACATTCGGTGTACCGGTTGAAGAAATTGTTCGCGGTATTAAATCCGGTGTTCGCAAAGTTAATGTTGATACTGACTGCCGTATGGCTATTACAGGAGCTATCAGAAGATTATTTGCTGAGAATCCAAAAGAATTTGATCCTCGTAAATATTTGAAACCTGCAATTGAAGAAATGAAGAAAGTTTGTATTGACCGTTATGTTGCTTTCGGAGCTGCAGGTCATGCTGATAAAATTAAACCTGTTCCTTTGTCTGTTATGGCAAAGAAATACGCTTAATCTTATCCTTCTTTGCTTATTGAGCCGTAGAAAATACGGCTCTTTTTTTGCTGTTTTTGTTTATTACCTTTATTTTTGTACCTCTTTACATATTTGAAATTCTCGCCCCTTTGAATAAAATTTCTTGCTTTTTATTTCTTATCCTTTAATCTTGGAAATAAGGCAGGTTGGTGTCTGCCCCGAGGTTAGTACCCTCATCACAGGTTGCCAAATACCATTGGCGTAAAAAACTCCTTCTGGTCTCCCGACTGGAAGGAGGCTAATACGTTTATATAAGGGATAAGCGTTTGCTTGTGCCTGGTTTAAATTAATATGCCCACTATTCCTGTGAATAGGTACTACTTCCAGTCGCCTTTGCACCAAGGCGATTTTTTTGTTGGGAGAAGGGCATGGGAAATCAAAATTTACACAAAGCCAAAGACGCTAAAAATGATGAATTTTATACCACTTACGAAGACATCAAAAAAGAACTGGCCAATTATGCTAAATATTTCAAGGGCAAAGTGATATATTGCAACTGCGACGACCATAACGGAATCGGACTGGGCACGCCGAAATCCAATTTTTTGAAATATCTGGCGGATAATTTTGAGGCGTTCAAAATCAAAAAAGTTATCGCCACGCACTATGAAAAAGACAAAGACTCGTCCACGATGTATATTTTGGATAAAGACAATACGGGCAACGGAATCACTTGTCTTGAGGATATTATAGAAATCCCGATGAAAGGAAACGGCGACTTCAGAAGCGAAGAATGTGTCAAACTGTTGCAACAGGCGGATATTGTGATTACGAATCCGCCATTTTCTTTATTCCGGGAATATGTGGCACAACTGATGAAATATAAGAAAAAGTTTCTGATTATCGGAAACATGAACGCCATAACGTATAAAGAAATTTTCCCGCTTATTAAAGAAAACCGATTGTGGTTTGGCTATGGATTTAATTGTTCCATGATTTTCAAAACAAAATATCGTAATACCCTGGAGGCGAATAGAAAATATGTGATTTCCAAAGGTTATAATCCCGATGAAAATTACATCAAAACGCCTGCTGTTTGTTGGTATACAAATTTGGAAACAAGCAAACGGAATGAAGTAATTAATACCGGCAAGAAATATTACGGATTTGAGAAGACGTATCCCAAATACGATAATTATGACGCGATTAACGTTGATAAAGTCAGCGATATCCCGATGGATTATGACGGGGTTATGGGCGTGCCGATAACCTTTGTTGATAAATATAATCCTGAACAATTTGAGATTTTGGGGTGTGCTGATTATACCGGAAGGTATGGATCCGACGAACTTGGAGTGAAACGTATAGGTGAAAAATGGTTGAAAAAGTATCGTGAACAAGGGGGACGAGGACACTATACCGCTAATATGACAAGTCTTGTCTATTATAGTAATCAGGGAGGAGCTCAACCTACATTTAAACGCATACTAATTAAAAGGAAAAAATAATATGACTATGAAAACATCACAACCGGATATCCGAATCGGGGATTTGGTAAACGGTTATCAAGACAGCGGCGAAAAAGGCGTGGTAGCGTTTGGCGGCAAGCTTAATATCCGACCGGCGTATCAGCGGGCTTTTGTGTATAATCCTGATGACAGGGACAGAGTTATGGTGTCGGTTTATAATAATATGCCGCTGAACAGTATGTATTGGGCGGTTAATCCGAACGGAACATTTGAAGTTATTGACGGACAGCAACGGCTTATTTCTATCTGCCAGTTTATAACCAACGATGACGGAAACGGGAATCCGGTCGCCATAGACTTTAACGGGCGGAATACTCAGACTTTTGAAGGCTTATCCGCGGAAAAACAAAAAGAAATACTGGATTATCGCTTACAGGTTTATGTTTGTGAGGGGACTGACGATGAAAAACTGGATTGGTTCCACACTATTAATATAGCCGGAAAACAGATGACAGACCAAGAACTACTGAATGCCAACTATACCGGAGATTGGCTGACTTCTGCCAAACAATTTTTCTCCAAACGCCACAATAACGAGGCTATCAATATGTCTTATTATGACAATGATGACCGAAAAACCTTGCTAAGCCTTTCGGCGGATAAAGTTTTAGGCGATATGGGCGGACTTGGCGATAAAGCGAATCGCCAGCTTTTGCTGGAACTGGCGCTTAAATGGCGGATTAATGCAGAAACCTCGGAATATCCTCAAATTAAAGATTATATGAGTAAACACCGTTTTGACGATGACGCAAATGAGCTTATACAATATTTTACAAATGCTATTAATTGGGTAAAACAAACTTTTAATGTCTATCGTTCTGATATGAAAGGTTTGGAGTGGGGAATTTTGTATAACAAGTATAAGGAAAAGAATATTAACCTAATAGAAATTGAAAAGGAACTTAAACGTTTATATGACTTGTATGAGATTGACCCTGACGGTTTGAAGAAAAAAGGATTTTATGAATATTGCCTCTCCGGTGACAGAACATTAATTTGGCATCGGGCTTTTAGTGACCGACAACAAAAACAAGCTTATGACCACCAAAAGGGTAAATGTGCTCGGTGTGGTAGAGCTTTTGCTTTAAAAGAATTAGAAGGACATCATAAAAAGGCTTTTGCCGACGGAGGTGAAACAACTATAGAAAATTGTTTAATGCTTTGTAAAAATTGCCACATTGATTATCACGCTGAACATAAATAAAGGGAGGATTTGCCTCCCTTTTTTATCGCTTATCCAACTTATTACGCAGGAGAAACAATCATAAACATCTGCTTCCCTTCTAATTTTGGCGCAGAATCTACTTTACCAATTCCTTCCAAGTCTTCTATTAATCTGTTCAAAATTTCTTTTCCCATATCGTTGGCACTCATTTCACGACCTTTGTAGCGCATGGTAAACTTAACTTTATCTCCTTGTTCTAAGAATTTCTTGGCCTGCTTTACCTTCACTTCATAATCGTGAGTATCAATCATCGGACGTAATTTTAATTCTTTGATATTAACGACTTTCTGATTCTTTTTGGCTTCATTTTTCTTCTTCTGCATTTCGTATTTGTATTTGCCATAATCTAATACTTTGCAGACAGGCGGTGTTACTTGCGGAGAAATCTCTATCAAATCCAGACCTACATCTTGGGCGATTTTTAATGCTTCCGTTATCGGGACTATTCCTAAATTTTCTCCATTATAATTAATCAAACGTACTTCTTTAGATTTTATCTCACGATTTATGCGCGGTCCATCATTCTCGCGTACTGGCGCATTGGTATTTTCTGTAGCTATGGTTGCCTCCAATTAAAATTAATATTACTCTTTGTATAATAGTTAATTTTATTATACTTCGCAACAAAAATTTTTCTATTTTTTTGCAAATTCTCACACTTATAGAGCTTTAGCGAATCTTCTCTTTATATCTATTATTTGATAATTTTTGTGTGCGTGATGATTTCGCTGATTGTAGTATTGCGTATGCGCAAATAATACATCCCCCTTTTCTTTGTCAAAATCTATTCCTACAAAACCTTTGGATATCATGTAATCTATGACTTCCAGCCTTTCATACGGTATTGATATTCTTGGCTTAAAACACGATAGAACACTCTCTTTGTCCATTGGTTTATGTAATAATGATATTTTTCCTCCGTCAGATGGATCTATTGCCGTTGAAAATAAGTTAAAATTACACGAAAAATATGGCGTCATATTCCAGCGATTTTTTCTATCTACAATTGATGTACAATCAGTGCACCCGAGCCTTTGGGCTTGTTCTATACGATAATTTATCATTATTGTATTAAGCGCATTGCCTCGATACAATGGTAGAACAGAATCTCCCCCCATTGACGCAACTTTGTTTTTTCCTTCATTTCTTCGATTATGAAAAAAATTGTATTCACAATTAGGTAATTCTTCTTGCAAGTCCTTTTTATTTTCACAAATTCGTATGTATGACATTCCTACTAAATTTTTTCCAACAAACACTCCTATGTACCTGATTTTAGGATCCTCAAAAACTTCATAAAAATATTCTTTTGTATGTTTATGTATAAAACATTCCTCATCATTTTTCAGATAATGATATATACTTTCTGAGAGCTTGCCCATTTGCTCAGAATCCCCCTTATTTAGCGGACGGATGTAAAAATTAATTGGGTTTTCTTGCTTTATATTGTTTACTTTATAAAGTTTTCCTACCCATACATGAGTTCCATTAACTTTGTATTTTTTTAATTCTGAAGGCATTTTCTTTTTTCCATAAAAAATGCGGGGCTCAACCCCGCCATTTTGTTCCATTTTGTTTAATTTGAAACACAGAATCATGCAAACGGCGGAGTATTGTATTCCTCACGTTTTATTTTCATCTGTTTTGTTGCTATTATTTGTAGCATTATTTGTTCCTCTTAAACAATTTGGGGGTATTCTATATTGTTTTATAGCAATCTGTCAATAGATTTTCTATATTTACATGGAATCGTTTGGGAGATTTTTTATGTTTGATATTAGAAATATTACTGAAACTGAAGCTGCTCAGCAATTAGAATTTTTGGCTAAAGAAATTGAAAGGGCTGATTTTGCTTATTATCAAAACGATGAACCTTATTTAGATGATGCATCTTACGATAAATTACGCCGGCTTAATGATGCCTTAGAAGCTAAATTCCCAAATTTGATTCGTCCTGACAGCCCTTCCAAACGTGTAGGTGCTTTAGTTAAAAGTGAGTTTAAGAAGGTTGAATTGAAAGTTCCGATGCTTTCGCTTGCTGATATTTTCTCTCAAGAAGAATTGGAAGATTTTATTCTCGGTGTTAAACGTTTTCTTAACAGCAGCAACGATATTGTTTTTACTTCCGAACCGAAAATGGATGGGCTGTCCTTTTCTGCCCTTTATATCAATGGTATCTTTGCTAGAGGCTCTACTCGCGGCGATGGTAAAATCGGTGAAGATATTACCGAAAATCTTAAAGTTATTAATGGTTTTCCTCTTTATTTAGAAAAAGATGTTCCTGAACGTTTTGAAGTTCGCGGAGAAGTGTTTATGTCAAAAGAGGATTTTTTAGCTCTTAATCTTAAAAATGAAAATGAACATAAAAAAACTTTTGCGAATCCTCGTAATGCTGCGGCCGGTTCATTACGTCAATTAGATGCTAAGATTACTCAAGAGCGAAATTTAAGTTTTATTGTTTATACTTGGGGTGAGGTTTCTGATATTCGTTGGAAAAGTCAAGTTGAATTCCTTGATTATGTTGCCGCTCTCGGTTTTCCGGTTAATCCGTATAACAAAGTTTGTCATAATGATAAAGAACTTTTAGATAGTTTTGATAGACTTATGATGCAACGCTCTTCGCTTCCTTACGATATTGACGGAATCGTCTATAAGGTCAATGATTTGGAGTTACAAAAGCGACTTGGCTTTTTAACCAGAACTCCACGTTGGGCCATTGCCCATAAATTTCCGGCCGAACAAGCTGTTACACGCCTTAATGATATTCGTGTTCAAGTCGGTAGAACCGGTACACTAACTCCTGTCGCTGATTTAGAACCAATTAATGTTGGCGGGGTTTTGGTGGCTCATGCAACTCTTCATAATGAAGACGAGATTAAACGTAAAGATATTCGTATCGGTGATATGGTGGTTATTCAACGTGCCGGTGATGTTATTCCGCAAGTGGTTTCTGTTTTGAAAGATAAAAGAACTGACGATTTACCGGAGTTTCAATTCCCTCATTTTTGTCCTGAGTGTGGCGCGCATGCTATTCGTGAAGAAGACGAAGCAGTTCGTCGTTGTACCGGAGGCCTCTCTTGCCCTGCGCAAGCCGTAGAGCGTTTGAAGCATTTTGTTTCTCGTGAAGCATTTAATATTGAAGGTTTGGGTGATAAAGTTATTGAAGATTTCTATAAAGAGGGAATTATCAAAACACCTTTTGATATTTTTACATTGGAGCATCGTAACAAACCTTCTGATTTATTCTCTTCTACTCCTTCTCTTGAATTAGAAAAACGCGAGGGATGGGGGATTAAATCCGTTAAAAAATTATTTGAGGCTATCGAGAAAAGTAAAAATATCAGTTTGCAGAAATTCATCTATGCCTTGGGTATTCGACAAGTTGGTGCTGCAACGGCTTATCTTATTGCTCGTCATTACCACTCTTTTAATACGTTTATGAATGCAATGATTCAAAAGGATTTGCAACTGCTTATCAGTATTGATGGTGTTGGCCCGGCTATGGCTAAAGATATTGTCGAATTTTTTAATGAGGAACACAATATTTTTATTATTTGTGAATTGCTCAAAGTCGTATGTGTTGAAGATTTTAAAGGAATCGAGAATACTGATTCGGAAATATTCGGTAAAACTGTTGTCTTTACCGGTACTTTAACTACTTTGACGAGAAATGAAGCTAAAAGTAAGGCTCTTGCTTACGGGGCAAAGGTTGCAGGTTCTGTTTCTGCAAATACCGATTTTGTTGTTGCCGGTGAAAATGCAGGCTCTAAACTATCTAAGGCTCAAGAACTCGGGATTAAGATTATTTCCGAAGAGGATTTTATAAAGATTATTTCTTAAAATTTGTTGTCTGTTGCTATTTTGGGCGTACGTTTGCGTTTGTAAAATACTTTGTATATGTCAATGAACATTACATTGTAAAATATTGCTAAAACGGAAATGACATAGATTTTACTGTGTATATTAAATACTTCATCTATGACATAGGACATTATGCAGAAGCCGCTCATAAAAACTCCGCAAGTTACAAAATTCCAATAATTTCCTTGTGTCTTTTTATAGGCATCAAAGATTGAGCGACTTTTTCCAATTATTGATGATAGCCATGCGAGATATGGGCGGCTTATAGTATAGGGAGATAACAATAACATTAAAATATAAAACAGTGTTTTTCCTAAAAGAGAATCATGGCTTTGTAGTACTTCCATGTAATTTTCAAAAAACTCCAGATACCTATCCCTAAATCCCATAAATAAAGGAATGTACGGTGCGACAACCAAGACCAAATAAATGCTGATGTTTATAAACATTATCTTACTTGCCGGAATTAAACCGTTGAAAATCCTTATTAGTGAAAAGTATGGCGGATGTTGCTGAATGTGGCGAATAAATATACACCAATAAACATAGTATCCAACTAACCATAATATACTTAAGGAATTGGTCCAACCATTCGGAATTAGTGAGAAAATATAAAGAAAAGCAAAATTCACTAATGTCCATAGGATAAAAGTCCTTTTATGGAGCAGTACGAATTTCGCACTGCTCTTTATAGAGGACAATAGAGAAAATTTCTTTATCTCTGTTGTGGAAGATTTACGCTTCGTCTTCTTCAAATCCTTCCTCTTCTTCTGCGTTAGGATCATAATCTATGCCTAGTTTTGACAAGATATCCTCATTTTCATCTGTTCTTTGAGCAACAATCCAATCTGGCACATTTGGAGCAGGAGGTATTGAGGCTTGTGCTTTCATCTTTTTATCCAGATACCAACGAGGAGAATCTGCCATAATCGGTGTATCAATCGCACCTTGCATCAATACTACTTGTTTCAACATCGGTAAACTCAATAAATCATTGGCACTTATTGCTGAAACACCTTGTAATTGATAACTTACGTTTTTCGCAAACGGGTTATACTCTTTGGCCAAGCTACCTTCTTGTCTACTATATGATGTTGTTTGTACTGTTTTGTTACCAATCATTTTTGAGAAACGCTGTGCTGTTTGCTCATTGTTCTGTGACAAGATAACTTTACATGCCGTCGTTGAAATAACAGTTTCCAAGTCATCTTTTCCGTATTTACCGGAAATTTGGCCAAGGTCTTGTCCAATCAGTAAATATGACACTTTTTGACCACGTCCAACAGCCGGTCCATCTATAACCGCTTTTAGTTTAGGCATTTGCGGAAACTCGTCGAGTACAAACAATGCGGGGAACGGTCCCATCTTGCCATCAGTCGGGTGTACAGAATCTGGTGGGTTTGAAATTAAGTATGCGCTAATCAAGTCCACAAACGTTGCACTAATTGGGTTTAAGGCTTGGGCATCGGTTTGGTTAACGGATAGATAAACAGAAATTGGCTTCCATTCTCCGGTTACAGGATCTTTCATACCACGCAAGTCTTTAAACTGCAAGTCGGAGAAACTTGTTCTGGCAACTACCGCCGAGTTCTTAAAAATACCAATACCGGTTAAACCTGTTGACATAACAGAGCCACGTTCTTTATCCGGCATTGCACTCAACGCACTCAATTCTGTTACGCATCGACGAGAATAACCGTAGTTATTAGCTTCTTCTACCGCGGCATCCAGCAAATCACGCATTGGGTCTGCCATCGCAGCCATTTGATCCCCTTCTTCCAAACGACGTTTAATTTCGTTTGCTTGCTCGATTTGTGATGATGTAATCCATTCCAAAATCATTGCCATACACGGTTCATGGTTTACCCATTTATCCGGTAAAAGATTCCATGTTCCTATCGGCAGATAATTCTCTATGGTCAAATTATCATTTTGCAAGTCTTGTATCGCGCGCGCAGCATTTGCTCTCAAGCCACCAATGCTCATATCATCATAATATTGCATTAGTTCGGCTTTGTCTTCTGCTGTCATTGAGCCTTCATATATCTTTTGTATAAAGCGCTCATTGGCTAGGGCTCTTTCGCATTTAGATGATATAAAGTGAATAAATCCGCACAATGCACTACGACCTGTTTTAGACCAGTGTGGATCTGCTCCACCTTTTGGATCTTCCACTAGCGTATTACACATTGAATCCACATACAAGTCACGGTCAGGTCCCGGTTTCGGTAAAGCTCCCGGTGACAGAGGATTCCAGCTAGGATAATATTCGCCTGTTGCCGGGTTATCTTCTTTACCCCAGTTAATGATAAAAACTGGTCCAACTTTATTTCTTGCACCGGATGTTTTATAGCATAATTCCGGTTTCGGGTCGTTCACGATAATACTTAATCCTTCTGAATTAAATATTGTTGGCATAACCACTCCAACCGTTTTACCGGTTCCCGGAGGAGCACAACACAAAGTTGACAATGTTTCTTTTAACTTCAGCATCTTTCCTTGGAATTTTCCGACAACCATGCAGAAACCGTCAAATCCCAATAATGGCATATTCTCAATATCGCGCAAAGTTGCAATATGCGCCGATCCATGAATGTTTGATTGGAATTTATATGGACATTTTACACCGCCTACAATCAAAATTATCGGAAAAGATAAAAATGGCAATATCGGTGGCCATAGGCTTATTTTGAATTCTCCATTGTAGCGGTATATTTTTCTGAACCACTTCATGTACCAATCCCATAAAAAGCCAAAATCGCTAAAGGATTTCTTTAGAAACATCCCCGCTACTTCTATACTTTTTTTGGATATCCCGTTTTGCATCAAAAATGCAAATATTGGTGATAAATATAAGAAAAATACAGTAACACCTACGGATATGGCGAAAGTTATTGTCATCCACCGTACCGCGTTATCATATTCTTCCCACTCTTTTCCTCTTTCTTTTGCCATTTATACCTCTAATATACAAAATTAAGCCAAACTGCGTATAAGTTTTTTAAGTTTTTCTAATGTGTTTTTATCTGTTTTATCTTCACAATTATCTAATGATTTTGAGAATAGACGTATCTCTTTAGGACTTCCTCTATTGATACGCGTTACATTTATATCCATATTACTCCATATCTCAAACATGTCTTCCGCATTGATGATATTTCCTGACTGAATGATTACATAGGAGATAATCTCAAAATTCATATCACCTACGGCTAGCTTCGTCTTTAGGATATCTCTTGCTAAATCTATCTTTCTTACCGGCGAAATGCGATGGCTGCTTTCTGAAAACCATAAGGGTTCTTCATCATTGAATTTTTCCTCGTCTGCAAGCCAATCTCCCATCTCTTTATCTACTAAGCACAATATTAACTGCTTTTTAGATACCGCAATGTAATCTATTGTTGTATTTTTGATTATTGCCGAAGATATTACATCATAGCCTTTTTGATTGATGACATCAAGGACTGGTGTGTGTGATTCTTTTATTGGGGCTGAGGCATTTGTATCTTGCGTCTTGCTTTTAGCTTGATTGTCTTTCTTGTTATTTGAATTTTGATTCTTTTCTTGATGCGGTTTTGACGGAACTTCCGATTCAAATTCTTTTATGACTTCCGCTTCTATCGTTTCCGGTTTGTCAACTACTAAAGCAGATGGGATACTTTCCTCTGTATCTTTCTTTTCTTTTTTCTCAAAATCAAAATCTAAATCAAAATCGTCGTCATCAAAATTAAATAAAGCGTGATTTGTCGGAACTTCCGCGGCGTCTTTTCTTCCAGGAGTATATCCGGATGACGCTCGAGAATTAACCGCATTTAAGTTATTGTTTACATTAGATTGTAATAATGTAGCGGACGGAAGTGGCGGACGCTTTGTCGGTGCCTTCTTTATTATCGGCGTTTTTTTCACAACTTGGGGCTCTTCCGTAATGGATTTTTTCTTTACAACAACAGGTGCTTTAGTTTTTAGTGTGATTTTTCTATATGCATATAATGGACTTAATGCAACCTTCTTTACAAACCTCTCCCATTTTACAAGACATAATCCTACCCAGCCTGCCAACCATAATGGTATTGAACTGACTATAATTATAAAAAATCCTATTTCGGAATTACTTATCGGTGCTCCGCTGTTCCATTTATAACCCAATAGCCGCCAGTGTTCCGATAATAAAATATCAAAATGCCAATTAATTAACAATAAAACACGAATTCCATCTATGAATACTATACTCCATAGATAGCCAACCAGTAACGTTTTTAACATTATTATTAGCGGTTTCAAGTCTTTCTCCGGTTTTATTCCTTATTCTAGTTCGATATTAGTTAACAACTCATTATTGTTTTTCATTTTCTTCTATTTTTGCAGCAATCTGTTTTCTTAAATCGGCAACCTCATGCGAGCGACCTGTGTTTTTTCCGTCCTTTTCCATTTTCGCTTTTATTATTTCATCCAGACTTTTATCTTTTTCTCCTAGATGTTTAATCGATACATGTTCGATTTCCATATTTTTAGGACGTGTTAAGCGTCTGTATAATTTTGAGATGGGTCTACTGAAAAATTTTCCTAATCCGTATTTATATAATTTATTGCTTAAAACTAACCAAATTATAGGAAACGCAATTAGGCTAAATCCTAAACTGCAATCTCGAAATGTATTAAATACACCTCCTTTTTCCCAATATTCATACATTATCTGATATGATTTTACATTTAAAATATCAAACTTCCATAAAACCTTAAAAATGAATTGCCCTACATATACTAAACAGACCCAAACAATTATACTGCTAGATAAAAATCTTACCATTTTACCTATTTTCTTCATTCTTATCTCCTTAGCGACTTAATCCGTATTCTCTTATAGCTTGAGAAAATTGCTTTTCGGTTAATGTGAATTCATCTTTTTGGGCTGCTTGAGCTCTTTCTGATATTTTTTCACCATTAAGCATAAAGTCATTAATCGCTCCACTTATTTTAGAAACGGCTTCTTGGGCTTTTTTGTGTTTGCTTCTGTCGCTAATGTTTTTTGTAATAATTTTATCGGTTTCTTCTTTAGCGTCTTTACCGGCTTTATTTATTGATGTTAGATATTGTTTTATACATTCTTTCATTTCATCCGGATGACCTTTATTGGTTTCGTGTATTTTATCTATGTTCTCCATTATTTGTTTATAATGTTCCTGACTGCGTTTCTGTATATGAGTTTTAATTACATCTTCACTATCTATCGCGTCTTTACTTATATTCTTAATTTCTTTTATCTTTTTAGATACTTCTTTGGTTATTCCGGATATTTTGCTGCCGCTTTCCGCTATTGTTTTTATTTCTTCCAACTTCTTCTTAATTTCGGTATTTGGAGCATTATCTCCGCCTAACTCCTCTTGCAAATCCAATACTCGAGCAGCTATCTCTGCCTTAAATTGATCTAAATTTGCGTTTTTACATTTCAATCTATTCTCAAAAGTATCTATTTTATCCGAAAAGACCGGTGAAATCGTATTTTTTTCTTCACTTATAACTTCTTCTATTGTTGCCAAACGTGTTGCTATTGTAAATATTTTTTCCTCTTTTGCAAAACGTCCTTCTACTATCTCTTTATCGATGCCTAAACCATATTTGCGCATGAACTCTGCTTCGGGCGACTGAGGGTCTGCAAGTGCTTTTTCATTAATTTGACATAACTTTTTATAAAAATTCGGTTCTTTTTCCCATGCTGTCCATGTGGGTGATATCCCATCTTTTTCTTTAGCTAAATTTTCATTGAGTTCTATTAATTTCTCTTTTTCTTTTGAAAATCGCTCAATCCTTTCTTTATAAAATTCTTCCCCTATCATATATATGTTTTTCTTGGCTTTTTCTTCTTTTTCCTCAATTTTACCACCTGATTTATATGGTGCAAATAATACCCATTCCGCGAAATCTAGAGTATTATCAACAATTGCATCTATCCCCCATGCATAAAAGGCCATAATGCAATCATTCCAAAATACTTCCATAATGTTATCGCCGCCAGATTTGCCTTTGGTTCCGCCTCTGTCCCTTTTCGGAGGTGTTATGGAGTCATTCGATTTAACCTCTTTTTCTTTCTTATCTTGAGGTGCTTTAGTGTCAAATTCATCCACGACTACATCATTATATGCTCTTGATACACCGTCAGGTGTTCTTTCTGCTGGCGGTTGTTGTGTATTGTCATCTTGATTTTCTTCTGTTTCCGGTTGATGTTCGCTATTTTCTTCCGTATCCGATTGATTTTCCACGTCTTCCGTTGTAGCCTCAGAATCATCAGAATTGAGATTCTCCTCTATTTTGTTATCCATATATTCTTCGGCTTCTTTCAGCTGTTTATCTAATTCATCTTCTTGAGAATCGGTTACCATTGCTTTTCTCCTCATTCAAATTTTATTTATGGTAACATAAAAACAATTTCTTGTCTACTTTAAACACTCAGAAATTTGTTAAACTTTCAACTTTTTTATAAACTCTCCTATTTTTTGATTTGCTTTTATACCATCTTCAGGCGTGACTTTTATTAAACCAAAAAACTTAGGATGGATTTTATCAAATTCTATCGGAGAAAACATCGCCGGATTCTTTGTGAGTGCTTTATATGCGCCTTCTGCGTCCTTCTGTGCCGCTTTGAAATAATTTCCAATCAATCTTTCTACATTTATCGGAAAATTTTTTTCTTTTAGTTTCTTTATAAAGCGTGTTCGCCTTTCTTGTAATTCCATATATTCTTCATATAATTCTTTTTTTATTCTGTTTTTTTGAATAATTTCTCTTTTTTGCTCATAATTTACTTCGCAGATTTCCAAATTTATTAAAATTTCCACATACGAGATTATTGCCAGTTGCATATCCGTATCATTCAAACTTTCCGCAAAGGTTAAATATTCTTCATCTCCGGCATCTTTTGACAACCTTTTCATATTTTCCGGATCATACTTGTTTATTACATCCCAACACGATATTAAGTATTGTGCTATCTTTTTCCCAACACTCGGTTTGTAGTTAGGATATAGCATATCTTCATTATAATCCGTTTCCGGAACTTTTAAATTTTTCTTCTCTGCTAAAGCTATAACCCCATCTTTAAAATTTGTTACCGCTCGAGCCAGTTCCTTTTCCTCATTTTTTAGCTTGTTTTTTTCTTCTTCTGCTACTTGGTTCTTTTCTATTGTCAGTGTTTGTAAACTTGATAATTCCGATGAAATACTTGTACTCTCTGACTCTGTTTGTATTGTTGAGGCTTGTGACTTTGTTGTTGAATTCGCACCTTCTGTGCTCGATCCAGATACTTGCGGAGTGATAAAGCTATCCAGCCCACCGTCCGGTTGGGTAATAAAACTATCCAAACTATTTTCCGATTGCGGAGCATTATTATTTTCTGTCGGCGTTATAAAACTTTCCAGACCACTTTCCGTTTGCGGATTATTCATATTGTTTTCTGATGTCGTTATAAAACTTTCTAAACCGCTTTCCGGCATCGTCGTTGTTTGATTTGAGGCGGAGGTTTTCTGTGATGGGACTTCCTCCGTGCTTTGGTTGATAAAATCATTTAATAATTTTGCAAATTCATCTTCCAATTTTTCGGTTATTTGATCTTCTTTCTTTTCTGAATCCTGTGTCAGAAAATCATCCAATGTTTCTTTACCATTACTCATCTTGGTTATCTTTCTTGTTTAAATTGATATTCAATGTTTCTTGCGCTTCTTCTGTATCTATTACAATTATTTTATCAATTTGCGGCGCTTCCGTCAAAATATAAATTTTGTTATTCTTTACCTGAAATTGCTTTATTTCTACATTTCTTCCTATATCTATATTTATTTCTTTTGATTGAGATTGTTGTGTCTGAGGGATTTTTTTACTCAATATCTTTACAAATATCAGATAGGTGCATAGTACAATTCCCATGCTTAATACAATTACAATACTTTTTAGTATATTTTGCTTTGTCATATTATATCCTTGATTTTATCTCTCTTTATGGTTTATCTTAAACTTAAATTTGTGAATATATATTTAACGGCTTTTTCCATGTGTGACGAAAATAATAAAGTTTTTTTTACTTCGCCTGTTGATGAGACTCAAAAAGCTCTGCGCATTGATAAATTTATTGCAAATCAAGTTGCTGAATTATCCAGAGCTCAAGTTCAACGTTTAATTGAAGATGGTTGTGTTTTTGCCGATGATGAGGCTATTGTTGATAAAAACTACAAAACTCGATTGGGAGATATTTATCAAATTAATCTACCGGAACCTCAAACGGCTATTCCTACTCCAGAAAATATTCCTTTAGACATTCTTTTTGAAGATGATGATTTAATTGTTGTCAATAAACCTGCTGGTATGACCGTTCATCCTGCTGCCGGAATCCATTCCGGTACGCTTGTTAATGCACTCCTTTATCATTGTAAAGATTCTTTATCGGGAATCGGCGGCGTGGCCAGACCCGGTATTGTACATCGAATCGATAGAAATACCAGCGGAATTCTCGTTGTGGCTAAAAATGATTTGGCTCATCGAAATCTTGCTGAACAGTTTTATAATCACTCTATCGAAAGAACTTATTTTGCCCTTGTTTATGGCGCTCCTTCGCCCCGCTCCGCTACAATCTATGGAAATATTGCTCGGAGCCCTTATGATAGAAAAAAAATGGCTATTGTTCAAAGCGGGGGAAAAAACGCAATTACTCACTATCAAACGATTGAAGTATATCTCAATAATGCGGTTTCTTTAGTTAAATGCAATTTAGAAACAGGACGTACACATCAAATACGAGTTCATTTATCTTCTATCGGGTGTAATCTTGTCGGTGACGATGTCTATGTAAAAGCAAAAAAAACTTTGCTGAAACTCCCCCTTGATGCAAAAAATTACGTTAATAATTTTCCAAGACAAGCTCTTCATGCCTTTTCCTTAGGTTTTATTCATCCCAGAACTAAACAGTTCTTAGCTTTTCAAACCGATTTTCCTGAAGATATGCAAACGTTAATTAAAAAATTAAAAGACATTTCTCAATAGTAATTGTTTAGTTTATATTCTGCTTGGTTTTATTCGCATTTTATTAATTGCAAATAAAACTATTGTCTAGGTTGTGGAAAAAAATTTAGAGTTATATCCTCCTTTGAGTCAACTTTTAGGAGAAGAATTATGAAAGAACAACTTACTCTAAATGGACTTGACTTTTCACCTGAAGAAAATTTATCTCGTTATTTACAATCAATTAAAAAATTTCCCATCCTTTCCTCTGACGAAGAATATAATTTAGCTCTGCAGTATAAAAAATCGAAAGATACAACTATTGCTTATAAGCTAATTACTTCGCACTTGCGACTGGTTGTAAAAGTTGTCGCTAAATATAGAGGCTATGGACTTCCTGTTGGTGAGATGATTTCTGAGGGAAATATCGGATTAATGTATGCTGTTGATAAATTTGCTCCGGAAAAGGGTTTCCGATTTTCTACATATGCCCTTTGGTGGATAAAAGCATCTGTTCAAAAATATATTCTCAATTCTTGGTCCTTAGTCAAACTTGGGACTACAGCTGCTCAGAAAAAATTGTTTTTTAATCTGCGGAAAATCAAAAATCGACTAAACTTGATTGATGATAGAGAACTTTCTCAGAATGTTTTACGGGATATTGCTCAATCTCTTGATGTCAGCGTGCAAGATGTTACTGATATGAATATGCGTTTGAAATCACATGACGGTTCGCTTAATTCCATAATCGACGGAGATTCTGATGGTACAACCGAATGGATGGATTTTATCTCTGATTCAAAGCCCAATCAGGAAGAAACTTTAGCTCATGCCGAAATTACAAGATACAGAAAGCAAATGTTTAATCAAGCCTTGTATGTTTTGAATAACAGAGAAAAAGATATTCTGTTCAAGCGACGCTTGTATGACAAAGCCATTACTCTTGATGATTTAAGCAAAACTTATAACATCTCTAAAGAGAGGGTTCGACAAATAGAATTAAATTCTATAAAGAAAATTACTAAGGCTATTGAGCTTATGCAGTAACCTTGAAAATTTGCCGTTGCTTATTATCTATTGTATTATGCAAATCAGATTTTAAGGATAGGCAGATGAATAGTCGTAATGAACGTTTTATTTACATCTTTTTATTAATTTTTATGTGTTTGGCTTCTTTCGGATTAGGTTTTTATGTTTATAAAACGAGCAATCCTAAAGAGGCCAAACCTTTACCGGTATCAGACAGTATCGTTCTTAAGGCAAGACCAATTATTCCTCAAGATAATTCCATTATAAAAACTTATGTGGGATTTGTTGAAGCTATAAATCAGGTTCAGATTATTCCCTATGTCAGTGGATATTTACAAAATATCGCCGTTAGCGCCGGACAAATTGTTCATAACGGTGATTTGTTGCTTACAATTAATCCTGATGAATATAACGCTAAACTTAATATTGCCAAAACAGCCGTCTTACAAGCTGAGGCCAGTTTCGAGTATTATCAAAATTATTATAATAGAGTTTTGAAATCCGGTAAAAAAGCCTTTTCCGAAACAGAAATAGATAGTGCAAAAAATAATTTTCTCCAATCCAAGGCTAATTTAGAAAATGCTAAAGCTAACTTAAATTTAGCCGAGGTTAACTTAAATTATACGA
Source organism: uncultured Alphaproteobacteria bacterium (assembly GCA_949297665.1). Classification (GTDB taxonomy): domain Bacteria; phylum Pseudomonadota; class Alphaproteobacteria; order RF32; family CAG-239; genus CAG-267. Next base: position 16,272 of record CASFTO010000031.1, on the reverse strand, counting down.
CGATTAAAGCCCCTATTTCCGGTGTTATCGGTAATTTTACTCTTAGTGTCGGGGATTATGTTTCTCCATCTTCCGGAGCGTTGCTTACTATTGTACAAATGTCTCCGGTTCGTATTGTCTTTTCTCTGACTGATACTGAGTATCTTGCCTTAAAAGAAAACAGTCCTCTCTTATTTCAAAATTCTTCTATTCGCTTAAAATTATCTAATGGCTCTATTTTTGAATATTCTGGAACTTTTAAATACACTGATAATCAAATTGATAAAAGTACGGATTCCCTTGCCATCTATACTTATTTTCAAAATGATAATCAACTCCTCTTACCTAATTCTTATGTCAATGTTGAAGTTAATCACCAATTTAAAAACACCGTTTTAATCGAAAAAGAACTTGTGCAATTATTACCTGACGGCAATTTTATCATTGTTGCCAGAAATAATATTCCTCAGAAAATTAATATTAATATTCTCGCAGATACCGGAACTGATTATATTGTTGAAAATACGTTTCAGGCCGGTGATTTACTTATTTTAGAGAAACTCCCGAAAATACCCGGCGGAGCTAACTTGCATTTTAACATTGTTAACTAATCAATTAGGAGTAAAAACAATGTTTTCTAAATTTTTTATTGAAAGACCTCGTTTTGCTTTAGTTATTTCCATTGTTTTAATGATATTAGGTGGATTGGCTATCAAAGTATTACCTATTTCCCAATTCCCCAATATTACACCACCGCAAGTTACCGTTCAAACTAATTATTTAGGTGCTAATGCTCAAGTTTTAACCGATACTGTTGCCGTTCCGATTGAAAATCAAATTAACGGCGTCGAAAATATGCTCTATATGTCTTCAACTTCTGATGATAACGGAAGTTACAATCTTACAGTTACTTTTGATATCGGAACAGACCCTGATATTGCTCAAGTTAAAGTTCAAAATCGTTTGCAACAGGTTAATAGCGAACTTCCTGATGAGGTTATTCAAGATGGACTTGATGTGTCTACCGAGAATGCTGATATTTTGGCACTTATTGTTTTACGCTCTCCTAACCACTCTTACGATGATTTATATCTTAGTAATTATGCTTATACGAATATCAAAAATCCACTCTCCCGCTTATATGGTATTGGGCAAGTTCAAATTTTCGGTCCTCAGTACAGTATGCGAATTTGGCTCGATATTGATAAAATAACGGCACTCGGACTTAATAGTTCCGATGTTATTCAAGCCGTTCAAACTCAAAATGTCCAAGCCGCTGTCGGAAGTATTGGCTCTGCACCTAGCGCTAAAAATTCAAAACTCGTTTTTACTCTTACCGCACAAGGATTACTTAACAGTGTTCAAGATTTTTCTAATATTGTTGTCGCCACTTCTCCAAATGGTGGGATTACTTATCTTAAAGATGTTGCTAAAATTGAGTTAGGAAGAGATTCTTATAACATTAGCTCAAAATATGATAATTCTCCGGCGGTGATTATTGCTCTTAATCAAACCCCTAACACTAACGCCTTGGAAACAATGAATGATGTACAAGCAGAAATAGAAAAATTGGCGCAGACTTTCCCTGAGGATATGGAAATAAAAATCGCATATGACTCTACTGATTACGTTCGCGCTTCTATTGCTGCCATTATTGAAACTCTTTTTATTACCTTTAGTTTGGTGATTCTTGTCACATATCTTTTTTTACAGAAAATCAAAACAACGCTTATTCCGCTTATTACCATTCCTGTTTCCTTAATTGCAACATTTATTGTCGTCTATATCTTGGGATTTGATATTAATATTTTGACATTGTTTGCCATGATTTTAGTCATTGGACTTGTGGTTGACGATGCTATTATTGTTGTTGAACGCGTCCAGTATCTTATGCTTAATGAAAAATTAAACGCTTATGATGCGGCAGTTAAAGCTATGTCCCAAATCGGTAGTGCTATTATTGCGACAACGTTCGTTTTATTGGCTATTTTCGTCCCAGTGGGGTTAATGGTCGGCATTACCGGAAAAATTTATCAACAATTTGCCGTTGCCATTGCTACTGCCGTTATCTTTTCTGCGTTTAATGCTCTTACTCTCAGTCCGGCTCTTTGCGCCATATTCCTAAATAATGAAGATGAAAGTAAAAAGCCCTCTTTCTTTAAACTTTTTAACAAAACTCTTGATAAATTTAAAAACCTTTATGTTAAAGTTGTCGGATACTTTTCTCGTTATTTAATATTGACCACATTTATTATTCTTGCAGTTATTGCTATTATATTCGGTGCTTTTAAAATTACCCCAACATCGTTTATTCCTGAAGAAGACCAAGGTATTATTTTTGCTAATATTCAATTAGATACTACCGCCAGTATTAATCAGACAAATGCCGTCTTGGCCGATATGACTGATAAAATACAGCGTATGGAGGGTATTAAATATGTTATTACCGTTGCCGGATATAGTTTACTCGGTGGTGGCGGAGAAAATGTTGCTCTTGGTGTTATCGGTTTGCAAAATTGGTCCGAACGCACAACCAAACAACTTTCTATTGAAGGAATTTCCAACACCTTAAGAAGTGAATTTCGCTCTTATCCTAATGCTGAACTTAATTTTTTTGCACCGCCATCTGTTCCCGGAATTGGGCAAAGTAACGGTCTTTCTTTGGAATTAATTGCAACAAATACAAATGCTTCTCCTTTGGAATTAGATAAGGCCTTAAATGAATTCCTATACAAACTTAATCAAAATTCTAATCTTGCTTATGCTTTTAGCACGTTTACTGCTGACACTCCGCATTTATACCTCAATATCGACCGTACAAAACTTCAATCCTATGACGTATCTGTTGCTGATTTATATAATACTCTTCAAGCTAATTTAGGCGCTACATATATTAATAATATTACTTTAAGCGGACAGGTTAATCGTGTTATTTTGCAAGCTGATTTTAAATATCGACGAACAATTGATGATGTGAAAAATCTTTATGTCAAAACTAATTCCGGAAAGCTGATTAAAATCGGTAGTTTTGCCGATGTATCTACTGAGCTTGCGCCCAATATTATTTATCGTTATAATCTTTATACTGCGGCGGCTATTACAGCCCAAGCTGCGGAAGGTGTTAGCAGCGGTCAAGCTATGGATGCTGTCGAACAATTTGCTAAAGATTTTTTGCCTGACGGCTTTGCAATTGATTGGACAGCTCTTTCACTTCAGGAATCCGAAACTCACGGGCTTATCGGGGCTTTAATTGCTCTTGCCGTGATTTTTTGCTATTTATTCTTAGTGGCTCTTTACGAAAGCTGGATGTTGGCTTTTTCGGTTATGTTTTCAACGGTTTTTGCTGTTTTAGGCGCTTTTGTCGGTTTGCACTTATTTAGTTTACCGCTTAGTATTTATGCACAATTAGGTATTATTTTACTTATTGGTTTGGCTGCAAAAAATGCTATCCTTATTGTGGAATTTACTAAAGATTACCGCGAACAAGGAAACAGTATTCTTGAAGCTGCCGAAAAAGGGGCTGGTGAAAGATTTAGAGCTGTTTTAATGACTGCTTTAACTTTTATTTTGGGAGTTTTCCCGATGGTTATTGCAACCGGACCCGGGGCAAGCTCGCAAATTTCAATAGGTGTTACAGTGTTCTTTGGCATGATTTTAGCTACTTTAGTCGGTATTATCTTTATTCCTTCACTTTTTGCTCTGTTTGAAACTATTAAAGAATTTTTTTCACGCCATAAACATCCAAAAAATTCTTCATCTTCGCTTGAGGAGAATAATCATGCGTAAGTCTATTTTATTCCTTTCCTTTCTTTTTCTCCAGGCTTGTCAGGTCGGAAATGATTTCTCTTCCGATTTTCCGTTGTCTGATGATGAAATTAGAAAAAATTTAGAACTATCCAATCACTCTGAAACCATTTCGCCTGATTGGTATAAAATTTTTAAAGACGATGTTTTAAATACACTGATTCAATCTGCTTTATCTGATAATTTGAACTTAAAACAGGCTATCCAAAGACTACAACAATCCCGATATTCTTATTTAATTAATTCAACAACAACTCTTCCGCAAATTAGTGCTTCCGGTGAATACGAGTTTAGTAAAGCTAGTAATAATCAAGATTATGCATACGATATTAATGCTTTTAAAATCGGGCTAGATGCTTCTTGGGAACTTGATATTTGGGGAAAGGGGAAATATATTTCTGAGCAATATTTTGAGATTATGCATAATGCACAATATACTCTTGAGAATCTTAAAGTTTCCATTACTGCAGAAATTGTTACAAACTATGTCAATTTGCGCGAAGCTCAAGAAAAATTAAACATCACACAACAAAACTTATATCTGCAAAAACAAATACTCAATACAGTCATCAGCCAATACAAATCAGGAATTGTTGATGACTTAACTCTTAACCAAGCCGAATATACGGTTGAGATGACAAAGACTTCTATTCCTAATTTAAAATATCAGATCGAAACTTACAAAAACGCTTTAGCCATTCTTTTAGGATGTACTCCAAATGCTCTTCCGGTAAATCTTGATGATTATAAGAAAAATTTGGTCGCTTCCGCTTTCTATTTTGATGCTAAAAGATTAAATCAGTTACCTCTTAGTGTTATTCGCTCTCGCCCCGATATCTTAGCAGCCGAAGCAACATTAAAACAACAAAACGCCGCTATCAATGAGGCTATTACAAACTTATATCCAAGTATTTCTTTAACAGCTACTTTTGGTTTTATTTCTTCTAGCGGACATTCTCTTTTTGATAAAGACAGTCAAATTTATGGATACACCCCCGGTTTTACTCTCCCTATATGGAATTGGAAGCAATTATCAAATAATGTCGAATTGCAAAAAAGTATCAACGAGGAGTATATCTTAAATTATAACGAGGTTATACTCACTGCTTTGACAGAAATTAAAAACGCTATTTCCGGGGTTAAGCAAACATATGAGGCAAATCGTTCTTATAAATTATCCGTAACTAAAATGCGCAATATCTTAAAACTATCGCAAACTAAATATAATAATGGCCTGATTTCTTTTACAGATGTTACAACAGCTGAGCAAAATTTACTAAATGCTCAACTGAACCTTATTGCAAATAATGCTGAAATTCTACAAAATATCACCGCTTTTTACAAAGCTGTCGGGGGCGGCTATAATTTTAATTAATTATGGATATGTACTATCTAACGGAGCATCTTGGTTGACACTTTGTGGTTTATAAACAAATAGATTTGTCGTTCCCGGAATATCCGTTGTTCTTTCAACATATCCTTTTCTTAGCATACATTTTTGATATTTTCTCGGACTGGCGTCCGTGTCATCTCTTACCGAATTTACCAATATCGGCATCGCTCCAGGATATGGAACAAAACTTGCCCAGATTCCGTGCTCTTTGTGCCATTTTACAACAATATCATAGCGTTGTTCTTCTGTGTAAAACCAGCTTTTAAAATTGGGAAAAAATTTCATTGCTTCGGCTTCTCTCATACATTCAGAGTGATCTCGTGCAAATTTTCCCCCTCCCGTATTATATCTATCCCAATGAAAAACTACTTGTCCTTCTGTCGTGGTACAAGAACTTAAAAGCATTATTGATAGAAATGTATACAGCTTTTTCATCATTAAAAATCCAAATTTGCATAATTACTTGATGGTGGTATACCTCGAATATTATCTTTTAGTATTTCCTTAAAACTCGGACGTGATTTTATCTTAGCGTACCATAATTTTGCATTTTTATATTCGTTCCACGGAATATCTCCAAGGTAGTCAACAATTGATAAATGTGCTGCGACGGTTAAATCTGCCAAACTTATTTCTTTGCCTGCTAAATAGTTATTCCTATCCGCTAAGTAATCTATGTATTCCATGTGGAATTTTAGATTGTTTAGTCCTGCTTTTAGTATTTTTGAATTCGGGGCTTGCTTAAATTGAAAGCGCTTAATGATTTTTTCTGCGACAATGTATTTATACACTTCATTATAAAATTTTGTATCAAACCAATCCATAATTCGGCGAACTTCCGCTCTTAATATCGGATCTTCGGGTAATAATTTATATTGCGGATTACTTTCTTCCAAATATTCCGTTATCGCATAATTTCCAGACACTACCTTGCCGTCAAAAACAAGTATGGGTAAATCGCCTCCGGGATTAATCTCCAACATCTCTTGTGATAATTTCCAAGGCTCTTCTTCTTTTAAAACAAAAAGCATTTTTTTCTCAGCCATTATTAATCTGATTTTTCGTGACTGCGGTGATATGCTGTGATGAACTAAAAGAACCATTTTACCCTTTTCTCCTTTCGTGTGTATGTTATATTTCTATTTTTCCTTTTGCAAGTATTATTCCATTGTTTGCGTGTCTGCTGTTAAATTTGTTTTTCAGTTGACTCGTCATCGTTTTCCGAAGCTCCCTCTTCCGGCTGACCTACGTTTATATATGTTGGTGGAACTATGCCTTTAGTATTTTCTTTATATATTTCCAGTAACTCATCCATGCCTTCTTCTTTGGCTTTTGCATAAGATGCGCTTTTTAAATATTTTTTTAAATATGTTATTCTCGGATGATTGGCCACTTCCGGCGTTACTCTGAAGAACATAGGTATTTTCCAGATAGGCTTATTACTGTATGCTACATAATTGTGTATCCCTAATTTATATAATTCAATTTGACTCGGATAATAGCTTGCTACTACATAATCTACTTCTCCCGTTAATAATTTTTTATAGGCTGTCGGAAAATCTTTTACCTTCTCTATCCCCAAATTCTTAAAGTCTTTTAGTACAAAACTTGAAAAATAATCTTGCTCAACATACGCTCCTTTATAGTTTTTTAATTCTTCCTTTGTGTTTGTTCTTATTGTCTTTTGTGCAGAGGTTATAATATGTACATTGTTTTCAAAAAACGACGGATAAATGTATTGATTCTTTGAGTACGGAATATTTTCATAATATGTGGCAAATAATCCTTTGATATTTTCATCACTTTTCTCAAAGCGTTCTACGCTTTGAGTATAATCCCTTATCGGATATTTTATAATAATTACTATATGCTCTTTTTCGGCTAAATCACTAAATATCTTTTCAAAAACAGATCCTTGACGTACTGATGACCATGGAAAAATACTCGGATTTGCTAATAATTCTATTTCGAAACGATCTCTCCACTCATATCTGTGAGTGACGCTTGTATACCGAGGTTCACTGTAACCATTTTCTTCCCAGCCAATCATTCTTATTATATTGTTTTTTATATTATTTTCAGCGGTTGCGATTTTTACGCAAACTAGTATCAATATTGTTAAGGATATACAGAATATTTTTTTCATGTTTCCCCCATTTTTAAAAAGAATCTTTGATTGTTTAAACTATAATGTTATTATGTTAAAAAATGATTTATTGGATTTGTTTTGCTTGTATAAGTTATTTTATGATTTTAAGTAGGTGTTTGATTGACTGATAATGGTGATTTAATTTATCAAAGTTTATTCTTAAGTAATGCTATTTCTCGGAATATCTCTATCGTTATTTCAGGAGCAGAAAGAATCGGTTCGTCTTGGTGTGCTCTTTGTTTGGCGCATGCTCTTAATCTTGAAAAAAAAAGAGTTTTACTTGTTGATGGAAATGGTAAATTTTCAAATATCGCTTCTTACCTCATTTTGCAAGAAACTAAAATTATTGAAGATTATATCTTGGGCAAGAAAACTCTTAATCAACTTACTATTCCTTATAAAAATAAAAATTTTCATATTCTTACAGCTCAACAGGGTAATAACTACCTTTCCGAGTTACCTTTGGGACGTGTTCAAATTTTTGCTGAAGATTTACAAATCCTTTCCGAAAATTATGATTGCACTATTATTGATATCGGAACTGAACTGGATAGTAAAAATTTGAGCCTTTGTCAAATTGCTGATAATATCTTAATTATGTCTTCAGAAAATAGTGCTGATTTAATTAAAACCTTTGATTTGATTAAATTTCTTAATAGTACAAATATTGATGCTAATTATAATTTAATAATTAATCGAGTAAACTCTTTTGAAGATGGTTATAAAAGCTATGAAAAACTTAGTAAGGCTTCTGACAGAATCGGCTTAAGATGTCCGGAATTATTAGGAAGTATTCGTATTGATACCAGAATCCGAGATACTATCCGAAATAAAGAATTATTATTAACTCGTTACCCAACGTCCGAAGCTGCTTTGGATATTTGTCATATCGCTAAGAAATTGTATCAGGGGATTTTGTATGAATAAAAAAAATAAATATGATAGTTTGGGATATTATCAAATATTGGATGTTTCTTTTTCTTCTGCAGATGATGAAATTAGGCAGAAATATCGCGATTTGGCTAAATTTTGGCACCCAGATCATAATACTGATCCGAAGTCCGTTGATATGTTTCAGAAAATTTCTGTCGCTTATGATATTCTAAAAGATCCTAAGCTAAAATTGAAATATACCCTGCTTTCTATAATTTATAATTCTCAAAATTTTCCGGACATTAATGCTCTTTGTACTTTAAAAAACATGCATGGTCAAGAAGACCTAAATTTAAGAGCTCTGCATCTGATTGAAATTACCGGAAAAATTCTCACACACTCGAAAATTGATAAGATTTATTACTGTAATCCTTATGAGGCTGGTAATGTGGTTAAACAAATTACAAAACATAATTGGTTTTATGGTTTTTGGGGAATTAGTGCCTTTTTCTTAAATTTTATGGCGTTAGTTCATAATTTTTTTGCACTTAATAATAAAAAAGAAAACCTTTTTCTTTGTATCCATAATGCTCTTGCTTTTGAGAATGATGGTAAATATCAGGAGGCTTTAACTTTCGCCTTACAAGCCAAAGATTTTGCTAATAATGAAGAACTTCCTCTTATTAATCTTTATATTCAGCAACTAAGCAATTATACTCCCTTACACATCAAAAAATGGAATTTGGGTAAACTTAAAAGAATTCAGTTATTTTATCCTTGCTTATTATTATTACTTACATTTCTTGTTTGTGGTGGGCTGTACTTGAAAAAATATGAATATATTAAAAAAAATTCTGTTAGCGTTAAAGAAATTGTTGTCTTTAATGACGGGCGCAAGGCTTTTAGTGATGTTGCTGTTGCCAGAATCTTTGATATTCCCGTTGATGTTCATGACACACAAAAACTCTATCATGTTATACAGACAACTAACGCCATGCACGGCGCAGACAATAGTTTTGATGTCTATGGTTCTATTGAGCAAGGAACTACTGTTAGACTTACCGGATATTCTTCTGATAAAAAGTGGTCTCGGGTTATGTTCGATAACGGCGAAATGGCTTTTATTGAATCTGATAAACTAAAGCAGGGTATTGGTAAAGAAATTCCTCTATGGAGTAAAATTTATAAAGAATAAAAAAATATTAAAGGATTAAACTATGGCTTTGAAATTTGAAATCTTAAAAAAACATAATAAATCGCGATTGGGCAAACTTTATACAAAACATGGCATTGTCAACACCCCGGCTTTTATGCCTGTTGGTACTTGTGGAACTGTTAAGGCTATGTTACCCGAATCCGTTGAATCGACAGGTGCTGAAATTATTTTAGGCAATACTTATCATTTAATGCTTCGTCCAGGGGCTGATTTGGTCGAAAAAATGGGTGGATTACATCAGTTTATGAATTGGCATCGTCCTATTTTAACTGACTCCGGCGGTTTTCAGGTCATGAGCTTAAAAGGTTTGCGAAAATTGACCGAAGAAGGTGTCACTTTTAAATCTCATATCGACGGTAAACAATTCTTTTTAACCCCAGAAGAATCTATCTCTATTCAACATAAACTTGATTCAAATATCACCATGAGTCTTGATGAGTGCACGCCCTTTCCGGCTACTTACCAAGACGCTAAAAAATCTATGCAACGTTCTATGCGTTGGGCGCAAAGAAGCCGCGATGCTTTTCAAGATAGAGAGGGATATGGTATTTTTGGTATTCAACAGGGAAGTATTTTTCAAGATTTGCGGCAAGAATCTGCTGAAAAATTAAAATCTATTGGTTTTGACGGTTATGCCATCGGTGGTTTGGCCGTTGGTGAGGGACAAGATAAAATGTTTGAAGTCCTTGATTATGCTCCGGAAATGTTACCCGAAGATAAACCGCGGTATTTGATGGGGGTGGGTAAACCTGATGATATTGTCGGGGCTGTTCTTCGTGGTGTCGATATGTTTGACTGCGTTATGCCTACACGCTCCGGACGTACTGCTCAAGCATTTACAGAATATGGTCCTATCAATATTCGTAATGCTCGACATCGGGAGGACCCAAGACCGCTTGAGGCTAATTGCGATTGTCCTTTATGTCGAAATTATTCTCGTGCTTATATCCATCATTTGCAAAAATGTAATGAAATTTTAGCCGTTATGCTTTTAAGCTGGCATAATATCAGATATTATGAACGTCTTATGCAGGGAATCCGTAAAGCCTTAACAGATGATAATTTAGAGGAGTTTATTAAAGAATTTTACAGAAAACAGAGTTTGGGTGATATTGAAGAGTTAGTGTAGTTATTAAATTGATTTGGGAGTGTGTATTATGGTTGCAAAAAAGTCTGGTCATAAAAATGATGATTTGCTTTCGGCCTTTTTGAAAGAAAATAAAAAAGACGGTATCAGAGTTTTTGTTGCCGGCGGTTCTCGAGGGGGGCATAATCCTGTTTATGTCAAAGAGGCCTATACTCTCGGCAAAAAAATTGTCGAAATGGGATTTAAACTTGATTTCGGCTTGTCTAATGCCGGTATTATGGGAGCTGTGGCTAAGGGCGTTATGGATGCGTGGAATGAAAAACAACATTCTTCAAATCCTGATTTTCCAATTCAGGGAATTACTACCGAAGAATATTATAAACTTTATGACTCTGATGATGCTATGCTCAAACATATTAATGTTATTTTTGCAAAAACATTGGAGGAAAGAAAACGCCGCTTGTTAAACGCAGATTTTGTTGTATTTGCACCGGGAGGTGTCGGAACGCTGGATGAGTTGGCTTACGATTGCGTGGCTATGCAAGATGGTCTTTTACAAAAAAAGCCTTTTATCCTTTATAATATCAGCGGTTTTTTTCATCATTTGCTCGAATTCTTAAAAGCTATTTCAAATAAGGGGTTTTCTGATCCTGTTCCTTTTGTTGTGGTTGATAATGATTTTGAGCTCGAAGTTGCTTTTAGTTTATTGAAAAATCGTTACTATAAATGCGAGGACAGTTATGGCGTTTATGACAATACTCGCCAATTAGTTTATGAACTTCCATATTTTATTCAACAGCGCCTTAAAACCGGCAAAGATGTTGTGGATATTATTCGAGAAGTTTGTAGTATTCGTGGATTAGGTAATGACGAGGAAAAGACTGCTCTTGATAATGATATTGAAACAGCTTATCTGGAAAAAGAAATTGAACGTATGTATGATCGATTGGCTAAAACCGGACGTGATACTTCCGTTGTTAGCTATAAACTCTCCCGTCTTAAAAGAAGACAGGGAAAATTATAAATTCAATACACTCTTTACAACTTTTGTTTTTGGTAAATAGCTCTTCTTAAAAAAGTTCTAAATTTTTATCCTTATTTACCAAAACTTGTGCAGCGGCGCGTGCTTCTTTGGTTATTTTTTCGCCGGCAAGCATACGCGCTATTTCTTCTATTTTCCCAGCACTGTCTAGTTTCTTTAGACTTGTTGTTGTTTGCTTGTCTATCGTATTTTTCTCTACTTTGAAATGCTCATTACTGAATGCTGCTACTTGCGGAGAATGGGTTACAACCATAACTTGCACCTTTTCTCCTAATTGAGCTAAGCGTTCTCCCACCGCTTCTGCTGTTGCGCCACCAATACCGGTATCGATTTCATCAAAAATAAGCGTTTCTTGACTTGAGTTTTGCGCTAAATTTACTTTTAGTGCCAGCATGAAACGTGATAACTCTCCTCCTGATGCTATTTTATTTAATGCACCCATTGGCGTATTTGGATTGGTTGAAACTTCAAAACATACTGTGTCCCAACCTTTTTCTGACCATTGACTTTCATCTTTAGGTGATACTTTTGTTCGGAAAACGGCTTTCTCCATTTTTAACGGGGGAAGTTCTTTCATTATATTTTTATCTAATTTCCGAGCTGTTTGCTCTCTTTTTTCACTTAATCTTCCTGCGGATTCAATGTATTTTTCTCGCAATAACTTTACTTCGGCTTTTAATTCTTGCAGACTTTCTTCTCCATTTTGTAAACTACAAAGTGATTCTGATAATTCTTCCAATTTTTCCGGTAGCATATCTATTTCTGTTTGGTGCTTTTTGGCGACACTCCGTAGTGCATACAGTCTTGTTTCTATATCATCTATTTCACTTTGATTTAAACTTATATCAGCTGAATTGGCCTCTATACGTTCAACTGCATCGTTTAAACTATATAGTGCGGTTTCAATATTTTGTTCAATATCTGCATATTTGCCATTTACAATTTCATTCGCTCTGGATATGGCATTCTGCGCTTTGGATATTTGGTCTAATACGGAATTTCCTCCATTAAGATATGAGTATGCGGCATTCAGCTTTTCAATTATTTTTTCCGCATTCATTAATTCACTTCGGCGATTGCGCAAATTTTCCTCTTCCCCTTTTTGCGGAGACAGTTTTTTCAGTTCTTGAACCCAATGTCTTAGATTTTCCTCTTCTTCTTTTGCTTTATTTAAAGCTATCTCTTTTTCTTTTAATGTCTTCGCCGTTGTTTTATAGATTGTAAAGGCTTTTTGTACGGCAACAATCTCTTTTTCATAACTTCCGTAACTATCAAGTATATCGCAATGCGTTGCCGGATTTAGCAAACCTTGATTATCATGCTGACCGTGTATTTCTATCAAATTTTGGCTTAATTCTTTTAGTAACTTTAGTGTTATAATTTGATCATTGAAAAGTATTTTTCCTTTTCCTTCTGCTGTAATTATCCTTTTGATTATTATGTCACCGTCTATTTCTAAATCATAATCTTTAGCTATTTCATATATCTTATTGTGCGGCTGTACTTCAAAAACTCCCGTTACGGACAATTTATCTGTTCCGGTGCGCACGAGTGTTGTTTCTGAACGATTGCCCAACAACAATCCCAACGAATCCAAAAGTATTGACTTTCCTGCTCCGGTTTCCCCACTCAAAACCGTTAGACCTTCTTTGAAATCTATATCTAAACTGTCTATTAATACAACATTTCTTATGGATAAGGTTTTGAGCATTGTTAATTATTAGTCCTTAGATATTAATTCTGACGCCATTCTTGACCATTTACTATCAGGATAATTACGGCGTAAAATTGCTTCTTTTTTTGTTGCTTCATCATCCAAGCCGAGCAATGTGTATATTTCTACTTCTCGATATAGCGCCTCTTCTATTTGGCTGGTTGTTTGATAAACATCCGTTACTGTCGAGAAACGATTAAGCGCAGAAATATATTCTTTATTTTCTAAATAATAACGGCCTACGCTCATCTCATGCCCTGCCAGATGGTCTTCTATTAAAGCCATTTTAGCTTTCGCATCTTTCGCGTACTCGCTGTCCGGAAACATTACAATTACCTGGGAAAATGTTTCATAGGCATCTTTGGTCGCTGATTGCTCTTTTTCTGAAGGTGCGATTTGATCATAATAGCATACCCCTTTTAAATAAAATGCGTATCCAATATCTTTATTGCCGGGATGTAATCTAATAAAGCGATCTAATGCAGCTATCGCGTCATCATATTTTTCATCTTTGTAGTATGCGTATGCACTCATTAATTTTGACTTTGTTGCCCATTTTGAATAAGGATGTTCCATTTCTACCTTATCAAATGTTTCGGCTGCTTTTTGGTATGATGTTTTATTTAAATAATCATAGGCTTCGTTATATAAAGTTTCTGCACTTTTATCTTCATCCCTTATTGGTTCTTCCGTTGTTGCGCATCCGCCCATCAGCATTAGTCCCATTATAGGTAAAATATACAGAATCTTTTTCATTTCGCCCTCTCTTTATTTGATTTCATAATTATCTTTTGATGCAAATAATTGCTTCAATATTTCATTATTATGATAGTGTCCGCTTTTATTGGCAACAACTTTTGCTAATATATAGTATCCTGATGTATATAAATCACCGATTGTATCCATAACTTTGTGATTTACACACTCATTCGGTATGCGAAATCCTCCGGGGTTTAGTATTTTTTCCCCATCAAGCACGACGGCGTTTTCCAAAGATCCTCCTTTGATTAATCCTATAGACTGCAAATAATCAACTTGGTATTTCTCACAGAATGTTCGACATGGTGCAATCTGCTCTGCAAAAATATCCGGCGTTATGTCTTTATCAAAATTTTGATGTCCCACTATTTTGGATGGAAATTCAATGTCAAAGCAAATATGTAATTTATCTGAGGGCTGTAGGGTTACACTTCCTCCTTTTCCATCGGCAAAAGTGATTGTTTTTTTTATTTTTAGAAATTTGCGCGAAACTACTTGCTCTCTCAATTCTTCTTTTTGCAGAATTTTTAAAAATTCTTGTCCGCTTCCATCCAGAATCGGTATCTCGGGATTGTTAATCTTTACCAAAGCATTATCTATTCCCAAAATATAAAAAACAGACATTATGTGTTCTATGGTACTGACAATATTCTGCTTATCTGTGCCAAGACATGTACAATTACGCGTATCTATAACTTTATTATATAGAGCCGGTATTTCTTCTGCTTTTTCAATATCCGTCCGCTGAAAACGAATCCCGAAATTTTCTGATGCCGGTTCTATTGTTATTATTGAAGAACATCCGGAATGTAATCCTATTCCTCTTATTTCTACGCTGTTTTTCAAAGTCTGTTGTTTGGTCATTATTTTCTCCTTTAATTTTTTAGGTGGTCTGTAAGCCGAGTTCTGTTCTTATCATTTGCTTTACTTCGCAGTAAAGATTCTAAGTGATAGCTATTCATCTAGACCAAATGTCACCATTTGGTTCAAGCGACCTACCTCTGGAGCAGAGTGGAAACACTCCTTTTAACGATTTGCATCGCTCTCCTAATTTGGTCTTGCGTCAAGCAGGGTTTACCTTGCCAAAGGATATTACTATCTTTGCGGTGAGCTCTTACCTCGCCTTTTCAACCTTACCAAAACTTGTTTGGCGGTAATTTTCTGTGGCACTTTCCCTTAGATTTCTCTAGCCGGACGTTATCCGGTGCCTTGTTCCCATGACGCTCGGACTTTCCTCACTAAGTTTTCTTAGCGCAGCTATCCGACCACCGTATCTATGGCTTAGCACACTTTATTATAAAATCAATATTTTTAACTATCTTTCTCAGTGATTAAAAAAAAATTTACCTTTTGTTAATTTTTTACTTGTTTTGTTTAAATTTTGTGTTATTTTGTCCACGAATCGATTTAAGACTATTTTATCGGAGTTTTCTTTTATGATAAAAATTAATAATATTTTATGCTTACTTACGGCTCTAGCCGTTTCTTTTGTGGCACTTCCTGTATTTGCAGAATGTGATGGCTTTTATATAGCCGGACGCGCAGGTTACGCTAAATATGAAATAGAAGACGAAAGAAGTGGTGTTAGTCAAAATATTTCTGACTATGTTGTCGATAAAAAGAGATTTATTGCCAGTGGGGCTCTCGGTTACAGATACGAACATTTTAGGGCTGAACTTGAATATGTTTGGAGAGATAAAAATAGCGGCTTATTATCTGATATAGCTGATATAAAATTTAAATCTCGCTCTTATATGTTTGTCGTCTACTATGATTTCTTCCCGTATTCTTGGTTTACGCCTTTTATTAATGCAGGTATTGGTTGGTCCGACCATAAACTGGTTATTAATAATCTCTATATGAAAAAATATGACAAAATTGATGCATCTAACTTCACCTGGTCTTTAGGTGCCGGTATTTCCGCCAAAATTACTAATAGATGGAATCTTGATATCGGTTATCGCTATTACGATATGGGTGATTTGGATGCTTACAACGGTGATACAAATGTTACCGATCAAGAAGTTTATGTTGGTTTGAGATACGTTTTGTAGTATTAATCAGCAAATAAACTTGTTTATCAAAAATATTTCTTGAATTATGTATCCCTTAGATTTACTCTTTGGGATACATAATTTTATATAAAGGAGCTGTTTATGAGTAACAAATTATTCGGAACCGATGGAGTCAGAGGTGTGGCAAATACTTATCCAATGACTGCAGAATTTGCTTTTAAATTAGCTAAGATTTTAAGCT
>CASFTO010000030.1 GCA_949297665.1 uncultured Alphaproteobacteria bacterium | reverse complement strand
TTTCGGAAATAGGAAAGTAAAATAGATGAGTGAGGGAGATGGATAAGAAGAGGGGGAAAGGTCATGATGATAAAATAACGTTGGAGTATTAAGTAAGAGTGGCGGAGGATAGAGGAGTAATATGTCGGTCTTGATACCGGGCTTTTTTATGTTTTTAGGGGGCAAGCCGTTTCGGAAATAGGAAAGTAAAATAGATGAGTGAGGAAGATGGATAAGGAGAGGGAAAAGGTAATGATGACAAAATAAAGTTGGAGTATTCAGTAAGGGGCGGAGGATAGAGGAGTAATATGTCGGTCATGATACCGGGCTTTTTTATGTTTTTATGGAGAAAGATGTTTCGGAAATAGGAAAGTAAAATAGATGAGTGAAGAGGTGGATAAGGAGAGGGAAAAGGTAATGATGACAAAATAAAGTTGGAGTGATTAAGTTTTTGTGGTGGAGGTAAGATAAGCCAAGGTCGGTAGGTCGGTCTTGGTATCGACCTTTTTGTGTTTTTAATAAAGTAAACTGTTGTTGTGTCGGCACTTGGGAGAGTGGGAGGATGAAATCTTGATTTTGTTTTTGGGTAAGTTTGTTTCTCATTTATTTTTTCTGATTCAAGTAAGTCGCGTGCGTGATATAAAAGTTGGTATTTCTTGTTAGCAAAATTTTCCCTGAGGGCGTTGAAAACAACGTTTTCAATGGAGGCGTTGGGGAAAGTTTGGTTGTGTGGCAGAGAAAGTTGAAAAGAAAAAGATAAAGGCTTTGGGCAATTTAATAATATGTTTCTAGGCAAAGAGAGGAAAATAATGCGCGAGAGAAATCGAAGTGGCGGAGCAAAATTTCTTTTTTCTGACAGTGGGACAATGGTGGCTTTTTGGGGAGAGGGTGTTTTATTGTAGGGGGCGGAAAGGCGAAAGATAAAGGCCTTTGGCAATTTAATAATATGTTTCTAGGCAAAGAAGGGAAAATAATGCGCGAGAGAAATCGAAGTGGCGGAGCAAAATTTCTTTTTTCTGACAGTGGGACAATGGTGGCTTTTTGGGGGGGAAGAAGTTTACTGTTTGTTTTTTGAAGGCGTATGAAACTTTGTATTGAGGGGAGATTTCTTGTTGCTCATTTGGATTTTTTGTGGTATTCTTTTGGTGTGTCAGATTATAGAAAGAGCTTAGATGTTTGTGGATATTGAAAATTTTAAATCTCCATTGGCGGTTGAAAATATCCTTACTCCCTATAAAAAAGGGAGACTTTCTGATGATAAAAAAACACGGTTACCGAAAGAACCGATTACTCCGGATATTTGTTTTGAAATTCTTAAATCCACAAATTATGCACGCAATATTAAAGATATGCTACAATGTATTGCCGAACTTCCATCCTCGGAACAGACGCGTTTTAAAGAGGTTATACTCGCAATTTTTGATCATCGTGAACAGCCAAATGATATTCTTGTTTTAGGTAAAAAATTAGCTGTTTTAGGTGGATATGAAAATAAATTTAACTTTGCTTGTAAAGTCAAAGATGAATCCTTTTTGCTTTCTGATGCTAAAAAATCTTATGGCTATATTTCTTGTCAGAGCGATTTAAAATACAAAACTTGGGACGATATTGAAAAATTGGTTTGTTTGTCTGAATATCAGGTTATTCTTACGCTGCCAGAGCATCATTTTGGAACCGGATGTTTGCCGCCGGTTTTAGATTTTCCAAACGCTAAGGGCGTTGTTTTATGTGACAGATGTTTTGACGGCGTGCGGAAAATTAATCTTCATGAGGGGGCTTGTCTTGATTTGAGAGGTGCCGGAAAACTCCCTCCTTCGTTAGACTTGACGATGTGTGATACTATTAAAATTGAAGATGTTAATATTTTAACCGGTTGGAAGTATAAGCCCGAGGCTCTGGTCTATGTGGTTTCGGATACTTCTTTGTCCGCAAAGATGGATTTGTCTCAGTTTGATAGGGTGGATATGGAACGTGTCAATCTTGAAAATGTTGTTGCAATTACGTTTAAAGATGGAGCGAAGGTTGATTTGGCTAATGCGTGGAATTTATCCGCAAATCTGGATTTTTCGCAGTGTTCTGAAGTTGATTTGAGAGGTTGCAATTTATCAAATTTTAAAAAATTACAATTTAGAGATGGGGCTAAGGTTGTTTTGAGCGATGCTTATTGCTTGCCAATGGATATAGACTTTTCTCGCTGTGATGAAGTGGATTTGCAGGGATGTAATTTGCAAAATCAACGCAATCTTCGTTTTAAAGAAGGGGCAAAGGTTTGTTTACGGGCAGTTACTAATTTGCCTGATGATTTGGATTTTTCTATGTGTTCAGAGGTGAGTTTGAAAGAATGTAATTTGAAAAATCAACCGAATTTGCGTTTTAGAGATGGGGCGAAGGTTAATTTATGTCAAGCAACGAACCTTCCGGCTAATCTTGATTTTTCTTGTTGCGCGGAAGTTAATCTGGGCGATTGTGATTTGAAAAAACAATCGACTTTGTCTTTTAGAAAAGGGGCTGTGGTTGAGTTGTCAAATGCGAAAAATTTACCTCAATATCTTAATTTTTCCGGTTGCGATAAAGTGGATTTATTTAATGTTAAATTTACAAATAAAGCCAAAATATGCCTTCAAAATGTTCGTGAGGTTTCTTTCGCAATGGCGCAAAATCTACCGCGTGATTTGGATTTTTCGCAGTGTGATGTTGTAGATTTGCATGATTGTAATCTCTCTAATCGTAGTGACTTGCGTTTTAAATCCAGATCATTTGTTAATCTTAATCAAACAATTATTACTCAGCCTTTTTTAGATTTATCTGATTGTGCAATGGTTAAGTTAGATGCGGAAAATAAAATATATTCTGAAGAAATTTTGTTTAGAGATTGTTTGCAGCGTGATACGCCATGTCATACTTGGGTTGGTTCAAATAAACTTTTTTATACCTGCAATATGGATGATGATGAAGCTCGGGTATTTAAACAAAACGGTGGGGAGAAAAATAAATCTTTTTCCGATAAAGTTAAACGGAAATTTTCTCAATTTGTCATTTCTGTTTTATCCAAGGACGATAGATAGTTTAGTATTTTATTTAAATAAAAAAAAGCGGGGATTATTCCTCGCTTTGTTTTTTTAGTTTCTTGATTATCATATTACGTTTTAAGCGGCTGATGCGGTCAATATATAAAATCCCGTCCAAATGGTCGGTTTCGTGCTGAATAATTACTGCCAAATATTCTTCCGCATCTAAAATTTGCTCCTTGCCGTAATAATCTAAATAGCGAACCGTGACGGCTCGATGACGTTCCACTTCCGCGCATTGGCCGGGGACTGATAAACACCCTTCGTTAAACCATATCATATCTTCGGATTTTTTGATGATTTCCGGATTTACCAAAAAGCGTGGATTGAGACCAGGTGTGCCGTCTTCACTTACTTTGTCGTCTATGACAATTATTCGTTTGGTTATGCCTACCTGTGGCGCAGCTAAACCTACTCCTTTATCCGCATACATCGTTTCCAACATGTCGTCCATCAATTTTCTTATCTCGTCGGTTACTTCGGCTACCGGTTCGCATTTTTGACTTAAGACCTTTTCCGGATATGTGTAGAGTTTTAGTATTGCCATCGTTTTTCCTTTTTCTTAAATTCTTACTTGTTTGGCGATTTGGTCAAGCAGGGCATTTATCATTTTCGGTTCGTTTTTCATAAAGAACGCATACGCCAAATCAACGTATTCTTGGATGATAACTTTGGTGTCTACATCGGTCGTATAAGCCAACTCATACATCGCGCATAACAGTAAGGCTTGCATGGTAGCGTTCATGTGGTCGTATGAAGACGCGTCTTTTAGGTATAATCGCAAAGATTTTTCTAAATCTTCTTTTTTGCTTTGTACGCCTCTGACTATTTTTTCAAAATAAGCTTTATCCATTTCTTCCAATTCAACAACGTGCTCTCCGCTCATCATATCTTCTTCAATCGCATAGCGGCCGATTTCTCCTTTTTGAAAGTCCTCTACCACTTCATCAACGCTTAAACCGGAAAAGGCTGCCATATATGTCGCTTGAACGGCGGCTAAGCGGGCTCCGGATTTCATTCTTATTTTTTCAGAAACGAATTTTGACATCTATCTTCTTTCCTCGTCTTCTTATGAGTTAATCTTACTGACAAATTCTTCAAAGTCTTTGACTTCTTTGAAGTCTTTATATACGGATGCAAAGCGTATGTAGGCGACTTTGTTGATTGTTATCAATTTATCCATCACTTTTTCGCCGATGCTTTTGGAGGTGATTTCGGATATTCCCGAATTTTCCAGCTCTCGGCGGATTTCTTCTACCAGGCGCTCAACCTCAAAACTCGATATTCCGCATTTGCTGACGGCTAAACTTATTGAACGCAACAGTTTTTCTCTATCAAACGGCACGCGTTCTCCGTTCTTTTTGATGACCGTTAAATCTTGTAATTGCACATGTTCATAGGTGGTGAACCTGCCTCCGCAATCCGGACATTCGCGTCTTCGGCGAATCGCTGTTTCATCAATCGTATCTCGTGAGTCTTTTACTTGGGTGTTCGTGCCGCCGCAAAATGGACATTTCATCGTTTGGTTGGCTCCTTTCTGTTTTCTAAGATTTGTTATATACGCCGTTTTGACAGAAAAATCAAGTTATTTTATCAGAAGTTTGGCTGTTTATCCGACTGCTAACCCGATATTAACTTTTCGGGCTCAAAATGTCTGCAAAATATAAAATAATTCCAGCGAAAGAGTAAAGAAAATGATAGCGTTGCAAGCAAAGAAAATTGCGGAAATTTTGGGGTTTGACGGAAAAGTTTCGGATTGTGTGATTGAGGAGGTTTCAACCGATAGCCGTAAGGTTAATGATAAGACGTTATTTGTTGCGTTAAAGGGAGAAAAATTTGATGGGCATAATTTCATTAAAGACGTGCTGGATAAAGGTGCGCCGTTGGTTGTTTCCGAACGTTTAATCGAGGGGGTTAGTCCTGAGAAGATTATTTTAGTTGAGGATACGCTTAAAGCCTTTGGTAAACTCGGACAATATAATCGTCGGCAGTTCAAAGGAAAACTTATCGCATTGACCGGAAGTTCGGGGAAAACCACTACTAAAGAAGAGCTTAAATCTATGCTTTCTTTATTTGCGCCGACATGTGCGACAAGCGGAAATTTTAATAACTTTATCGGGGTGCCGCGCTCTCTTTTGGATTTGGATATGAATGCGCAATTTGCCGTGATTGAAATGGGGATGTCCGCACGGGGCGAAATAGAATATCTGACTTCTTTAGCTGAACCCGATATCGCAGTTGTTACGAATGTTTATCCAATGCATATTGAATTTTTGGGTACTTTAGAGAATATCGCACGGGCAAAGGCGGAAATTTTTTCCGGATTGCGAAAAGGTGGTATTGCCATCTATAACGAAGATACATCTTTTGCGGAATTGTTACGTGAGGAAGCATATCGGTTTACGGATAAAGTATTTTCTTATGGTAAGCAAAATCATCCGCAAGTTACGCTCTCTCTTGAAGATGAAGCTGAGCACTGTTTTTATAATGCTTGGTGTGTGCTTAAAGTGGCGGAAGTTTTGGGGCTTGATGTGCAAAAAGCTTCACTTGCGGTTAACCAGTTTTCTGCTCCTGAAGGACGGGGAAAAAAGCATAAACTTGATATAAACGGGAAGCACGTTGTCTTAATTGATGACAGCTATTCAGGACAGCCGGAAGCTATGAAATTAGCTATTCGGGCGTTGGGACAGATGAAAGTTTCCGGTAAGCGTGTGGCTCTTTTAGGAAAAATGGCAGAGCTTGGTGATTATTCTAAGCAGGCGCATATTGAAGTTGGGCAAGAACTCGCCAAAGCTCATATTGATGTGGTTATCGGAGTTTGTGAAGAAACTAAAGATATGTTGGCGCAACTGCCTTTAGATATTAAACAATTCTATTTTCCGAATATTGAAGGGGTGGCGGATTTCTTGAAAGATGAAATCTTAGACGAGGGAGATGTATTGTTAATCAAAGGTGCGCACTATTCTTCGCAAGTGTTTAAAGTTGCGCAAGAATTGTTGCTGTATCGGAAATAAGTTTTTAAGGTATAAAAAATCCCTCGTTTGATTTGAACGGGGGATTTTCTTTTGTGTAATGTCCTTGTATGCTATTTGGTGTAGCTTTTGATGAAACGTGGGTTTTTGCCAAGATTTGAAATCAATTCATAAGCAATCATTCCCGCATCTCTTGCGACATCATCCACCGTGTAGTCATCGTTGATGAAATAGCCGAAATCTCCAACTTTAACGCTGGTTAATGATGTAATGTCGCATATTACGTTATCCATGGATACACGTCCTAAAATTTGGCAGAAATGCGGCTTGCCGTTTTCATAAAAAATAACCTTTCCTCGATTAGATAAAGAGCGGGGCAGGCCATCTCCGTAACCGATGGAGACAATTGCCGTTTTCATATCTATTGGCGCGCGAAATGTTGCCGAATAGCCGACGAATTCTCCTTTGCCTAAGTTCTTTACTTGTAAAACCGGCGCTTTTAATTCTAAAATGTTTTGCATCTGATTTTCTCGATACGGTGCGGTATTGATGCCATACATGGCGGCGCCAAGTCTGGTCATGTTAAAATGAAAATCAGGGCCTAAAAAGACACCGTCCGAGGCGGATAACGTTGCCGGTGTGTGGGGGAAAAATCTGGTTTTGATTATCTTGAAATTATTTAGTTGACGGTTGTTCATAAAATGTGCTTGTTCATCGGCACAGGCTAAGTGTGATAAAACATATGAAAAGCTATCTAATGTTTCTTGGGGCAGTTTACCTAACTCTGCAATGCTGAAACCTAAGCGGTTTAGACCCGTTTCTACTTGTATGGCGGGAGAAATGCCCTCTATCTTGTTTTGCTCCCAATAACTCAACATTTCCGGCGAACAGATGACCGGTGTTAAACGAGCGGTCTTAAAACAGGGATATGATTCTTCACCAATGCCTTGCAGAACGAAAATTTCTGCATCGGGCGCTGATGGGCGAATGCGCATTCCTTCTGAACCGTGAGCCACAAAGAAATGACGGCAGCCGGCTGCGTACAGAGCTTCGGTTACTTTTATGGCGCCCAAACCATAAGCGTCATCTTTGACAACGGCGGCAGGAATAGCTGGTGCGCATAAGTTTTTTAATAAATTGTAATTATCGGTCAACTTTTTTAGGTTGATATTCAAAACCGGTGTGGTATATATAGACATCTCGTTTATTCCTATTGTTTTGAAAGTGTTTGGTATTTACTATGCAGTTTATTGATACACATATTCATTTGCAAGATTTTAAGGCTGATTTTGCACCGTCGGTTCTGAATAATTCTGATGCCGAAAAGTTGGTTTTAGTATCGGCGACACGTGATGATTTTCATAAAATCGCTGATTTGTGGCGTGCTTATCCGCAAAAATTTGTGGGGGCGTTTGGTGTGCATCCGTGGTATTATCGTGAAGAACCGCCTTTGGAGGAAATGCGCCAAATGTTAAGGGAATTCCCGAATGCTTTAGTTGGCGAAATCGGAGTGGATGAACTTAAAGAACCGGTATGTGATGGACAGCATGTGCTTTTTTCTAAACAGCTTGAGGTGGCAAGAGAGTTTTCGCGTCCGGTTATTGTGCATGCGGCAAAGGCTTTTGCGGGTTTGATGGAACACGAACATGAACTTAAACAAATTAAATTTTCACATCATGGATTTGTTAAAAATAACGAGTTGCTGAAATTTATCAATAAATGCGGTGGTTATATCGGTTTGGGCGCTCTCTTTTTGAAACAAGAAAAAGCTAAAGAAATGTGGAAATTGATGCCTAAAGATAAAATTTTGTTTGAAACAGATGCGCCGTTTCGGGTCAATGAAGAGAATTATAATCAAATCGTGCAGGATAATCTGTTACGTTTGGCGGAGATTGCTGAGCTTGAACCGGAAACTTTGACCGAACAGTTGGTGAAAAATGCGCATGAGTTTTTGAAAATAGAGGATTAAAATGATACCTTCTTTGGATGAACGTTTGACACGCACTATAGCCCTATTGGGGAAAGAAAAGGCTCAACGTGTTTTTAATACCTCCGTGATGATTATCGGATGCGGGGCAGTGGGGGGTTATGCGCTGGAGATGGTGGCGCGTCTTGGTTTTAGGAAAATTTTTGTGGTGGATTTTGATACCTTTGAACCAAGTAACTTAAATCGGCAAATTTTAGCTACTACACAAACTATCGGGCTTAAAAAATGTTTGGTTGCCAAAGAACGGGTTTTGAGCATAAACCCAGATGCGGAAGTTGTGGCGTTGGATATGAAAGTGGCGCCGGACAATCTTTCGTTTATATTACAGGAACAGCCTGATTTTGTGATTGATGCGATTGATGATGTAATGGCAAAGGCTGCACTTTTAGCATTTTTGGCAGAACATGGTATCCTTATGGTATCATCCATGGGGGCGGCGCTTAAAACTAAGCCGGAACTCCTTAAATCTGCAACGCTTGATAAAACAGAAGGGTGTCATTTGGCTAAAAAATTGCGTGAAATGCTTCGCAAGCAACAAGTGGATTTAAAGAAAATTAATTGCGTTTATTCGTCTGAAAGTGTTAAAATTTGTAAAGATGAAAACGGACAGAATATTTTAGGTTCGTTGCCGATTGTGCCGGCGGTCATGGGAACAATGTTGGCGTCATTTGTTTTGCAAAAAACGCTTGAAAAATAACGGCACGCTTTGTTGTAAATAAAAAAAGCATCCGCCTTGAAAGGGGATGCGTTACTGATTGCCAAGTTTGTTTACTTGATGAGCGATAGGATGAATTTTTTGTGTTCGTCCCATTCTACCAGCGAATGATACTTCTTGTCCCAGATGATGCCGGTGAAATCTCTGGAGCGAGCGTAGGCTTCAACTTCAGAATATTCTTTAAATTCACAGCAAATATCCGTGTTGACGGAATGACTTCGCAGGTGATTGGCTAGCTCAAAGATTGATTTATCTACCTTGTCGGGGGTGAAAATCAAAATTTTGGGGTCTGTGCGTGGGGGATATAAGCCCATGTCTTGCATGGCTACCCATATTCTATCCAAGCCAAACGCCATACCAACACAACCAACATCCGTACCACCAAGGTCTTTGACGAGATTGTCGTAACGACCGCCGCCAAGTATCGCACCGACGTTGCTTTGCGGTAGGATACCTTCAAGAATGAAACCGGTGTAGTAATCCGCTCCTCGAGCCAAAGTTAAATCCAGTTCGCAATAACGGGTAATTTCTTCCGGCAAATACGAGAGAATTTCTTGCAGTTCTTTGATTCCTTCTTTGACGGACGGATTGTGATAGAGGGTTTCAAACAGCTCTTGCGGGCGTTGCAAATCATAGCGTTTGAATACAACTTTGTTGATGCGTTCAATCTCAAAGTCGGTGAACTTACGCTCTTTTAACTTCTTGGTGAAGTCTTCCACGCTTGCTTCCGATTTGCCGAATTTGTCGGCGCAATCTAAAGCGCGTTGAATCTTTAAAAGACCTTTCTTGCCCATGTAGCCGAGCTCTTCTGCGATACCTTTGATGATTTTACGATGGTTGATGCGGATAATGAAATCTTTGAACCCTAATTTCTTTAATCCACATACGGCCAAGTTTATCACATCTGCATCGTAGTAAAGCGACTGCGAACCGATAATGTCGCCATCGCATTGCATAAACTCTCGCAAATGACCTTTGTCGATGTTGTCATCACGATAAGCCAACTGCATTTGGTAACGTTTTATCGGACGCTTTAATTCCGGGTGTTCGGTCGCAAAACGAGCAAACGGTACGGTCATGTCATAGCGAAGAACGAGGTCTTGTTTGTTTGCATCTTGCAGATGAAATAACAGATTTTCTCCTTCGCCGTGGTGGCCGGTGAAGACTTCTTTGAACTCGAAAGTCGGGGTTTGCAGAGGTTCATAACCGAACGTTTCATAAACTTCTTTTAAGCGTTCGTAAACAAAGTTGCGATTTCTAGCCTCAGTTCCATAGATTTCTATGGTTCCGAGAGGAATGTTTGATTTCTCCATTGGTCAATCAATTTTAGTTAAACATATCTTAATAATTAAAAGTGCGAGGACTTTTTTAGTGTTAGTGACGATTTTTGTCAAGAAAATTGTTTACTTTCATCTGTTTTCGCTTTATAGTCGGCGCATGACTGAAAATTTTGAACAAAAATATCTTAAAGTTGATGATATTCATACTGTGGCTTATCGGCTCTATGGTAATAAAAGCGGTATTCCTTTGTTGATGTTTCACGGAGGGCCCGGGGGCGATATTGATTATGGTTTGTTGGAACTCATTGACCTGAACGCTTTTTATGTGGTGACAATTTCTCAACGTGGTTGTGGCTTGAGTACGCCCTTTGGAGAATTAAGTCACAATACAACTCAAGAGCTGATTGAAGATATTGAAAAAATACGTCAAGCCGAAGGACTGGGTAAATGTGTGATTTTTGGGCGCTCTTGGGGGACGAGTTTGGCGCTGTTGTATGCGCTTTGTTATCCGCAAAATTGCGCTTATTTGGTGTTGCGCGGTATCTTTTTGGCGCGTGATGAAGATGAAGATTGGACGCTCAGGCGTTCGGCTACTGTTTATCCGAAAGAGTGGAGCGAATTTGCTCAAGGTTTTAATCCTGATGAACCGCTTAATGTGCAACTATATGAAAAAATTGTGCAAGCTCCTTATCAGGAGGCGTTGCCCTTTAGTCAGAGATTATCGCATTATTTTGAGATTTTGGCGACGAATAATCCGCAGGCTCCGTTGCGTGAGGAAACTTTGCAAAATTTGGCAGCAAATAAAATCTTTTTACATTACAGTGTTAATCATTACTATTTAGAGCCGGATTTTATGGCGAAAAATCTGCCGAATTTAGACAAGCACCATCTTTGTGGGACAATTTTACATGGTGGCGCGGATAATGATTGTTTGGTTAGCCAAGCGCAATATTTGCATCAACAATGGCAAGGCTCTCAGTTGATTATTGAACCTAGCGCACCGCATTGTGACAAGCACCAAGGTATTCGCCAACATTTGCAAAAGATATTTAAGCAAGTTGCGCAAGAAGTTTCTGTTTAATAATCCTATTTAGCTTATTCCCATCCGTTTAAGACACGTTCTCTGGTACGTTTTTGTACCGCTGCGTCAAAGTATTGATTGTTGCGCAAAATGTCGTATGCATTGTTGCCTTCGCTGTCTTGAATTTGCGGATCGGCTCCGCGACTTAACAGTAATTTGATGAATTTTGACGGATAGTTGTTCTTTAAGGCGTACAACAACGGAGTGTCGCCGTGTTCGTTTTTGATGTTCAAATCTTTTTGCGCAAGGATAATGTTTTCCACAATCATATCCGAACCGCCTTTGTTTAATACATACCACAACGGAATATCTCCTGCGGCGTTCGGTATGTCCGTGTTGGCCCCGCCTCGCAATAAGGTGCGAATCAATACATCATCTCCTTGGGTGCGTAATAAATACCATAACGGCGTTTCGCCTCTACGGTCTTTCTTATTAACATCCGCGCCATATTCTATCAGCATTTTTATAGTAGGTGACGGGAGGTTTTGGCGTATTGCCGTCCATAATGCCGTTTCTCCTAAGTTGTTTACGGCATTTACATCCGCATCATTGTCTAATAATGTTTGCACATAGCTAATGTCGGCGTGGTTGGCAAGGGCATACATTAATGCTGTATTACCGGCGTTGTCTTGATGATTTATGTCGGTGCCGCTTTCTATTAATAATTTTGCTTTTTCTATTTGTAGCGACGGAACATTCTTTTCATCAGCTTGGGCGGATATAAACATTAGGGCGTTTTTGCCTTCCATGCAGGTGGCATTGACGTTGGCTTTGGCGTTAATTAACTTTTCTAATACACTGCGCGGACTGTTATATAAACCGGCGTTAACGAAAGTTGTGCACGCATTTTTATCCAAAATGTCTATGTCGGCCAGATTGGCAATCGCATCGGCTACGGCTTCGTCCGGATTGTCAGCTAAGATACTCTCTTTTAAAGCGACGTTGAAACGATGATGGTTTTCGGCGATAAACTTGAATTCAGCACTCAATCTTTCTGACGGCGTGGCAAAGGTGTTTATCTTAAAACCGAGTGTTTCCAAATATTTGCGCTTGTTGTAATAATCCAAAACACTTAAACCGTTTTGGTCTTTGGCATTGAAATCCGCTCCTCGTTTTATGAGGTATTGCATTACTTCATCGTTGCCGCGTACCGCTGCCGCCATTAATGCGGTATGACCTTCCGAATCGGTGCCTCTTATGTCGGCTTCGTTGTCCAGTAAAGATTGTAATACAAGAAGGTTGCCGTTTTCATATGCGGATAATGTCAAGGCATCAAACCCGAATTTGTTTCTCTCTTTAACCTTTAAACCATATTCTAACAGTATGTTGATTACATCCGAACTTTTGTTATAGGTGGCGGCTAATATTAACGCCGTATTGCCTTCGTGATCTTTTTCGACAAGATTGGCACCGTTGTTTATCAGCATTTCCGTCATCGCGGCAGACGGATTGTTTATCGCCGCGATAAACAATGCTTCATATCGCGGGGTACAATGTGTTTGCACGTCGGCTCCGTATTCCATTAATAATCGAAGCGCGTCCAGATTGGTGGAATTGGCGACAATATACAACAGCATGGTTTTGCCGTTGTCTAAGCACATATTTAAATCGGCGGTTTGTGCTATCCACGCTTCTACTTCTTCGGTGGTGAATTTTTTACCTTTACGCAATTTGCTGACTAAATCTTCCGTACTGATTGTGGGAGTGGGGGCAGCTTGTGCTTGCGGTTGTTCTTTGGGGGCGGAAGTTTGCGTTTCAGGGTGCGGGGCGGCTTTTTCTGTTTCTTGTGTCGGTATGGGGGCTGTTTTTTGATTTACGGTTTTTGGGGTAGGTTCTTCATCGAGTTGATATTCTTCTGAGATAAGCTCTGATGATGTGGCTTCGTCCAAAATGTCTTCTTCCAGATTTATGCCTAAATCAGATATTAAATCGTCGTCCATTGCTTGGGTATTCGTCGGTGAAAATGCCAGTAAATTTATTACCAGATAGGAATATGTCAATAGCTGTAATTTGTGACGCATAATAACCTCCAAACCTTAATAAACTTCTTTATTATAACCGATTATCCTTCTTTCTTCAAGCCCCTTGTTTTTCAATCCACATTATAATTTTGTTATAACTTGACACGGTAGTGACGGGTGTTTGATTTTATGTCGGGAACTTCTTCTAAATAGTGCGGAATTTGCTCTCTTTTTATCAGCCGATAGTAAAGTTTGTTCCGGTTTTCTTCCGACATATCGTAGTATTTGTCGTATTTATCAAATAATAAGATTTGTCTTACTTGATGTTTTAACAGCAAAGGCACAATGGTTTTGTCTTCCGTGGCTTGAAGTAAGGCGTGGGTGTCTACCAATCCTTCGCGATTGCGATGGTACGGCGTGCCTATCGTGGTGACTTTACATTCCCAAACATATCGCGGACTTAAAAAGTTGTCGGTGACTAATGTGCCGCCGATGCGCTCTACATTCTGACATAAGTTGCGATTAAATACCGAGTGGCGTTCTTTTTGCATGGCTTCGAGGTTAAACGGTATAAACAAAAACTGTTGTATTATTAATATTCCCAAACAGAGCTCCCAGACATAAGCCGGAAATTCTTTGCTCTTTCGTTGTGCGTAGGCACTGTTTTTATATGTTCGTTCAATTATGCAGAGCCAGGGCAATATGATATAAAGTATCTGGTAATTGGCAAATCGCAGGGCTAATAAGTTTAATCCATAAAGAGGTATGCCGAGGCATAGATTTAATATCATAAGACGCTGATAGGCTTTGTATCTCAGCAGATAAATGCTTAATAGGAGCGAAAGTGCTCCGAATGTGTATACGGCTAAGTTTAATTCCCATTTTTGTTTCCACACGGGTTTCATTTCCGATATGCGATTGCTCCACACATTGCGGATTTCATTGTCTAACGGAAAATGATATATGTCGGTGCCGAATATGACCAACAGTAATAAAGATATACCTAAGCCCGCACAAATTAAACTCCATAGCTTGAGGGCGCGTGTATGTAAATGACCAAGCTCTATTCCGTATAACGCACAATAGATAAACCACGAAAAACTGACAAATAAAACGGATAACCTGCCGTTGTCCGGATAAAACCAACCTTCATACGGCGGATTTATAAACCAAAATATTGTAAGACTTATCGCAAAATATTTTGAGGCCTTTACGGCGGGAAGTAATGAGATGTTTTTGAATATGTATAAACTGATGAAAAAACCTAAAAACAACGCATATAAAATTAAGCCTTCAATTGCGGTGAACGTTGCTAGGGCTAATGTGAAACCTAACCACCTTAAATAGCGGTTGTGACGCTTCTTTAGCCAGCATAAATTGAGGGATACACCGTATATTCCCAAAAGCCCCATTAATGAGTGGTGATCGGGGCGCCCCGTCGCATAGTAATTTTGAATAATCGGGTCGCTTAATAGCATAAAACATCCTAAAAGGCAAAGATAGATATTGAAACGGCGACGCAATCCGTATATTAAGGCGATGCTGCTTAATACAAACAGCCATGGAGATAATAAAGCTCCTCCTAAAAAAATCAGATCCCTTAAATCGTTTATACCCAGCAGCATATACGGTAAGGTGTTGATGAGCCAGATAATATCCATCGGACGCGTCCAATGGATAATCTCTCCGAACGGATAATTGCTTTCAGGTATCGTTTGTTCCCAAAATGTCGGATTTGACAGCCAGTGATAGATGCGTAACGCCCGCATGTAGCCGTCCGCATCTATGTAGGTGTAGCGCCAGTTGGATGTGTCCAGCCCGATTAACGTTAGTATCGTTAAGGCCGCAACTAGTAAATATATCCACTTTTGCAGAAAACGACTCATTTGTTTGAGCGCTTTGCGGTAGCGTATTTCGCGGATTTCTTCCGAACTGCGCACAGATGTCATGGATGTTTCTCCCCGTATATTTGTGTTCTATTTTACTTTTTAATCGTAAAAAAGTAAAGGCTAATTTAAGTTTTTGACTTTTTTGTGCTTGTAGGATGTTTTTTTTTGTGGTATAATTTTTTTATATAATTATTAGGGAGGTACGCTATGGCTACACTTACAA
Source organism: uncultured Alphaproteobacteria bacterium (assembly GCA_949297665.1). Classification (GTDB taxonomy): domain Bacteria; phylum Pseudomonadota; class Alphaproteobacteria; order RF32; family CAG-239; genus CAG-267. Next base: position 21,842 of record CASFTO010000030.1, on the reverse strand, counting down.
TTAAAGAAAGTCGTGAATTTGTCATCTTTCAGGCATTCGCTCAGAATAATACTTTTCAGGCGGCGTTGAGCGTTTTGGAGGATTATGACAGAAATAATCCCAATAGACGTATTTTTGCTTCGCCAGAGGAGAAAAAAGCTATGCGCGAGAGTTTCGCTATCTTTAAAGAGGCCGAAAATATTATCAGTCGTAACGGTACTAAACTTGATTATGATAATCCTCAGATTATGGAAAGATTAAAAACTATCTTGTCACAGAAATTGCCGGCAATATCCAGAGATACTATTAAAGATGCGACGAGCAGTGTCGCGATTAATAAAGCCAACGTCGGGCGTATGATGGCTATTCATGCCTATAATGTTAAAACTTTGGGTAAAAAATTGATGCAAGAACCCAGAGATAATTCTCATGTTCAGGCGATGGTCGAGAAATATGGTAAATTGGGAACTAGTCCCCATAAAGAGGTCTTTGAACAAGATACTTCCTATAAATCTAACCAAGAAGTTGTTCGTGATAAGGTGCTTGAAGAACAGAAAAAGCAAAGAGCTTGATTCTTTCTTGACTTAAATCAAAATATACTCTTATTGCAAAATAAAAAAACCGGACTTCTTGTCCGGCTTTCTTTTTATTGGTAGGGGTAGTCAGACTTGAACTGACACGGCCTGAGGCCACAAGATTTTGAGTCTAGCGCGTCTACCAATTCCGCCACACCCCCGTCGTGTTTAGCATCTTTAATATATATTTTTTTTGAAGTCAATACTTTTTTTTGATTTTTTTGTGAGAAAATGTTGATAAAATCGTGGAACATTATCTTTTTTGTGTTATACATTGTATATTGTTAGTGTGTTTTTTGCTGGTTTTGACAGCAAAATGCCTTAGAGGATGCCGTGAATTGAATGAATTAGAACAAAATGCTTTGGAATTTTTGAAAAATGCAGAATACGAAAAAGCCGCGAAATTATATTTGCAGCTCGCTGTGGCTAATCCCCAAAATGAAAATTATTTGGTTGCGGCGGCTAATTGCTATGATGCTTTGGGGGATAAAAAAATTGCTTTCAATTTGTATAAAAAAGCCTTGAATGTTAATCCAAATTCGTTGACCGCGTTGCTTAATATTTCTACGCTTTGCTATGAGTTTAAAAAATATGATAAAGCGGAGAGATTTGCTCGTAAAGTCTTGCAGATTAATGAGGGAAATTTTGCCGCTTTGATGAATTTGGGTAATCTCTATTATGCAAAGGCTGAGTATCCCGAAGCTCTCTCTTATTATGAGAAATTATACGAGCTTAATCCCAATTCTTATAACGCCATCGTGAATATCGCCAATACTTGTTATAATATGAGCCATTTCGTACGCGCTATCGAATTTGCCAATATGGCTATCGAAAAAAGACCTACCAGCGTCGAACCTTATATTATTGCCGGTAATTCATATATAGAATTGTTTAAAAATGATGACGCCAGTTTGCTTTTGAAAAAAGCGGCCCAAATCGCCCCTAATTCCGATTGGTTGTGTAATTCTATCGCTAACCTTTTTCAAAAAATGGGTAACTGGAAACAATGTCTTCATTATGCGTGGAAGGCGTTTGCACTTAAAGGAAACAGAATTTCTGCCGATGACCATATTAATTTTGGTTATTTGCTTTACGAGGCGTTGGATAATAAACAAAAAGATTTGGTTGAAAAATATTTGACGCGTTGGATTGAGGTCTTTCCGGATAATCCCATCGTTGCTCACGCGGCTTCGGCTTTACGGGATGAACAAAATATGCCTACCGCGGATTTGACTTATGTTAAAAGTTTATTCGACGGATTCGCACCGTCTTTTGATGATATCTTGAAAGAATTGGATTATCAGGCGCCCCAGTTGATTGCAAATTGCTTGAAGGAGGTGTTTAAACCGAAACTCTTTCATAAACGGCAAATCTTGGATTTGGGCTGCGGTACGGGACTTTGCGGACAGGAACTTAAAAAGTATTTCCCAAATGAGGAGTATTATGGTGTTGATGTTTCTGAGAGAATGTTGGAGTGCGCCGGCAAAAAAAATATTTATAAAGAACTCTATTTTGATGATATTGTTAGCTTTTTGGGCGAGGTTGATAAAAAATATCAGCTGATTGTGGCAGGCGACGTGTTGACCTATTTCGGCGATTTGAAAAGTTTGTTCAGAAGTTTGGTCGCCGTACTTAAACCAAAGGGCTTTTTCTGTTTTACCATTTCTAAAAATACTTCAAATAATCGGGAATATTTTTTAACGCCTTCGGGACGCTTTGTGCACTCGATTACTTATGTTTGTCGCTTGCTTAAATATTGCGGCTTTACTGTCTTGAAACAAGAAGAACATATTTTGCGGCATGAAGGAACCAAAGATGTTGATGGTTATGTTATTCTTGCGCAAAAAGAGGTGGAAGTTGTTTTTGAGTAGTTTGATTTTATTTTTTAAGTCTTCCGCAAACAAATGAAAAGGGGGAAATTCCCCTTTTTTATTTATTCTGAAAAGTTCTGTTTGAGATAAAAAAATCCCCCCGTTTCAAACGAGGGGATTTTGATTAGGTTTGTGATTATACGCGACCGCGCAGTATTTGTACGGTGTTGTAAATTGCACCGGCAGTGTTTACTGCGGCAATTACTTTGTTTATGTTGTTGTTGTGGGTAATCATGCCGTTACCCCAGAGGCGGGATACTTTTTTGCATGGATCAATCGGTAAATTTCTGTGGTTGCTGTGATCGTATACCCCGACACAATTCGTCTGTGAAACACGAGCTTCAGCTCGGGAGTCAAATCTATATGGTTTATCAAGCGACATATCGTTTGGTAATATGATGACGGAACCGTCCCTCGGATCATAATAGGCGCCAGCAAAACCTTTATGGTCTTCTCCTCCAATTCTATTTAAACCATTGGATAATTCAATGTCATAGATAAGTCCATGTGCCGAGGCATAGGCTTGCGGTGTCATTATACCTATATAAACTTCTTGATTCTCCGGTGTTTGGTGTGTCGGCGTTGGCTCTTTTACGACAACGGTTTGTTGTGATTGTTCATTGGTTGGTTGCTGTTGTGATGAGCCTATAGTACCGCGTCTTTCGGGATCAAGATTAGTAGATTCAAATTTTATACCATCTTGTTCCATCTTTTTATATTGATTTAAAATTCTCGGATCAGTTTCTTTGTTTGTTGGATTAAGTATTTCTCTTGTTCGGGCATCCATTTGCGCATTCTTGTTCGCTTGTTGATCTGCGGTGTGAATTTGTTTAGCTCGATCATATTCTTCTTGTAAACTCAATCTTTCTACTTTTGGCGGTTCGTGTCTTGCTTCCGTTGGAGTATGGGTTTGAGTTTGGCTATAATCCGCAAAGTTCTCTGTCTTGAACTGCGTACCTTCAAAGTTTTGTTGAATGAAGTTATTTAATGCCGTGGTTTGCTCCGGTGTTAAATCGTGGTTGGCCAGATAGTTTATCATATTGTATGAACTTGGATTGTTGTCCGGTAAGCCTTCAATGTGTAAAACTTGTTGTAACGCATGCGGCGCCATTTTGCAGGCAATCGTGGCAAGGTTGGCATCTTTTCCGATGTGTTCGGATAAGCCTTCCGCCATCGCGTTGGTATCTGTGATGCGGTTGTCGCCTAATGACTCTAAGTGTTGTAATGTGTGAGCAAAAGAACTCTTTCCTTCAATACCACTGGAGTTTTCGGCTTTGGCGGCTTCTAAGTTGGTTTCATGCGATGCGATACCATGGAATTCTTGCGGCTCGACGCCTTCTCGATATGGTATATGAATTTCTGTTTTGCTATCGGCTTCGGCACTGTGTTGTTGCCATTGGGGCTTGCTCATATCTCCGTTGTCGTCTTGCCACGGAGCTTTGTATTCGTCTTGAGCCCATGGATTCATGTCATGTTCGGTGGCTGCGGCGGTAATGTTGTGAACAGCCGTTGCCGTAGTTTCTTGCAGTTGCTCTAAGCCATTATTAATCAGACTCGGAATTACTTGGGTTTGTGCCATTCCGATACCAATACCGGAGCCGATGGCTTTGCCAATCCATTCATCTCGATTCATTTCGGACTTCTTCTTTAGGGCTTTTTCTTCTGCTAATAATGTTGTCATATCTTTGGGGGCTTGTTTCTGTAAATCAGCCATTTGTTCATTTAATTTGGCTAATTTCTTTTCGTCCATCTTGAAGAAAGTTCTGACAATCTTTTTGAAGCTACCGCCTTGTCCGATTTGTGCTTGGGTTTGAGCAATTTTATCTTGAAGTTCAGTTACTTTTTGGTTGTAAGCGGCAAGTACTTCCGGTTTTGGTTTACCGTCTTCTCCGAGGTTTGCCATTTGCTTTTTCAAACCATTCTTTTTGAAGTGAATAGATGCTTTTTCTACCCAGTTTGGAACAGTGGCGGCTAAGGTTGATACTGCTGTACGTCCGGCGATACCCAATGCTCCTCCGGCGTTAGTTAAGGTTTGTATCATTGCCGGTGTGTCTAAGCCTAACGCACTAGCTGCAGCGCCCAGTCCGGTAGCGGCAGTGGCCATTCCTAATGTCGTGCTTATACCGGCTCCCAGTAACATCGCGCATTTTTTGGCTTTGGAAATGGATGGATCGGTCAATTGATTTTTCATATTCTTCCATTGTTTAACCGTGTTGTAGGCGATTAATGCCGGAATTCCTATCGGATTTGCTAAGCCGGCAATCGCAAACATCGCACTGCTTTTCACGCTTTCTAAACCGATTTTGCCAAGCATTTTGGTGTATTTTTTTGCAGTGACGTATTTTTTGCCGTAGGTGTCGGTTAATTGTTTATCCAGTTTTTGCAGACGGACGGTTATGTCTTTGCCCCATTTGCTGTTTTTGAATTTTTGTGCAACTCGATTGCGGAATGTTTCGGCCTTGTTGTGACCTACAGCCATTCTTACCGCAATTTCCGTTTGATTGAAGGTCTTCTTGCCGCTAACATCATTTAGCAACATCGCAATCTTGTCATTCATGACTTTGTTTAATTGTTCTTTGCGTTTTTTCGGATCTGTTTCCGCTGGCATGCTGGCTAATTCTTGTGCGGCTAATTCGCGAGCCATGTTCAAAATGGCTTCCTCGTTCTTTTGCGCGTCATTGCCTTTGCCCGAAATCCAACGACGCGGATTCCAGTTGCTACGGTCTTTATTTTCAAGAACTTCACCTTTATCATCTGTAAATGTATAGCCCCAAAGGGTTGGCTTTTTATCTTCGCCATATGGTACGAAATCTTTTAATTCTTTGGTTGCGTCCATGTAGTTTTTGCTTAAATCCTGCTCGGATAGTTTACCAAAGTTCTTATAGTCAAAATTGCGTAACGCATTGGCAATCTTGTTGGTTATTTCATCATATAGAGCAGAGTTCCCTTTTATTTTATCGGCAAGTGCTAACAAAGCATAAGCATTGTCCGGATTGATGTCCTTTATGTTGAAATTTTGCAGACGAGCCACAATGGCATCGTCAATTTCCGCATCTTTGCCATTTTGGGTGCAGTAATCCATGGCAACTAACATATCATCCACGTTTTGTAAGGCTTGTGCTCGGTTTTCTGCGGCGCTCGCTTGTTCGGTGACACCATCGTCAGCCATTGTCGGGCCGAGGGCGATACTTGCTTCAATATTTTTTTTGCTGATAGGATATTCTATGGTGGCTATATAGCCGTTCAGTGTGTGTGATGAACGTATTTCATCTAAATATTTGTTTTTTTCTTCTTCGGTTAGAGGTTGTCTTTCTTTTTTCTTCTTTTTATCTCTATTTTCCTTTTTATCTTTTTCTCCTTTGTTTTCATTTTCTGTTGCTCGCGTATCGGCTTGTTGAGCTTGCGCTTCAGTTGTTGCCGTCGGCGTATCGGCTTGTTGAGCTTGCGCTTCAGTCGTTGCCGTCGGCGTATCGGCTTGTTGAGCTTGCGCTTCAGTCGTTGCCGTCGGTGTATCGGCTTGTTGAGCTTGCGCTTCAGTCGTTGCCGTCGGCGTATCTGGTTGATTTATTTGTTCTTCAATGATAACAGCATCTTCGATGTCTTCATCATTTTGCTTTTCGGAAGCTGCTCTTGTTGTGTTGGGTTGATTTACTTGTTCTTCAACGATAACAGCATCTTCGATGTCTTCATTATTCAGTCCTTTGGCAGTGGCTTCCGGGGTGGCAGCTTGTTGGGTTTGATCTTCTGCAATAACCGTTTCTTCTTTTTTTTCTTCTGTGGTTTGCGCATCGGAAGAAACAACACTTTCTTGTTCTTTGATTTCTTCTTGTTTTGGCGATGGGGTAGAATTTGCTTTTCTGACGGCAGTTTCAAAAGCTATTTGTTGCTCTCGGGATAAAGCGGCAATGGCTGCAGTCACTTCTTCTTTGTATGCACCGTATGTGCTTTGTAAAATTCCTGCCTCATCTTGACTAAGTTGATAACCTTGGGCAATCTCATCGGCTAATTGTGTGAAGGCTTGCTTAATTTCTTTTTTGTCACTGTTAGTGATGTTGTTCTTTCTTAATTTGCTATTAAGTGTATTGATGATTGTTTTTATATTATTCTTAGCCATCGTTTTTCTCCTCATGTTGGCTTAACATGCTCATATTGTACCATAAAAAAACGCCCTCTGCAAGCGTAAATTTTTAGGATATTTTAACTATCTCTTTCTTAAAATATTCTAAATTTTTCGTCCTTAACTTGCGGATTTTAAAAGAAAATGCAGGAAGATTATAAGAAAATATCGGCTCATGATACACGCGTTCTGGAATATTGGCGCAAACGTTATTTGGGACAGGCAGTCGTGGTTTTGATTGTGGCTGTCGGGGTGTTTGCGGTTGTTTTGAAATATGTTGCCGATGTACGGTTGTGGTTGCTCTTGTTGCCGCTTATTGGGGTGGTTGCGTTTGTGATGCTTAAAGAATTGCGTGAGGCTTTGCAGACGAAGGGGGAAAGTTTGATTTTTGCTAAAGCGAAATCTCTCTTTGATAATATTCGTTTCGACTATGCGGGCGGTGTTGATGATAAATTTCCAATTTGGGATCAATGGAACTATAATCTGAGAGAGTGTCGTTCTGTGGTGAGGGGAGATGGGTTTTGTTTGGAGGAAGACGCGTTATATAGCGTGGTGTCTTCTAAATTTTTTGAAATTAAAGGGACGGTCTTTAAGGGGATTTTATTGGCGTTAGATTGCGATGAAAATGCGCAAAATTTGTTAAATGATGCAAATTTTAAACAAGAGGCGGAGAGATTGCGACAAATCTTGAAAGCGGATAAGATGACGTTTAGTTTTGCGCAGAATAAAATTTGTCTTTGCTTTGCATCTAACAGACGTCTTTATCATCAGTTTTCTTTGTTACGCTTTAATGTGTTGACGACATTTGTTGGTAAATTGGAAGTTGTGTTGGCTCAGGTTTCTAAGTTGCAGGCGTTGCTTATGGTTGACAAAGAGAGTTGATGCGGATATTTTTATGTGAGTTGTTGATTTTATTGTTTAGGGGGGATCTTATGAATTTGCGTAAAGTTTTGTTTCCGACGGTTGCGGTTTCTGTTTTAGGTATAGCTTCGTTGTCTTCTGTTTGGGCGGCGGATACCTCTACGGAAATCACTATTTATAATCAGGATTTGGCTTTGATTAAAAAAAGTCAGAAGGTTTCTCTTAAAAAAGGCGTGAACGAAGTGGTTTTTGATGAAGTGGCGCGTCAAATGCGTCCCGAATCCGCGTTCATCTTTGGTGACCAAATTAAAATTTTAGAACAAAATTATGATTATGCCGGCGTTAATTATGTTAATATGCTTAATGCTAATATCGGGAAAGAGGTTAAAACCGTACGCACGAATCCTTCTACCGGACAGAATGTTTATGAAAAAGCAACCCTTATTGCCGTTGACGGTGCAAATCCTGTTTTGCAGTTTGATTATGGAATCGAAACCAGTTTTCCGGGGAGAGTACTTTTTGATAAAGTACCGCTCGGATTGAACAGTACTCCTGTCTTGAAGGCTAGAGTTGAAGTGCAGGAAGACGGTGATAAACCGCTTTATCTTGCTTATCTTACTTCCGGATTTTCTTGGGAGGCCGATTATGTGGCTAAAGTTAATGATGATAAAACTCTTGAACTTTTAGGACGGGTTTCTTTAAATAATAACTCCGGCAGTTCATACGATAATGTGAATGTCAATCTGATTGCCGGTGATGTTAATACAGTTAGTCGGGTGGTTATGCCGAGAAGGTGGTCGATGAAATCTGTGGAAGCAATGAATGCTATGACTGATAGTTTTGCGGCTGATGCAGTTGTTACTACACCGGAGGCTTTGGGAGGGTATTATATGTATCAAATTCCTCAGCCTACCTCTCTTAAAGACGGACAGATTAAACAGGTGTCTTTTGTTAACGCACCGAAAGTTAATTATTTGAAAGAGGGAACTATCTTTTCCACACTGTCTTTCGGGGCTAATAAAACTTCGTTTGAAAATGTTAATCCCAGCTTGATTTGCAGTTTTGAAAATATTGCCGATGACGGTTTGGGAATCCCGTTGCCGAAAGGTAAAATCAGCTTTTATGATTACGATAAAAACGGCGCATTGCAATTTGTTGGAGAAGACACGATTGATAATAAAGCCGAAGGGCAGAAAATTGAGCTAAAACTAGGTAAATTCTTTGATATTTATGCAGAAGGGCAGGTTTCGGCTATTCAAAAAATTAATGAGCGTAAATATAAAAAATCTACTAAAGATACTTGTGTAACCGTGGAACAAACTAATCTTTATGAAGTGGTTTATAAAGTTACCAATAAAGCTAAATATGAGGCAAATCTTATCTTGAAACAACCTTTGCCGTCACAAGCTAAAATTATCAGCGAAAGTTTGAAAGGGGAGGACGGAAAAGGTAATCTTCGGATTTGGAAATTTAAAGTTGCTCCAGGGGCTACGCAAGAAGTTAAAGTTAGTTTGCAAAATAAATATGAACAGAGAGATTGCGGGTTGATTTCTTTGGAATTGGAATAAGCGAACAGTCGTTTTTTATTAGAGGGCATTGCGGTTTTTGGTGGCGACGTGCCCTCTTTTTTATGTTTCAGGGAGCGATATTATCGCAAAATGAGGTTTTGTTCGGGCGATAAAAAAATGTGCATGATTTTGAAAAAAGTTCTTGACGTTTCTTAAAATATATTTTACTTTGCTTTTGCTGTCGGGTTGGCAGTTTCTGATGGAGATGTGGCAGAGCTGGTTTAATGCACCTGACTTGAAATCAGACGAGGGCGCAAGTCCTCCTGGGGTTCGAATCCCTACATCTCCGCCAATTCATTCCCTTGCTTTTTTAGCGGGGGATTTTTTTTGCTCTTTTTCAGCCTCCTTGTTAGATGGTTATTGTGCGCTTGGTTGGCGAATGATAATTTTTTGATTTTATGTTTATCTTAACTTTTGAGCGATATACTTTTGGCAAATAATGATATTTGCGGAGGTTGTTTATGTGTGATGTCGGTCTTAAATCAAAAGTTTTAATCTTGAGTATCGCATTGTCGGTTTCTGGTGTTGCTTCTGCTCAAATGCTTGATGATGAAACATACGGAAATGGGAATGCTTTGGTTATTGAACGAGAAGAACAACAGCCGACTGTTTCTCAAGATGATTTTGTTCCCGAACTTCCCGCAATTTCGGCTTCTTCTGCGGGGGCTTCGGATGGGATAAAATTGGATGATGCGGTTGAAGCCGATATCCCGTCGGCTCCGGTGACGCAGGGAGCCCTTGTTTCTTGGTCTAATGACGCAATACCTCCGGAACATATTTATGATGCTAAAGATGTGGTTGAAGATGCAGATGGGGTTATGCATGACAAAACAACCGGAAAACTTGTTACCGGCGAAGTGCGCGAATATTATCCAAGCGGGAAATTATTGACTAAAGTTAGATATGTCGATGGACTTAAACACGGACGCTCCATTATGTTTTTTCAAAACGGAACTCTCTTGAGCGAGGCTTTTTATCAAGATGGTAAAGAAAAAGGTGAGGTGGCTATCTTTTATGCCAACGGTGATGAAAGGGTAAAAGTGACTTTTAAAGACGGGGCTCCGGTGACCGGTTATTGTATGACTATGTCGGGACGGAGAATCGATATGTCGACAACGCAGCTCAGAGAGTTTCAAGATGATGGGAAAATTCCTTGCGACCCGCAATGATAAATAATATATTTTTTTACTTGCGTTTATTTTTCTTTGAGAGTATCTTTTCCAGATAGTATTTTATTTCTATGTGTTTGTTATTATTTTTTTTATAAATTTTTTGTTATGAGAAATGATTGGAAATCTCAGGCAGAATTGTGGAACAGTTTTTTATATACTTGGTCTATGGTTCTTTTTGTCTCGGCTATTATTGCCGCGGCGTTGTGGGCTTGGGAAAATGTTCGTTGGCTCTTGTGGCTGGCTCTGGCCGCTTTCGTGAGCGCAAAATTAGTCAGAATTATAGAGGTTGCTTTTTTTATGAAAGAGGCAGGTACTGCTTGCAGACTCTATCTGATGTTGGTTAATTTGGCTTTGGGCGGCGGTGCTGCTTATATCCTGGCCGACTTGCTTTTGAAGCACTTTAGGCAATAGACTTTAGTGCTTTTCTTAGACAGTTGTTACTTCTTTGCAAGAGTGACGGCTTGTTGGAAAGTATATTCTTATGTTTAATTTAATTCTTGGTGTTTATGGATTTATTATTCTTTTTTCAGTCCGGCTTGTGGCGTTCCGCAAGGCGTTGGAAATTTGCTTTTAACAAAAACGGAATGTTTTTGTTTTGCGTTGTGGTCGTTTATGTCCTTATGCTTTTTTCTGGCTTGCCGCTTTTGTTTTGGGTGGTGCCGATTGCGTGCTATCTTTTGGCGCTTTTGCTGACACTTGTCGTTCCTAATGACGAAATGACTATCGGTTGCGGACGTCGAAAGGCTAAATTTTTGGTATTTGCTTTGAAAGATAGTGCTTTCGGTGTTGTTCGCGACGGTGTTTTTGTCAGAACTCGCGGATGGCATATTTTTGATATTTTTTCCGTTAGTCTTTATCGGCGGCGTTTTGGCGATAATCCGATGATGATTGTTGAGAAAAAAGATACGAAAAGTTGCTATGTCTATAGTCAGGATTATCCGATGGGATTGTATCTCGGTTATTCGCAGGATGAAGATATGGTGATTTTTTCTGATAAAGTTTTTCATCAGACGTTTGCTATTGTGCCAGGGAACGTTTTCAGACTGTTTAATGTCAAAAGCGTTACGCAAGGATGGGCTTTATATTCGGATTTTTGGAGTAAAGCTAATTATTATCGTGCGGAAGCGGTTTGGGCGGATGAAAAATTGGATGATACGGCTTTTCAAGATTTACTCTATCGGTATCAAGTTGATGTCAAACATTTCTTATTGCTCGAATTTCAGGATAACCGATTTAAGTTATTCTTTGTTCTGCTTTGTAAGGATAATGTTGTGGAGGTTTTAGAAGTGCGTGATGCCGATGAGGTCTGCTTTGAAACCGAGGATAATCAAAAAATTGTTTTGCAGTATGATACTGACAGACAAATGTACTCCTTGGCGGAGTGATGTATTTTACAGCGGTGGTCTTTTTTAAGATTGCCGCTTTTTTTGTTTTATATACGGGGCTTGACTTTTGTGTCTGCTCCGGTCTATATATTCCTTATGAGTAATCAGTTTGAAGTCGTCAGCCCGTTTCAACCGTCGGGCGACCAGCCCGAGGCTATTAAACAATTATGCGACGGGTTGCGCAGAGGTGAGAGAAATCAAGTGCTTTTAGGGGTTACCGGTTCGGGTAAGACCTTTACTATGGCCAAAATTATTGAAGAGATGAAAAAGCCTACGCTGATTATGGCTCCCAATAAAATTTTGGCGGCTCAACTCTATGCTGAAATGAAAGAGTTTTTTCCGCATAATCATGTGGAGTATTTTGTTTCTTACTACGATTATTATCAGCCCGAGGCCTATATCCCAAAAACCGATACTTATATCGAAAAAGATTCCGCAGTTAATGAACAAATCGATCGTATGCGACATGGCGCAACGCGTAATGTTTTGGAAGAAAAAGATGTCATTATTGTCGCGTCGGTTTCGTGCATTTATGGTTTGGGTAGTATGGAATCGTATTCGGCGATGGCGTTCTCGCTTAAAAAGGGTGTTTGCATTGAACCTAAAGAAGTTTATCAAAATTTGGCGGCTTTGCAATATGAACGCAATCAGGCGAATTTTGTGCGTTCCACGTTTCGGGTTAAAGGCGATACATTGGATATTTTCCCCGCTCACTATGAGGATAGAGCGTGGAGAGTTTCTTTCTTTGGCGATGAAATTGAAAAGATTATTGAATTTGATGTGTTGACCGGAAAGAAAACCGCAGATTTGGAGGAAATTACCGTTTATCCGGCGAACCACTATGTGACGCCTCGACCGGCGCTTTCACAAGCCATGATGCACATTAAAGAAGATTTGGCTATTCGTTTGGAAGAACTTCGTGCGCAGAATAAATTGGTGGAAGCGCAAAGGTTGGAACAGCGGACACGCTTTGATTTGGAAATGATGGAAACGACCGGACATTGTAAAGGGATTGAAAATTATTCTCGCTATTTGACCGGGCGCGCTCCGGGGGAACCGCCGCCAACATTGTTTGAGTATTTTCCGAAAGATGCTCTGTTGTTTATTGACGAAAGCCATATTTCCGTGCCGCAAATCGGTGGAATGTATCGGGGAGACAGAAATCGTAAAACCACTCTTGCCGATTATGGTTTCAGACTGCCTTCGTGCGTGGATAACAGACCGCTTAAATTTGAGGAGTGGGATAAGTTTCGTGCACCGACTATTTTTGTTTCCGCTACTCCGGGAGATTGGGAACTTGAACAAAGTCATGGCGTGTTTGCGGAGCAAGTTATTCGGCCGACCGGCTTGATGGACCCGCTTTGCGTGGTTAAACCGGTGGAAACGCAAGTTGATGATTTGATGGCGGAATGTCGTCGTGTTATTGCCAAAGGAGAGCGTGCGCTCGTGACGACTTTGACCAAAAAAATGGCAGAGGATTTAACCGAATATTTGAAAGAAAACGGAATTAAAGTACGCTATTTGCACTCGGATGTCGATACGCTGGAACGTATTGAGATTATCAGAGATTTACGACAGGGCGTGTTTGACGTTTTGGTGGGAATTAACCTCTTGCGTGAGGGATTGGATATTCCGGAGTGTTCGTTGGTGGCTATTCTAGATGCCGATAAAGAGGGGTTCTTGCGTTCTTATCGTTCGCTTATTCAAACTATCGGGCGTGCGGCTCGTAACGCTGACGGCAAAGTGGTGCTTTATGCCGATAAAATGACCGACTCGATTAAAATGGCTTTGGATGAAACCGAACGTCGACGTAAAAAGCAATTTCAATATAACCAAGAACACGGTATTGTGCCGAAAACTATTAAAAAGGCTATCTCTTCCGTCTTACAGACAATGACCGAGGTTGAAGGCGATAAAGAATTAACCGCGCCGATTGCTCGAGATAAGCTCGAAAATATCGCTAAGGAAATTAAACGTTTAACCAAAGAAATGAAACAATACGCGGCGGATTTGGAATTTGAAAAAGCGATGAAATGCCGTGATGAAATTAAACGCTTGGAATCTATCCGCCTGATTACCGAAGACTAATTCTCATTTTTGGGGGGAGGTATGCTTCTTTATCGAGATGATGAACGGAAGACGCTTTTTTTATTGTGGATTAAACGAGGCGATGCTTGCGAACTTTGTGCCGATTTTGCAAAATTAATATTCAGGTATTGCAGAAGAACGGTGACGACACTATATAGTAGTGGTCCGGTTGTGTGTCATCGGTTTTTTTCTCGAATGTTTTGAGGGGGAATGGTTTCTGTTTTACCCGATGTCGGGCGTTTGATTGTGTATGTTAATGTATAAGGATGTTGTAATGAGCCGCGTTGATGATAAAGACTTAAATAATGAAAAATTTTTAGATGCTAAAGATGCTCTTCCACCGTTGGATGATGAAATAATTTTGGAAAATATGGAGTATCCGGTGTTGTCACTGCGCGATATTGTTGTGTTTCCTGATAATTCCGCTTCTCTGTTTGTGGGACGCTCCATGTCGCTTAAAGCTGCTAAGGCTGCTTATCAATTCGGTACTCCGCTCGCTTTGTTGACACAGAAACAATCCGCTACCGAAAATCCTAAAGAAGACGATTTATATCATATCGGTACTTTGGCGCGGATTAAACGCTTTATTACCATGCCGGATGGTACGCTTAATTTGGCGGTGGAAGGTATTGCTCGTATTAAAGTTAAAAAATTAAATGTGTTTGGCGAATATTATACCGCGTTTGTGACACCGTATAAGCTGGAAGAGGATGACGGTGATCCTATTGAACTTAAAGCATTGGCCGCCGTGGTTAGTGAGAAATTTAAACAGCAAACTATCGATTATTCCAAAATGCCGAAAGAAAGTTTGATGATTGTTAATCAACATGAAAATTTGGGTAAATTGATTGCTACTATTATCGGAAATTTGGATATTCGTACCGCGGATAAACAGGAATTGCTCGAGTGCAAAAACGAACGCGCCATGTTGATGAAAATTCTTGAAATCCTTAATGCAGAAGGCGCCAGAATTGCCGCCGAAAATAAAATTAAAGACCGAGTTAAAACGCAGATGGAGAAAAATCAACGCGATTATTATTTGAACGAACAGCTTAAGGCTATTCAAAAAGAATTGACCGGCGTTGAAAATGAAGAAGAAGACGAAATTCAGCAATATACTAAGAAAATTGCCGAATCCAAAATGTCTGCCGAGGCGCGTACAAAAGCTAATCAGGAACTTAAAAAATTAAAAGCAGCCGGTCCAATGAGCGCGGAATCCACAATTATTCGTAACTATCTGGATTGGTTGGTTGATTTGCCTTGGGGTAAATATTCTCCTATCAGCCATAATTTGACTAAGGCTATCGAAATTTTAGATGAAGACCATTTTGGTTTGCAGAAAGTTAAAGAGCGTATTATTGAATATTTAGCCGTACAGGCGCGTTCTAAAGATTTAAAAAGTCCAATCCTTTGTTTGGTCGGGGCGCCGGGTGTCGGTAAAACATCTCTCGGACGTTCTATCGCTCGCGCAACGGGGCGTAAATTCGTTCGCGCTTCTTTGGGCGGTATGCGCGATGAAGCTGAAATTCGCGGGCACCGGCGTACTTATATCGGGGCAATGCCCGGGAAAATTATTCAAAATATTAAAAAAGCAGGCGTGTCTAATCCGTTGTTCCTTTTGGATGAAATTGATAAACTCGGTTCCGATTGGCGAGGCGACCCGAGCTCGGCTTTGCTCGAAGTCTTAGATCCCGAACAGAACGCTACTTTTAATGACCATTATCTTGATTTGGATTATGACCTGTCTAAGGTGATGTTTGTGACAACCGCTAACTCGCTTGATATGCCGCGGCCGTTGCTCGATCGTATGGAAATTATTCGTCTTGACGGCTATACAGAACAGGAAAAAATCGAAATCGCTAAACGTCACCTTATTCCGAAGGTTTTTAAAGAAAATGCTATTAAACCGACAGAGCTCTTTATTACCGATGAGGCTATTCGTGATGTTATTCGTTATTATACTTCCGAATCCGGCGTGCGTAATTTGGAACGTGAGTTGGCGACTATCGCTCGTAAATCGGCTAAGGAACTTTTATTGGATAGTGAGAAAAATAGCGGAACTAAAAAATCTAAGAAAAAATCTGATGACCATATTATCGTTAATGAAGATAATCTTAGTAAATATTTGGGGATTAAAAAGTTTCATTTCGGTGTGCGTGAAGAAAAAAATATGGTGGGCGTTACTACCGGTTTGGCGTGGACGGAAGTCGGCGGCGATATCCTCTTTATCGAAGCGGTCGATATGCCGGGGAAAGGGGTGGTTAAACAAACCGGTAAACTCGGTGATGTGATGAAAGAATCTATCGATACTGCTTATTCCGTAGTGCGTTCTCATGCGCAGGCTTTGGGTATTAATCCGGAAGTCTTCGAAAAGACCGATGTCCATGTTCATGTCCCCGAAGGCGCTACTCCTAAAGACGGACCTTCGGCCGGTATTACCATGTATACAACACTTGTTTCCGTGTTTACAAAAATTCCGGTTAAAAGCGATGTGGCGATGACCGGTGAAATTACACTGCAAGGTCGTGTTCTTCCTATTGGAGGGTTGAAAGAAAAATTACTTTCGGCTTTGCGCGGCGGTATCAAAACCGTGATTATTCCAAAGGAAAATGAAAAGGATTTGGCGGAACTTCCCGAAATTGTCAGAAAAGAACTTAATATCGTGTTGGCGGAAAATGTTAACGATGTGCTTAAAGTGGCTTTGGAACGTCCAGTTACCCCGTTGCCGCAGGAAAGTATGGTGCATTAGTTCTTTTGATGAGAGAATGCTTGATTGAAGAAAGTCGGGATGGTTATCTCGGCTTTCTTTTTGTGGCTTAAGTGGAGAAGTGGGGGCTCAAATGCGTTAATCGTTGGTTTGAGGCGAATAGGGGAGATGTATTTGGACTTGACAGCGAATTGTTTTCAAGTTATATTCCTATTCCGTTTTAATAGAGGTTTATCATGGCTAAAAAGGTGAAAAAATCTGATTTTATCGCAACGGGGCAGGTCGCAGTTAATCGCCGCGCTACGTTTGATTATGCTATTGAGGAAACTTTTATCGCCGGACTTGAATTGCGAGGAACAGAAGTCAAATCTTTACGCTTGGGGAAAGCCTCACTTACCGATACTTACGGTTCTTATGATAACGGAGAGTTGTTTATCGAAAATTTGAAAATCGAAGAATACGCCAATAAAGGTTATGAAAAACAAGAGCCTAATCGTAAGAAAAAATTGTTACTTACTCGCAGCGAAATCAATCGTATTATCGGGGCGATGACTAAGAAAGGTTACTCTCTGATTGCTAAGCGGCTTTTCTTTGATGATAGAGGTCGGGCGAAACTTGAAGTCGGGCTCGGTAAAGGTAAAAAACTTTACGATAAACGCGAGAGTATTAAAGAACGCGAAATCAGTCGTAAATTGCGTGAATGGTAGTTCCTTTTTTTCGATTTTCTTAAGTTGTTGGCGGTGGTTTGGTTGTGGTGCAATAAAACTACTCACAGTATGCGAAATTTAATTAAAAATCTAAAAATGAGTTGACAGTTTGAATATTGTTGCTATCTTCTTTGACAAAATGAAATTATTGTGAACTTAAATGTATTTTTTATGGAAAAAATTAGTGTGTGGAGCGATTTGGAGCTTATCGGTGAAAAGCTCGGTTATCCGATTTATCTGTTTAGAGATGGTTATTGCGCGAAGTCTATGGAGTGTGAAAATCAAACGGCAATTGCTGTGGTGCGAAAACTTCCTCGCTCCGGTAAATTGCAAATCTTTACGGTTGCAAGCGATTTTCCTCAAACGCAGTTCGAAGTGTTGGCGGTTTCGTCTTTCTCGGAAGAGTGCGATGATGCGTGGAATTTTCAAAAGGCGTTGTTGCAGGTCTTAAATGGTTGTAAATTGGATGATTCTCGCTTGGCAAGAGTGTTCCTTACAGAGGGGAAAAATGCTGATGTTCAGAAATATGTTAGAGAATATCCGTATTTGGCCGCTATTGAAATTGCTTGCTTCTTGCGAAATCCTAATCTTCGTGATAAGGTGGTTAAAGATTGGTTGCTTTGGCATGCAAAACATGTACAAACTCCGTTTGCGGATGGAAAAACTTATTTTATTTTTAATGCTTCTAAAATTGTGGCAAGCTTAAAAATTGAATTGCTTGGCTGGTTTATTCAGACCTTTTTGAAGGAGTTTTTCGGAACAGATGTGTTTGCGGAAACAGAGCATGCTTTGTTGAAAAGATGTCTGGATTTGGGACGTGTTGATTTGGTTAATATCTATTTGACAGAATTAAAACTCTTAAATGGATTCTATGGCTTGTGCGGTGGCGATGTGTTTGGATTAATGCAAGCTGCGTCTGTGAAAAATCCTAAGGTTGCGGCTTGGTATGCGAATGAATATTTGCCAAAAACAACCAGAAATGCTTAAAAATTGCTCTTTATTTAACGGATGTTCTATTGTGGAACGTCCGTTTTTTTGGTGGAAAAAATAGTTGACAAAAATAATCGGTGTGATATGGTTTTGTCAGATAACGATTATTATGAACTTAAAAAATATTGTGTATGGGAAAAATTACTTTGTTGAACGAGTTAAACGCTATTGGCGAAAAGCTCGGCTATCCTTTCTATCTGTTTGAAGACGGCTCGTACGGCAAAAAAATTGTTAATGGCAAGATGAACGCCGTTGCCGTCATTAAAAAGCCTTTTATCCAGACGGAACTTCATGAAGTTCAAGAGCATGCTAAAGAAACTGAATGTCGTGCTGATTGTTCTGCTAAAACTTCTGCTCAATCAAGTGTGGCGGCGAGAATTAATGCTGCACTGCCGCTAACTTATCATGAACGTATCGCTACTCTTTCTGAAGAAGAACAAATAAAATTGCAAAAAGCTATCTTACTTGTTCGCGATAATAAAAAATGCTCTTTTGAGGAGAGTTGCTTGTTGTTGCGTTATGCTCAGAAAGATGATGTTCAAAAATGTTTGCAGTTGAAAACTGTTGTGGCTCGTGAAGAATTTCTCTGTTTATTGGAAAATTCATTGTTGAGTACTGAATTTCTGAAGCAGTGTATTACAGATCGTGAAGAAGAAATTGGGGAGATTATTGAGTATAAAGAGGATTGGAATAAAAACTGTTTTGGTTTCCAGTTGGTGCAAAAACTAAGACCTGATATGCTTTTGTGGTTTATGAATAAATTTCCATAAGTACTCCGGAATTTGCGGTAGGGAAATAAGTTTTATTCAACGATGTGTGGAACTTAATGATTTCTCTATGATGACGGAGTATCTTCGGACCCATCGTTTTTATTCTTGTGGAGCTCTTGAGTATATTGTTGATGAAGCTCTGAACAATCCGGAACTTTATAAATGGTATACGGATGTTTATTTGAAGATAGCTCAGAAAAGTGCTTAAACGAAACTCTTTATTAACGGATGTTCTATTACAGAATGTCCGTTTTTTTGTGGGTTGTGTTTAAAACCTTTTACCTTAGTGGTTGATTTATAACTCTTTCTTTTTAAAAGAAAAAATTAAAAATAATCGGGAATGTTTTAACTCCTTGTTTAGAATTAGGGACTAGACTTAATCTATCCAAGGTGGGAGGTCTTTCGTTTCCGCCGGATTTTTGATTCATCCGCTTTTTTAGGGGGGATTATATGTTTAAGATGAAAAAATTATTGGCTTTATTGGCTGCTCTTGCGCCAATGGTGGCTTTGGGGGCAGGCAGCGCTGCGGCGTCTGAAATTGACCTCAAAATTCCGTCACTTGATGTGGCGTTTGATATTTTCGGAATGTCCGTCTCAGGTGTGCAAATTTTAGCTTTCGGCTTGATTATTTGCGTACTCGGAATGGCTTTCGGTTGGTATGAATTTCATAAAATTAAAAATATGCCGGCACATAAATCTATGCTTGCTATTTCTGAGCTGATTTATTCTACCTGCAAAACCTATATGAAACAACAAGCGAAACTTCTTATCTTGTTGGAAGTGTTTATCGCTGTTTGTATTTTCTACTACTTCTACGGATTAAACGATACACCGTTACCTAAGGTTTTGACGGTACTCGGATGGTCGGTTTTGGGTATTCTCGGTTCTTATTCGGTGGCTTGGTTTGGTATGCGCATCAATAACTATGCCAATGCGCGCACCGCTTTTGCTTCTTTGGAAGGAAAAGCTTATAAAGTTATGAGTTTGCCGCTTAAATCCGGTATGTCTATCGGCGTTTTGCTTATCTGCGTGGAATTGATTATGATGATGGCAATTTTGCTCTTCGTTTCTAAAGAAAACGCAGGGGCTTGCTTTATCGGTTTTGCTATCGGCGAATCTTTGGGTGCTTCCGCGTTGAGAATTTGCGGTGGTATCTTTACGAAAATTGCCGATATTGGTGCCGATTTGATGAAAATTATTTTCAAAATCGGTGAAGATGACGCACGTAACCCAGGGGTAATTGCCGACTGTACCGGTGATAACGCCGGCGATTCAGTCGGGCCGACTGCCGATGGTTTTGAAACTTATGGCGTGACCGGTGTGGCTCTTGTCAGCTTCATTGTTTTGGGTGCTGGTATGATGTATGCGCAAAACGGCGATTTGGTGATGATGGCAAACGGAATTGATTTCCAAGCACGCTTAATCGTTTGGATTTTTGCAATGCGTATTTTGATGATTTTGACTTCTCTGTTCTCTTATTGGATGAACGGAAAACTCTCAGAAGCTCGTTACGGAACTGCGAAAATTTTTGATTTTGAAAAGCCTCTCACAAGCTTGATTTGGCTCACTTCCATTACATCAATCGCAGTTACATTTGCTATTTCATATGTGATGCTTTCTGCCGTTAGTGCCGATTTGTGGTGGCGTTTGGCGCTTATCATTAGCTGTGGTACTTTGGCGGCTGCTCTTATTCCGGAATTTACCAAAATCTTTACGTCTTCTAAATCGCAACACGTTCAAGAAATTGTTAAATCCAGCCGTGAAGCAGGGGCTTCTTTGAACATTATTTCCGGTATTGTTGCCGGTAATATGTCTGCTTTTTGGCAGGGCTTGGTTATGGTTGGCTTGATGGTAGTTGCTTTCTTTACCGCAAGCGAAGGTTTGGGTGACTTTATGGTTTATCCGACGGTGTTTGCTTTTGGTTTGGTTGCGTTCGGTATGCTCGGAATGGGGCCGGTTACCATTGCCGTTGATAGCTATGGTCCGGTGACTGATAACGCACAATCTGTTTTTGAACTTTCGCAAATTGAAACTTTGCGTGGCGCAAAAAAAGAGATTGAACATGATTATGGTTTTAAACCAGATTTTGAAAAAGGTAAGCATCTTTTGGAGGCGAATGACAGTGCCGGTAATACCTTTAAAGCAACAGCCAAACCTGTGCTTATCGGTACGGCGGTTATTGGCGCGACAACGATGATTTTCTCTATCATCTTGCTGTTGAACCTCAAACTTGATTTGCTTGACCCGATGGTGTTGTTTGGTATTATCTTGGGTGGCGCGGTTATTTATTGGTTCTCCGGCGCTTCTATGCAGGCGGTTTCTACCGGTGCTTATCGTGCAACCGACTTTATTAAACAGCACATCAAACTTTCGGGCAAAAAAGCCGCATCGCAAGAAGATTCACAAGAAGTGGTTCGTATCTGCACGCTCTATGCGCAAAAAGGTATGTTCAACATCTTCATTGTTATCTTTTCGTTTACGATTGCGTTTGCTTGTTTTGACGCAAACTTGTTTGCAAGCTATTTGATTTCTATTGCCGTGTTTGGTTTGTATCAGGCGCTGTTTATGGCTAATGCCGGCGGGGCTTGGGATAATGCCAAAAAAGTGGTAGAAGTTGATTTAGGCGAAAAAGGTACGCCTTTGCACGATGCAACGGTGGTTGGTGATACGGTTGGTGATCCGTTTAAGGATACTTCTTCCGTGGCCTTAAACCCGATTATTAAATTTACGACATTGTTCGGTTTGTTGGCAGTGGAAATGGCTGTTGCCGCTCCGAAGTGCGTATCTATGACACTTGGCGTTTTGTTCCTCGTCTTGGGATTGATATTTGTTTATCGTTCTTTCTATAAGATGAAGATATAAACTCGTTTGGGTAAAATTTTAGGGCAGGCTAGTGTTATATTAGCCTGCCTTTTTTGTACACAGAAAACCACCGGCTAGGCCGGTGGTTCCGAAAAGCTTACAGCTATGCATAGGAAAAATCCTTTGTTATTATAAAACGTACGACAGTCTGACCACTGTTTTAACGTAAATAACAAAGGATTTTTATTAT
>CASFTO010000029.1 GCA_949297665.1 uncultured Alphaproteobacteria bacterium | reverse complement strand
GATAGAGATGGGCTTAAGTCAACGGCAACAAGTTGCCCATGACCCGACCGACGAGACGCCTCCATCCGCGAACTCAATCGCAAAATTTTACCCTTTGTAAGTTGCCTAAAATTTGAGATGGATAGAAGTAGATGTCCGATGGCAAAAATCCTAGTGTACAAAAAGGTACATGGATTTTTGCCAATTCGGCTTCCATCTACGATTAGACGCTCAAATTTTAGGTAACTTTACCTTTTGGAACGGAAAAAAGCCGTCAATATATCCCCACACTCATCGCTGAGTACGCCCGTGGAAATAAGCGGTCTATGATTACACGATGAACTTTCAAAAAAGCGCACGCCATTTTCGACCGCCCCGCCTTTAGGATTAGACGCCCCATAAACCAGTCGTTTAATTCGCATATGCGTCATCGCCGCCGCACACATAGCGCACGGTTCAAGCGTAACATAAAGCGTACAGTCCCAAAGTCTTTTTTGTTGTAACGAAATAGCGCCCACGCTCATCGCAACGGTTTCCGCATGCGCCATGGCGTGCAAACCGTGCTCAGCGGTATTATGAGCGGTCGCCAAAACTTCGCCTTTGGGAGAAACCAACACCGCCCCGATAGGCACTTCGTCTTCACGATAAGCCTGCACCGCCTCTTTAAGCGCCAACCGCATAAAATATTCGTCGATTGTTTCTTGCTCCGCCGTTCCGGATTGAGGAATAGGAAAAGACGCTTGCGGTTCATCATCTCTTAAAAAATGTAAATTCAAATCACCATACTCAGACGTATCTTCTTCCTCTTGCAGATTTTCAAGAGCTCTATCCAAACGCCACTCATCCTCTCTGTTATAATGAGTATGCAGCAATTGCTCCATTGCGGTTAAAAATTTCTTTTTGCTTTTTTTATCAAGAGTATTAAGGAACTCCTCACATTGCTTGCGTAATTCTGAAGTTTCAGCCATAGATTTAACTTTCATAAAAAGGTTAAGTTAGCGACCGCGTTTAGTTTTTGCACGTACGGTCTGAGCAAATTTAAGCGCCGTTTCGCGTTGTTTAAATTTAAGCGGCGGCAGATGAGCGACAAAATCCTTAGGGTTGCGCACCTTAATTTTATCTTCAAGATAGACATTTGAGTTAAGCCCCTCCAGCATATCCCGCTGATAAGTACTGTTGACAATAAGGGTGCCAAGTTCAGACGCGCTGATATTTTGCATTAAGATAAGCGATGTTTGTTTAAGGTCAAGTGTTTTCGGCAAATCAGAAACATTATCCAGCTGCAACGCCTGCATATTATCCCCGATAAGAACGCCCCTAAACCCATCAAGCGAGCAATCCTCATATTTAAGACTCCGCACTTTAGAGGCGTCAAAAATCTTCGGCCATGCGTTTATCTCATGAACCTCAACCTTAGCGTTGTCGGCAAAATTAAGGTGCTCGGTTTGCGCCGCATCAACTTTATAAAATGAAACCTGAGCGCAACGAGAAACATCGACCTGTTTCGGCAAAGTGGAGCGATAAAAAGCGACCTTGGCATGCCGAGCAAATTGAAGCGGTTGCGCATGGCGCTGCAAGTTATAGAGCCCCACTTCGGCACACTCAGAAACATCAAGCGTCGGGGGGATTAAGCCGCTTTGAAAATCTATAGAAACCTGACTCCCCTTCTTAAACCGCATATCCCAAGAGCATAGCAAATCACAATCTTGAAGAACAACTTTATCCGCCTCGTGAAAGGGAATATTGGGTATTTCGTTCTGCAAATTAGAAATATTTTTGAATACCAGTTCATGCGGTTCGTTGAGCTGAAAGGTAAGATTTTTCACATCACAATTTTCAATCAATAGTTTCGCACAGTGATTGGCATAAAATTCGCCTTCAAGCCGAGCGACTTCCGCAAGAGCAATCTCCGCCCCGTCGGCAAAGTTCCATTTTTGCGTTTTTTTCGCCGTAACATTGCATAACTGCACATAAGCCAGATTAGACAATTCCGCCTCAAAAGGCTTGTCTTTAAGGTGCAACAAAGAAAGCGAAGCGCCGTCTTGCAATTTAATCTTCGGCAATAAAGACAAATCCGTGGCATCCACACTCAACTCTTTGCAGTTAGAAAAATCGGTATTTTCGCCCAAATTTCTACATTGCGAAATTTGCACCACAGCATGAGGCGCAAACTGAAGCGAATGCCCGCTAAAATCCACATCCAAAGCCGTAAACCCACGCACGTTGCGACAATCAAGCTGCGGCAGAGGCTTTTTGATATGCGACATCCACAACTCGGCACATTCTGAAACATCCATTTCTTGCGGAAGCTCGTCAAAGCCATAAAGACTAACCTTCGCCCCCTTGGCAAATTTCAGCGATGAAAAAGCATCAAGGTTCGCCTTACTATCAAAAAACACCTCGGCGCATTGAGAAATATCCGCTCCCCAAGGAATATTTTCCGCTCTGCTAAAGCGCACCCTCGCCCCTTTGGCAAGTTGCAAATGTTCAGCCGGCACATCTTCTAAATTGCAATCCAAAAACGTCACCGCCCCACAGCGAGAAAAATCCATTTGCTTGCCGACATTCATCGCATACGCAACAGTCACCTCCGCCCCTTCGGCAAATTCAATTTTTTGAAACAACTGCTCCGGCGGTACTTGGTTAAACACCCCCAAAAATTCCACTTTGCTTAATTTAGAAAAATCGGCTTTAATCGGCGCCATCTCTTCTTTATCCGAAAAGTATTGCGCATGAAACACCACCTCGGCGCCGTCCCGAAACAAAATTTCTTTAACAACGTTAAAATCTGCACAAGAACTAATATTCACCCTGCTAAAGCGCCTCAAATCAAGCACCTCCGGCAGATGAGAGCAACTAAACAACGTCAAGCTCACCTCGTCGTCAAATTGCCCGTTTTCCACGCAGGAATAATCCATATGTTTAAGCGCAACCTCTTTGCAAGGTTTCAAATCAGGCGCGCCGAAAAATCCCTCCGCCGGAATATGCGAAAGCTCAATTTTCTCCACCTTGTCATCAAGTTTAAGATTTTTGAGTAGAGAGCAATCCGCTCTGTTTATATCCACCTTCCGACATCCCGAACAATCAAGCACTTCCGGAAGTTTTGCGTTCATCCCCAGTTTTAATTGCTCCACATTACGAAACGAAACATTTTTCCACCCTTGTCGCTCAGAGTTCCCAAGTTGCAAGATTTTAATATCCGAAAACGCCACTTTAGAGGTCAAACGCACTCTAAAATCATCCAAATTCAAGTCATAAAAATTATGAAATTCATCAAATGAAGTAAAATCCAGCTCATCAAGATTTCTATTTACCGCCAGTTCTTCCGCGTCATTCCCGTCAAGAATAATCTGCCTTGCGTTCAAAATCGTCCGCCAATCGCAAGCGTTATAACACCCTTGTTTATGATGAGGCAACACCACGGAAGCCTCGGAGTTAGAGCGATACGCCAAAGAAAAATCAGCCTCGTCATTGCTCCTCAACACACGCTCCACGTCGTCTAAGTAGTGATATTTTTCGGCAATCGAGCGAATAAGATTAAGGTTTCGTTCCGTAGGGTTTCGCCGATCGCAACAAGCCAACACGATTTCTTTGAGTTCATCGCCTAAGTTTTGCTCATCAATAATCGTCAAAAGGCTAAAAATATTGCGTTGAAAATTGGTATGAGAAAGAAATTCCAAGGCGTCATCACGTGTCAATTTTTGATTTAATTTTTTATAAGGGTGCAAAAAATTCTCACAAGAAATCGCCCCTTTAGGGTCCGACACCGGAACAAACATACGTTTTTCCTTCCAAAAGATTAACATTTGCAAAAAGTTTAACACAAAAAAAAGCTAAGCGCAACAACAAAAAAAGCCTAAAAAACCTACCAACCCCCCACAAAAAAAGTGTGGTAAAAAAGAGTGCGCCACACACTCTCTTTTCCACACTTAATAAAAGTACCATCTCGTCACCGACAAAACGCTGACAACGTTCCGCCCCAAACCGACGATAGGTTAAGCAATTGTTTACGCATTTTCCCCATATCTGACCGTTCTGTTGATGTAAGAGGTAATCATCAAAATAGCAAACGCCCCAATGATAGTCGCCCATCCTTGGAAAAGCCCCTTACCGTAAGCCCCGACCTCAAAGGAATAAATAACCATAACTAATCCGAAGAACGCAAAAGCTATCATTCCCAAAAGACCGGAAGTAGTAACCAATTTGATTCTGAGCCATCGGCGTTGTACAGAAGTTGTAACCACAAACATACCGGCAATCGCCAAAACAGCAACCGCCCAATTTCGGCACCACGCCTGCAAAACATCATGATAACTACCATCAAAAACCATACCAATGTTTTGAATGGTAATACAAACCACCACTGTTGCCAACACTGCTGCGCAGATATTGGAAACGCCACGTAAAACTTTTGTTCCCATAGTGAATTTTTTTAAGTTAATATAAAGGTTATGAAAAAATTTCTGCTTTATTATAACTGTTTCAACAAGCCGGCAATAACACCGTCAACCCCCTTGAGAACCCCGAATAATAAAACATAAACTTATCATATCAGCGATAAGTATAAACAATTTTTTTAAATAACGCAAGCAAAATAAGCAAGAAAAAGCAGGAGCGAGAAGAACGCCCCTGCCTGATTTATCCGCCGTCTAAAACGCTGGAATTAACGCCCCTAGCGCATTTCACGTTTCAATTTCGGACGACCTCTTTTTTCCGCGCGTTGGTTGATTTTACGAAGTTTAACGTTTTCCTCGTCAAACGTCTCCCCGATAATCGCAAACATCATCGGCACAAACAGTGTTGCAACGAAAGTGGAAACGAGCATACCGCCGACCATACCCGTACCGATAGCATGACGGCTGGCCGCTCCCGCACCGGTAGAGATAGCCAACGGCAACACGCCGAACGTAAACGCAAGTGACGTCATCACAATCGGACGGAAACGAAGTTTTGCCGCCTCAACAGCCGCATCAACATACGACAATCCCTCTTGCACTTTCATCACCGCAAATTCCACAATCAAAATAGCGTTTTTAGCGGCCAAACCGATAAGGGTAACCAAACCGACCTGAAAATACAAATCGTTTTCAATGCCACGCATCCAAACCGCCGCCAAAGCACCCAAAACGGCAAACGGCACGGAAAGAATAACCACAATCGGCAACGACCACTTTTCATATTGAGCGGAAAGAATAAGGAAAATCATAATCAAACCAAACACGAACGCTTGAGTGGAAGCACCGCCGGTTTGTTTTTCCTGATACGCCGAGCCAATCCAAGACAGTGCGTAATCAGAGCCCAACACTTCCTGAGCCACCTCTTCCATCGCCTTAATTGCCTGACCTGAAGAATAGCCCTCTGCCGGATTGCCCAATACTTTTGCCGCCGGAAAGATATTAAAGCGGTTCACCAGTTCCGGTCCGGTCACTCTCTCCACTTTAATCAAAGTAGAAAGCGGCACCAAATCGCCGTTATTGGACTTCACAAACACATAGCGCAAGTCATCAGGCGTACGACGGAATTTCGCCTCGGATTGTAACGTTACACGGAAGTTACGTCCGAGATAAGTAAAGTCGTTAACATAAAGACTTCCGAACGTTGCCTGCATCACCGAATAGATGCTGTTAATCGGCACATTGAGCATTCTCGCCTTTTCGCGGTCAAGGTCAATGCGATATTGCGGTGTGCTGACCGAAAACGTGGTTTTCACATCGGCAAGTTCCGGACGCTTGTTAGCCGCCTCAATAAATTCCTGAGTTTTGGTCATCAACTCTTGTGAGCTTTTGCCGGCTTTATTTTGGATATAGGCTTCAAAACCGCCGGTTGTACTCATACCCATAATCGGAGGCATACTGAAAGCATAAGCGATACCGTCTTTTTGGCTCATTCCGATACCGGAATATTTAAGTGC
The DNA here is from genome assembly GCA_949297665.1 of uncultured Alphaproteobacteria bacterium. Lineage (GTDB taxonomy): Bacteria > Pseudomonadota > Alphaproteobacteria > RF32 > CAG-239 > CAG-267. The sequence goes on along the minus strand of CASFTO010000029.1, from coordinate 19,448 downwards.
CAAATCCTGTGCCGCTTGTCCCACGCCTTCACGCAAGCTCCAGTCTTTCAAGGTAATAAAGCTAATACCTGAATAAGTATTCTGGCTGGAAGAAAGCATATTATAGCCATTAATGGTCAAGAAGTCTTGAACATTCGGATCTTGTCGCACCAAATCGCCAACTTTTGCGGTAAACTTTTCGGTTCTGGACAAGGAAGAAGCCTCCGGCATAGAGTACGCCATCAAAAGGTTACCCAAGTCTTCGTTTGGCACCAACCCCGTCGGCACGATTTTAAACAGCGCCATAATTCCTGCCAACACCGCCAAGAACCCGACAATCGCTTGCTTACGATGATGTAAGAAATAGCGCACGCCGTTCAAATACCACTCGGTCGCTTTTTCAAAAAAGCTGTTAAACCACTTAAAGAAGCGCATCGGTTCACGATTATGCTTTTTGTGTTTGATGATAAGAGCGCACAAAGCCGGCGTTAAGGTCAGAGCCACAAGGGCAGAAATCAACACCGACACGGCGATGGTAACTGAAAATTGCTTATACATCACGCCGGTCATACCACCCAAAAACGCAATCGGCAAGAACACGGCGGAAAGTACAAGCGCCACCGCCACCACCGGACCGGACACTTCCTGCATGGCTTTAATCGCCGCTTCTTTTGGCGAAAGATTTTCTTCCTCCATCAAGCGTTCCACGTTTTCAAGCACGATAATAGCGTCGTCCACCACAATACCAATCGCCAGAATAAGTCCGAACAGCGTCAACAAATTGATAGAAAATCCCAACACATACATACCGGCAAACGCCCCGATAATAGACACCGGCACCGCCAAAATCGGGATAAGTGTCGCACGCATATTCTGTAAAAAGAGATACACAACGGCAATCACGAGCAACACGGCTTCAAAAAAGGTATGAATAACCTCGTTAATAGAAACCTCCACGAACAAAGTCGTATCGTATGGAATTTCATAAGTAATCCCCTGCGGGAAGTTTTTAGAAAGTTCCGCCATTTTAGCTTTCACAAGATTAGCCGTTTCCAGAGCGTTCGCCCCCGGTTGCAAATAAACCGCAAAAGCAACGGCCGGCTCGCCGTTAAAGGTGGAAGACACGCTGTAATCTTGAGCGCCGAGTTCAATCCTTGCCACGTCTTTTAAGCGGAGCATACCGCCATCGGCATCGCTTTTAAGGATAATATCGCCGAATTCTTTTTCATCAACCAAACGTCCCTTGGTGTTAACCGAATAAGTATACGGCAAATCTTTATCCATCGGCTCTTGTCCGAATTGCCCCGCGGCAAATTGAGAGTTTTGCTCTTGAATAGCGGCAATCACATCTTGCGGTGTCAAGTTATAGTCGGCAAGTTTATCCGGAGAAAGCCAAATACGCATGGAGTAATCTTGCGATGCGAACAATGAAGCGCTACCCACGCCTTTCAAACGTTTGATTTCATCAAGCACGTTTAAGAGCGCATAGTTAGAAACATAAACCGTGTCATAAGTATCGGTGGTGGAACGCATGGTAATCACCTGCAAGATAGAGTTTGATTTCTGCTCCACGGTCACCCCGAGTTTAGTCACTTCAGATGGCAATTTAGAAGTCGCCATCTGCACTTTATTGTTCACGTCAATCGTCGCTTGGTCAGGGTCTGTACCAATATCAAACACCACGCCCAAGGTCAAATAACCGGAAGAAGTGGCGTTGGAATACATATAAATCATATTTTTCACGCCGTTGATTTCCTGTTCAAGCGGTGCGGCAACCGTATCGGCAAGCACCTCTGCGGTAGCCCCCGGATAAGTTGCGGTCACTTGAATTTCGGTCGGCACGATATTCGGATATTGCTCCACCGGCAACACCTTCATCGCCACCAAACCGGCCAGCACGATAATAAGCGAGATAACCGTCGCAAAAATCGGCCTTTCAATAAAGAATTTAGAAAACATCACGCCCTCCCGATTTATTGCGCCAGAGCGGATGCCGGTGTTTCAGAAACAACATCATCAGAAGGCGCTGTCATTTGAGCATTATCGGCACCGGTTGCGGCATTGTTATCAATATCCGCAGACACCTCATCGCTGATAAGCGCCTGCGCTTCGTCTTGAACTTGCTCAATGCTGTTTGGCACATTTTCTGCCTGAGGTTGTTCCACCACCGGTTTCACATAGCCTTTAACCGCAGGATTTCCGGCAGCCGGCTCGTTTGCGTTCACCACAACCGGAGCCACCGTCATCCCTGGGCGTACTTTCAACAATCCGCTGATGACAACTTTATCATTAGCCTGCAAGCCTGTATCAATAATCCACCCACCGTCTTTTGTGGAAAGTCCGGTATTAACGCTCACCATTTCCACTACGTTTTGCGGATTAACCCGATAAACATAAGCACCGTTTGCCCCTTGCATAACGGCGGTTTGCGGTACAATAATCGCGTCAATACGGGTTAAGCCTTCCATAATCAAACGCAAGAACTGCCCCGGACGCAATTTTTTCTGTGGATTCGCAAATACGGCGCGAAGTTTAGCTGTACCTGTGGCACGATCAATATTCGGAGTGATAAAGTCAATTTTGCCGTCTTCTTCATAAAGGCTGTCGTCGCCGAGTTTAAGTTTTGCAACAATATCCTTAGAGTTATACGGATTTAAGATTTTACCGCTTTCCACCATATTCGTAAGCGCCATCAACTCATTTTCAGACACCGAAAAGATAACATAAATCGGGTCAAGTTGTGTGATATGTGTCAACAATCCGGCATCACCCGTTGTAGAAATAAGGCTCCCCTCGGATTGAGCTTCCATACTGGTTTTACCGCTGATTGGCGCCGTAACGGTGGTATAATCAAGGTTAAGCTGAGCAGCGTCAACTTCTGCTTCGGCCAGTTGGAGAGATGCCTTAAGCGAGTCTGCGTTAGCCACCGCCTCATCACGCGTTTTTTCGCTGGCGTAACCTTGTTTAAAGAGTTTTTCGGTACGAGCCAGTTGAGTTTCGGCGTTTTTAAGTTCGGCTTGAATTTGCGCCAACTTAGCCTGCGCTTGTTTCAAAGCGACTTCATAAGGTTTCGGGTCAATCTGGAACAAAACGCTTCCTTCTTTAACCTCAGCCCCTTCAACATAATTACGTTTAAGCAAAATACCGCCCACTCTGGCGCGCACTTCCGTTTCCTTAGAACCCTGAGCTCGTGCGGCAAATTCAAAAGCGAGAGGCACGTTTTGTGGCAAAACCTGCACGGTTTCCACCTGTGGCGCCTGCATTTGCGCTTGTTGATTATTGTTTTTATTTTCGTCACAGGCACAAAGCGACAGCATCAACGCCAACGCCGTACCGATTTTAAAATGTTTAAACATCACACCCCCAAAATAAAAAATAACGAATAAGTGCGTCCCCCGCAAAGATAAGCTTTGCAAATATCTCGGCACTTTGTATAATAATGTAACGACGTGCAAAAATATTTCCAGTATTTTCGGAAAGTTATGCCCGCATACACAAAAAATGACCGTGCGATTGCAAGGAAAAAAGGATAAAAGAAGTTTAGGCATCACTCAACAATCGCACAGTCTGGTAAGAATATAGAAAAAACAGCAAATAAAAACCAGTAAAATGAATAAGAATAAAGATTTATGTGTACAGCTATGAATGTAAACAAGCGCGCCTTGTGAACATATGAGGATGTATAAACTCGCACCGCGCCCGCCGCCAAGAAACCGAAAATACAATTTTATATATTTTCCTATCGACTAAAACCGCGTTTCCGCCATTTTGCTAAAAAACGAGGATTTTCCTCCTCTCCCAAAAATTTGACCGACGGAGACGTTTTTTGCATCTGTTGATGAGGCTCGTCAGAAGAACGATAACGCAGTTCCGCCGCTGTATTTTGAGGAGAAAACGAGATTTTCCCGTTCCAATTTTTGGGTAAATCCAAGAGTTGACGTTGCTTTTCATCACGACAAACAATTTCCTGCACTTGAGAAAAGTCACAATTTTGAACCGTAAGTTTCGCGCAGGTTGAAAAATCAATATGCTTAGGCAAATTAAACGTGCCGTCCAAAATCACATCAGCCTGAGGAGCAAAAGTCAACTTTTCCAAATTAAACGGCAAGATAGCCTCGGTTAAATCCAATTCCGCGCAATTCTGAAAATTTGTATCGCCAGGCATATTGCACGCGCCCAAGAGAGAAACTTTCGCCCCCCGCGCAAACTTAAGCGAAGACGCGCCATGCAAATCGCATCCGTTCAAATTCACCACGGCGCAAGGCGAAAAATCGAGAGGACATTTAAAACCGTAAGCATTGTTCATATTAACAACCGTCCCGTTTTTGAAGCGAAAAGCGGTAATATTATGCAAACTGGTAGAATGCAAATCGACCTCCGCAAAGGCTTCCAGATTAAGTTCACCCTTTTCTCTCGCGCTCAAGAGATGAAAACAGAGTTTTTCTGGGTTATACTTCCACTTTTGCAAAAGCCGAACATCGGTAACATTAACCCAGAGTTTCGAACAATCGGAAAAATCGAGTTCGGAAGAACAATTCCGAGGATTACGCACAAAGACTTCCGCCTGATTTTGAATTTTAATTTTTTGCAATCTCTCAAACGAGCAATCGCGAAACACAATCCGCGAGCAATTCGGAAACTGCAATTCCCCCGGCATATCAGCCACATCTTCGATACACGGGGATTTTTCACCGAAATAGACAACCCGACTGTATTTTTTTAAATCGACATCATTAAAATAGTTATCACAAGTAGCAAATCCGCGCCAAACAAAAGGAGCCGAAATTAAAAACTCTCCCTCACGTTGTCCCAAAACCTTATTAAACGCATTTTCATACCCGCCGAGTTTCGCCAATTTTCTCCCCTCATCAACAACATCGGCTGGTTGTTCACGTTGTGTAAAAGTAGCAAGCACCATATCTTTGCACGCCAATTTCTCCACATCCGGCAAATCTTTAACACAAAAAATCATATCTCTGATATTTCTGGCATAATTTGTAGATTTAAGGACTTCCGCACAAACTTCCGGAGTAATTTTTTCTTTTGGTTCATGAGAACGTTTATCCGCAGCGACTCGCCCTTTTTTATAGGGTGACAAAAGATTTTCAATCGCCAACGGCGATTTTAAATGTTCAATATCGACAAACATCAGCAAACGTTCCTTAACTGGGTATAAAATAATCATATCACACAAAAAGGAAAATGTGCAACAAAAAATATCACCGGACATTAGCAAAGAGAAGGCAGTGATTAGCTATCACCACCAAAGAGCGAGATTTATTTCCTCCGTCATTACCCCAAGCAATCCCGCCGTCTGAGCATCAAAAACGACTTTTCCGGCCCCGCAAGAATTTATTGCGGATTTTAGGTTTTTCATCGGCAAAGCGCACGGTGAGAGTATCTCCCGCAACAAATTTGCTTTCAACCATCTGCTTACGATTTTTAAAAATAATTTCGGCTCCGTCAGAAAAATGCGCTTCATCCAAATAGCAGACCTCAACTTTGGAGAAATCCAATTTTTTAGGATAATTTTTATTCTCATAGAGATAAACTCTTTTGACATTTTCAAATTCGATTTCATTTAAGTTTTCGCCGTTTGTGCCCCCAAGCCAAACCTCATCGCAATCTTCAAACACCATTTTCTTTGGCAAGTGTTGTACATTAGTCAAATCAACTTTTTTCACCCTACGACAAATCAAGCAATCGGTTTTAGAAAAATACCCATGTCGCGTGTTAAAATCCTGCACATTTTGCACCAGCATCATTTTCGGCGTATCGGCTGCGCCTTCAAAATTAACGTTTTTAATATTTTGAAGTTTCAAACTCTTACCATCAGCAAAACGCGCTCGCAAAAGGTTTACCTTCTCCACATCGGAAAGCACCAAATTCTGTGGCAAGTTAAAAGAGTCAGACAAATCAATCTCTTTAGAAATATTCCGAAGTTTTAATTGAGAAACGTTTTTAAAATCCACATCTGCAAATTCCGCTTTAGTGCAACCGTTAATTTCAATTTCCGCCTCAACATTTTTCGTTTTAGTCAAAGAAACATTTGCAACATTGCGCAGACAAATTTTCTCCACACCTTTAAAATCCGTTTCTTTGCAAAAGACACCTTCGAGCTTTTCTCTATCAAAAATCTTCGGCAACCCGACGGCATAATCCAAAAACAAATTCTTACGAACGCCGCTCAAATCAAGAGAAGCAACGCGTGTCAAATCACAATGGCGCAAACTAACCGCTTCACAATCTTTGAAGACAATCTGAGAAGGAAGATTTTGAGCATCGCCCAAATCCGCCACCATCATTTTTTCACACCAAAGACTCTTCACTCCGCCGAAATCGGTTTTAGGAAAATAAGCATCGCTAACCTTTTGCATTTTAATATTTTGGGGCAAATGAAAAGCATCATCAAAATCCGCCGAATCAGCATTTTTAAGCGTCAAATTGTCAGCATCAACCCACGAAGAACCGGTCAACGTAATCATTGAGACACCGTCAATCACCATATTATCAGGAAGATTAGATGAATCAACAATGGAAAACTGATTATGTTCGCTGTTTAACTTAAATTCCCGCACGCTTAATAAATCGGTTCGATAGATATTGACCGCCCTCACCGTCGACACATCCAAAACTTCGGGCAAACCTTTGGCATCATGGATACTGACATCATGCAAATTTAAGAAATTAACACCGGAACATTTAGAAAAATCAATATCCAGCAACGCCAGATGAAAGACGGCGTCAAAAGTCAAAGGAGCGGTAAGATTTTGCAGTTTTTCCAAATGCACCTCATTTTTAACATCTCGAAAATAGATAGCTTTGACATCACGCAAATCAGAATTTTCAATAGTTGCGTTATCTGTCTGAAAAAACTCCAAATAAGGGGGAAAGTTCGTTTGCTTTTCGATTTTAGCGCGTTTCCCGCAAAAAGTAATTTTACCGCACTTTGCCCATTCTGGTTTCATCGTTTCTTCCGTAGTAGAGATAGCCTCTTTAAGAGAGTTGGCGCTGTATAAAAAACGCCCGTCATAAATTTTATCAGGCTCCGCGTAAAGTTCAGACAGATATCCGGAATCAATCGCCAACTTTTCGGCAATTTCAAAGACCTCATCAGACTGTTCGCGATTAGAGAAAGTAGCGAGTACGACCTCTTTGAACTGCGCCTGTTCGGAGGCAGGCAATTCTTTGATACATTCGAGCATATGTTGAATATTGACGGGATTATTGGTGGATTTAAGAATTTGCCAACAAACATCGGGAGTAATATGTTCTTTAGGGAGGCGCGATTTTTTATCCGGTGTCACGCGCCCTTTTGTATACGGCATAAGGATATTCTCAACCCCGATAGCCCCTTTAAAATTTTCAATATCGACAAACATATACTCTCTCCCTCTTAACGAACATAGGAAAATAATATCACAAAAAAGCAAATAGAGCAACCGAAAAAAGACAAGTTTTTCTCCGCTCCATAAAAAGCCACTTCAACCATTCATCCACCAGATTATGCTGTGGCATAATCTGCCCCGAAGGGCAACAAGGTATGTTTCTGCGCGTTGCACTCCCCAACCCCGCTCCATAAAGGACTAAAAGTAAACGGCAACAAGTTGCCCAAGTTGCCCAAGTACCCTTGCAGAAGAAGACATCTTCGACATTTTATGGGATTTACAAAAAAAATCCACAGCTTCGCAAAAAAAACTTGATTCTTAAAAAAAAATGTTGTAACAAAAGGGACGTTGTGCGAGCGTAAATAAGAATAAGCCGATGGCAAGAAGTAAGCGTTCGCCACGAATGCGGTGTCTGGCAAGTATGTGAGAAAAACAAGACACCGAAAGTGCGGCCATGGCGGAATTGGTAGACGCGTAACGTTGAGGTCGTTATGGGCTAAGCCCGTGGAAGTTCAAGTCTTCTTGGCCGCACCAACAATTTTTTTGCCAATCAGGTAACCTCTTCCCGCAAAAGGGTAATATGAATAAAAGAGAGATTTCGGGGATTACCGCAAGCAAGAGTGAAGTTTTATAATTTTTTTGTAAGTGCGTTGCGCAGAGGGAGGTGCTATGCTGAGAATATACCGAACCGAAGAAACAGGCAAACTCGCAAAGCTCAAAAAGAACAAGATACTCCCGATGACATGGTGTTCGTTAGTAAATCCGAACGAAGACGAGCTGTTGCAAGTATCGACATTTCTGCACATAGACTACGACATATTAAGCAATTCCTTAGATGCGGACGAACGCTCACGAATAGAGCAAGAAAAAAATTCACTGGCGATAATCATCAACCTGCCGTTATTGGATGACGAGGGGAATTTTGACACGTTGCCGTGCGGTTTGGTATTAACGCCCAAAAATTTCATCACGATATGCGCCAGAGAAAATCGGGTATTAAGTTCGTTTAATCGTTCGACGGCCAAGACGTTTGACACGCGTGACCGCGCGCGTTTTATGCTAAGCATATTATACAAGTGCACGCAATTTTATTTGAAGTATTTAACAATAATCAACAAGCGGACGGAAGATTTGGAATATGCGTTAAGAAAGACCACCTCCAACAAAGAGCTGTTTCAGTTAATGGAGATACAGAAGTCGCTGGTATATTTCACGACCGCATTAAAAGACAATCATTTGGTTCTATTGAAGTTATTACGTTTAATGCGCTTACCGTCGATAGCGAGATTAGCCAATTTCAGCACGGAAGACGCGGACTTTTTGGATGATGTGATAATCGAGAACAAGCAAGCGATAGAGATGGTGGACATGCACCGTTCGATATTAGAAGGAATGATGGACGGTTTTGCGAGCATCATCAACAACAACGTCAACCTAGTGATGAAATTCTTAGCCGCCATAACAATTATTTTATCGATTCCGACGATGTTAGCCTCTTTCTGGGGGATGAACGTACCGGTAGCGTTTGCGGACAATCCGAACGGGTTCTGGGTAGTGATGGGTTTATCGGCGCTTGCGACAATATCGACCATAATTTACTTCAAACGCAAAGGAATGTTCTGAGCTTGACAAAAGAGTAAAATCCGGCGCATCAAGAACGAGGAAAACAGCACGGCTCGACTGAAAGTAGCCCCCAAAAAGCACATCAAAAAACAATCCGCCAAGTTGAACAGAGGTTCAACTTGCCCCGAAGGGCAATCATGCATTCGCCACAAGTTTGATACAATCGGCATTTATACCTAACCCGCCCCAAAGCTCCCTTTGCCGAGTCAAATAGACAAGCTCGGCACCATACAATGTTATATATTTTTTAAGCGTTTTCCTTTCCCCAAAAAAGCACATCAAAAAACAAGCCTCCAAGTTGAACAGAGGTTCAACTTGCCCCGATAGGGCAACTAGTCAGTTCCCCAATCGTACAATCGGCTTTGCCCCACCGCAGCCCAAAGCCACCGGCAACAAGTTGCCCAAGTGCACTTAGCACGCCCCAAATTTTAAGACAGAAAAATAGGAGCGCCATACCTCCGCTCCTATTTTTGCAATGGGTGGGATAAAGGGCGGTGCTATTGTTAAATCAGACAACGCGGTGTACAACAGACGTACATAAGTTGGCTGATTTGGCAATTTGACCGCCCTTTAGCACGCCCCCAATAATAGGGGATAAAATAAGCCAAACCTTTGACAGCTGCAAACACTTTCTTTTAAGATAAAAAAGAGAATAAGCAAAGGAAGATGCGATGAAAAAGTCGATACTATATTTGTTAATAGCGGTGATGAGTGGTATCATCATCAGTTTAAGTTGTATTATTTCGTCCCGATATGGCAGCAATATATGCATGACCACATCTGTAACATTAGGATTAATCGGAGCGACGATGGTATTCTGCGCCCTGATGCCGGAGACAAGAGAAAACATCCGCCATCTATGCTGTGATTTGGATTGGGCGGAGGAATGTGTAAAAGGCTATAACCGCATTCCGCGATTATACCGCAAGAGTTTCTGGCAATTATTCGGTTTCATCAATCTGGCATTTTTATTTCACACAATAAACTTCATGTGGGGCAACCGTGATTGGGAAGCAATAAGATATGCGGTCAATCCGGAAGTTGCGATAAGCGAAGGACGCTTTTCGGCATTTTGGCTTCAAGAATTATTATTTGACGGAAAGATATTACCTGTAATAAACAATCTATGGTCGTTTGCGGGATTAAGTATAGCGGGCGTGCTATTGGGGATATATTGGAAACTACCGCAAAAGACGACGGCGTATGTTGTAACGGGATTATTTTTCCTCATCACGCCGTATACGATAAGCTGGCTGTATTTTGCACAAAACACATTAGGAAATTTATGGTTGCCGGCCTTAGTACTAAGCGCCTTATTGCTGTCAGAAAAACGCAGCAAGAGTTTAAATGCGACATATCTATACAACATCATATCGGTTTTGCTGTTTATAACAGCGTTGGGAACATATTTACCGGTATTAAATTTCATTTTAGTAGCGATATTAGGGAAAGTTTTTTTACAAACCGTATTCTCGGACATTGGATTAAAATGCGGTTTTAAGAGAAGTTTACAAAGTTTCGCCAATTTAACATCAGGTTTAATGATATATGCGTTTATCATCATCGTCTTAAAAGACACGAACATAATCACCCCCGCATATAACACGGTATTAGCGCCGCTCTGGAGCTACCCTGCGAAACTTCCGACGCTACTGATAGCAATGTTCACACAATTCGGAACAACCATGCCATTCATGGACGGAATATATAAAGGCGGCTATCTTTTGATGTGCTTAATCGGTTTATTTTCGCTGATAATTTTGAGTCCGAACGCAAAAGCCTCAATGCGCGGATTGATATTGATACCGTTGATATTAATCGCCTCAAAATTAACATTTATGCTGTCGGTTCCGTCAACGGAAAATCCTCTGCATCTTGTCAGGATAGATTTTTACGGTTTACCGTTGATATATGCTCTATCGCTGGCAATTATCCTAAAACTTGGGGGAACATATCTGAAACGTATCGGCTACGGACTGGCGCTATTGATAATATTCATGGGTTTCGTGCGTGTAAGCTATGCGCAAAAAGTATGGAAGTTTGGCTGGGATGCGGAAACAAAATTGGCAGAAAGAATCATCACGCGATTAGAGAAGTTGGAAAATTTCAACGTCAACGGTCATTACAAATTATTACAAATCGGCAATCAAAGTCTACGAGGCAAATATTACCTAAAGCATAGCAACGAAACTGCGAGTGGCGAGTTGCTCGACTGGAGTTACTATGAAGCAGGCAGAAGCAAGGACGCCTATAATTTTTACTATCAAGCGGACTTTTTAGAATCGGACATTGATTTGCTTAGCGCGATAAAGGGCAACCCGACCATTAAGGAATATTTATTGAACCAAGCGCGCGCATGGCCTGCACAAGAAAGTATATATATAAGCGGCGATTACATTGTGCTTGTGTTGGAAGAGAGCGAGTTAGCCAAAGCGCAACAAATCATCAATCAAAGCGAATAGAGGATTCGACTTAATCCAGAACTAAAAAAAAGCGGAGAAGACCAAGCAGTCAGCTCCGCTTTTCGGATAAAAAGAAGATTTAAGGGAGTACGCCTCGCCGATACAAAGAACGTTTCATATTATAAAGGAGCGCCCAAACCGAGATATATCCCAAAACAAGCCCCAAAGCGCCGCCGAACAAGAACAAGACCAATCCCAACAAGACACAACCAAACAACGTCAAGATATAGAGTTGTTCAAACAAGAATATCGTCAGCATCATCTCCGTAAGCAAGGTCAAAACCCCGCCGACAAACAAAAAAAGATTTTGCGCCCAAGCAAGATAGAGAATACCCAAAGTCAAGACAAAGACACCCGCCAACAAAAAAGGTTGCAAAAAAAAGAAAAATTCGCCACAGAGCAACCAATAGCGTTGCAAGAGGCAAGCGACGACCAAAGCGGGCAAAGCGGTCAACAAACAGCGCGCCGCCGTCCATCTCTCTGCACCGTAGCAAGCCATACGTTGATAGAGCAACGGATGATTTTGAAACTGCGCCAAATACACCTCATCAGCTTTAAGCCAATGATAACATGGGGAATTTTTGAAATTTTCCCACCAAGCAAACCATTTTCCCATATACAAAAAAGTTTAAGAATAATACAAAAGAAAAGGAAGAGTAACACCGCAAGAGTAAAAAAGCAAGAAAAACCTTCGCAACTGCAAAAGAGCGCTGCATCAGTTACAAAAATCTCCACCAAGAAAAAGGCGGATAAAGTGTAGAACACCTATCCGCCAAAGATTCAGGCCTTTTCCGTCTCATCATTATCCGTTTTTTCCTCCCAAAGAGTATCTTTATAGAGGATCCAGATAATTGTCATAGCCGCAAGCGCACCGACTGCCGCGCCGATAAAAACAAATCCATACATATTATTTCCTTGCCACAACTGCAACCGAATTTGCAAATCAAACGGCAAAAAAAGGACTAACGCCATAGCCACCATCGCAATACCTGACATCAAAATTGGTGTCGCGGCACGCCTATAAGCAAAAGCATTACCAATTGCAAAGCAAAGCGCCGCCACCAAAATCATTGCATTAAGCACAAAGAAAAAAGGGTTCTCCTGCGCCAACGCAAACATACGAAAGAATTGGAGAAAGGAAGAAGCAAAGAAGCATAAGATGCTCCCCACGGCACACCAAGTTCCCATCCAACGTCCGACAGCCAGTTTTCTTTGTTTAGCTAACAACTCCGGATAATTATTAAACGGTTCCAAATACACCTCATCGACTTTGAGCCAATGATAGAAGGAAGAATTCTGAAATTTATCCTTCCAAAAACGAAATAATTTCATATACAAAAAAGTTTAAGAATAATACATAAGTGCATAAAATGTAGTTTATTTTTGTCCACCTGTCAAGTAAGATTTAAACCGGCAACAATTAAAGTAGCGCGTGCATATCCGCCCCTGCCCCATAAAGGAATAAATCAGCGTATGCGAGCACACCGACGAGTTGCCTGCGCGCATCTCTCAAAACTCCGCCCCACAAAGAACGAAGTCTACGAGCACAAGTTACCCACCTAGTTGCCAAATTTTAGTATACACAGAAGTACATGAATTTCATCCGACCCGCAAAGACCGCTCTAGATGCCGAAATTTTCCCCTTTAAGACTTGACAATTCAACAGTTTTCACTATACTTTCTGCCGAGATTAAACGAGATAAACTAAGGAGAAGACACAGTGCAAACGGTGATAGAAGAATTAAATCAAATCTTTGCGCAAGCATTCACAAAAGCAGGCTACGATGAGCAACTAGGGCGTGTGGTTGTATCCGCCCGACCGGATTTATGCCAATTTCAATGCAACGGAGCGATGTCCGGCGCGAAACAATACCGCAAAGCACCGTTAATGATAGCCAATGACGTGATAAACAACATCGCCGAAAATGATGTGATAGAGAGTGTAAACGTCGTTGCTCCGGGATTTATCAACATCATGGTCAAAGACGCGTTTATCGGCAAATACCTAAGCGAAATGGATACAGAGGCAGACTGTGGCTTTGCCAAGACAGAAAACCCGAAAACAGTCGTGATAGACTACGGTGGACCGAATGTAGCCAAACCACTGCACGTTGGTCACTTGCGTTCAGCCGTAATTGGAGAATGCTTAAAACGCTTAAACCGCTTTGTCGGCAATAAGGTCATCGGCGATGCGCATTTGGGCGATTGGGGCTTGCAGATGGGCTTGATTATTCATGAATTAAGCGTCAGGAAGCCGGATTTAGTTTATTTTGATGAAAATTACACTGGCGAATATCCAGCAACCCCGCCATTTAGCTTAAAAGATTTGGAGGAGATATATCCGTTCGCATCATCCAAATCCAAAGAAGATGAAGCATATTTGGAAGCCGCCCGTTTGGCAACCAAAGAGTTACAAAAAGGAAGAGCCGGCTACCGTGCTTTGTGGAAACATATCTTGAGCGTATCTTTGGCGGATTTGAAAAAGAACTACGGCAGATTGGATGTGGATTTTGACTTATGGCTTGGCGAAAGCGATGCGGATCCGTATGTTCCTGATATGGTAAAGATGATGAAAGACAAAGGCTTTGCCTATGAGAGCGAAGGCGCGTTGGTAGTTGATGTAAAAGAAGAAAGCGACACTGCGCCGATACCGCCGTGCATAATATTAAAGTCAGACGGCAGTGCGATATATGAAACAACCGATTTGGCGACATTGGTTCAAAGAGAAAAAGACTTTGCGCCGGATAGAGTGATATACGTCGTGGATAAGCGTCAAAATTTACACTTTGAGAGAGTGTTCCGTTGCGCCAAAAAGACCGGCGTGGTTAAACCGGAAACAGAATTATCGTTCATTGGTTTCGGCACCGTAAACGGCAAAGACGGCAAACCGTTCAAGACCAGAGCCGGCGGTACGATGAAGTTGTCCGAACTATTGGATACGGTGGAAAATCAAGTAAATATTAAAGACGGCGACAAATTAAGCGAGCAAGAGTTGACGGAATTGCGCCAAATTATCGGCTTAGCGGCAATCAAATATGGCGACTTGATGAACCCCTGCGAGAGCAATTACATATTTGACATAGACAAGTTCGCCTCATTTGAAGGCAACACCGGCCCGTATATTTTATATACGATGGTGCGCATTAAATCTATATTGGCAAAATTAAGAGAGCACCATGCGGAATTGATGCAAAAGTTAGAACAAAGCCCTGCTCAAATTGACGGCAAGTTTGAAACGGCAAGCCAAAGAGAATTAGCGCTGACATTAACTCGTTTCAGCCATACCATCAATGAGGCGTACAAAAAGGACGCTCCGTCGATGATTTGCTCCTACATTTATGAAATATCCAATAAATTCAACGTGTTCTATCACGATAAGAAGATATTGGCAGAAACCAACGAGCGCATTTTAAGCTCACTGATTGGTCTGATAACGCTAACCTTAAAAGTTTTGGACATCTGCATTAACATCTTGGGCTTCAAAGCACCGACGAAAATGTAAAGATGCGCAAAGCCCAAAATAAAAAAGGGAGATTTTCAGTTGATACCGAAACTCCCTTTTTTTAATGTCGCAGCCATAACGATAAAACGCCTCGTTTAGTCATAAGCAAAGCAATCGCAATAAGGCAATTACTTTTTACCGAACTTTTTGCGTATAAACGGAGTAATAGCGTGATACCCCCGATACATTAGCAATCCCAAGAGTAAAAGCGCCCCGGCAATAACCCCGTAACCAGCGATAAAGATTAAGGTCTGCCAACAAGCCCAAACGCCGATATACTCCAAGACGACGCAAAAGCACACAAAAACTAGCAACCACGTTACCGCGTCAAATTTTCGGCAACAAGATAAAAATTCCTTTTTCATAATAGTAACGCTAATTATTTATAAACACCATTTAGCATACTTCAAAAAAAGAATACGTCAAGAAGAATAAGGAAAGGAAAGGAAGGGAGTCAAGCCCTTGAGCCAATGCTCCAACAACCGCCCCGGCTCTAGCGTCGGCCAAGCCCAAATAAACGTGAAAAAAATGAGCCGGAAGAGTTATATTTGGTATCGTTATCGGAAGTTTGATTTTGAGCCGCTTCAAGCGTCGCTTTCCGCAGTTCATCAGAGCGATATTTAAGTTGCTGCAGAGCAGCCTTTCTTTTCGTTTCAAATTTTCTCAACTGCTCCTCGTTCATCTGTTCGGTAAAGAGGAGTTTATTGTCTTTCCCGTCAACATCAAAATACTGATTAATCTGCGCCTTATTACGCAACAGCAATGTTTTTGTATTTTTAAAACCTTCTTTCAAGATATCGTAAATATCAATTTTTTCGCATTCAGACATATCGACCAACGTCGGCATATTATCCACGCGTTCTAAATAAACTTTAGCCCCTTTACCAAAATAAACGGCAGACAACTTTTCAAAATCACACAATTCAATCGCAACATCGGCGCAAGGAGAAAAATCCACACAAGCCGGCAGATTAAAGATTGATTGCAAGCGAACCTTTGCGCCCTGACGAAATCCCAACCAGCGGAGTTTTTGCATATTGCAATTAACAATTTCAAGCTCTGCGCAATTAGAAAAATCCGCACCGTTTTTTAAGTTTTTGACATCAATCAAATGCACCTTAGCCCCGTCCATAAAGCGAAGTTGAGTTTGCTCCGTCAAGTCACAACTTTGCATTTCCACCTTTGCGCAGTTAGAGAAATCGACATTTTTGGGGAGATTGCGCGTACTCAACATATGGACGACTGCGCCCACCCCCAAAGAGAGAGAAGTTACCCCTGCCAAATCGCTTCCGTTAAAATTAACTTCGGCACAAGGAGAAACATCAAGATTTTTCGGAAATAAAGTAACACCGCTCAAGACGGCCTTGGCTCCTTTCATAAATTGAAGACGCGATTGTTCGCTCAAGTCGCAATGGCTCAAATTCACTTCCGCACACTCGGAAACATCCAGATGAAGCGGCAAATTCGTCGCCCTCGCCAAATTCACTTTTGCGCCTTTTTTGAAGCGCGGTTGCGATTGCTCTTTAAGGTCACATTGGTTCAAATCCACTTTTGCACACACGGAAAAATCAATATCCGGCGGCAATTTCTTCACTCTTTTGAGAGTAACTTTCGCCCCTTTTTTGAAGTGCAAGTTTTTAAGATTAGACAAATCATCCATATCAAGTGTAACTTCGGAGCATTTAGAAAAGTCGATATCATCGGGAAGTTTCGGTTCAATTCCGCAAAAATTCACCTCTGCGCCGTCACGAAAGACAATTTTCGCCTTTGGCTTAACCGAACATCTCTCTAAGACCACGCGCCCGAAAGCGGAAAAATCCAAATTATTCTCCGCCAAATCCAAATCGTGTTCCGAACAAGTAAGCGCATCGGGTCGATATTTCCACTCTTTCGTGTATTTCAAATCATAAAAACCGATAATCACGCGTTTACAAGCGGTTAAATCGACTTTTTTCGGCAGTGGATTAACATCATCCATCGCGACCGTTCCACCTTCTTTAACCACGATTTTCCGAAGTCTGGAACCGTCGCATGCTTCTTTACCCAAAAAGTTAATAAATTCGCTGTTCGGCGCTTCAATAATCGGCGGTAAAATTTTCTCGGCATTCAGTGTACGCCCCAAACGTATCGTATTATCGCTCCAACAAATCAGACGATCGTATCCGTCAAAACATTCCATCTCCAAGTGCCCCGTATTTCTTTCAATCGTCAAAATGCGTTCCGGAGCGGAAGATAAATAAGTAGGATGTTCATCATCTTTACGTTGCGGAAGAATAAGTCCATGAGCATCGGCAAATTGACACCCCAAAGTCAACACACTTTGAGGTTGTTCCCGCTTATAAAATGTCGAGAGCACCACATCTATGAATTGCGCCTGCTCGGTTTGAGGAAGTTCGGCAATACATTGGAGCATATCTTTAATGTTGCGTGCATAGTTGGTAGATTTAAGAATTTCAAAACAAACATCACGAGTAATCTTTTCTTTGGGTTGACGTACCCCATTACTCACCCGCCCTTTTTTATAAGGGATTAACAAATTTTCCACCGCCAAAGGAGATTTAGGATTTACAATATCAACAAACATCAGTGTTACCTCGTGTATCCGCCTTTAGCAAACCATCTAGCCCAAATGCGGGCATTTTTCTTTTCCCTTTCCTCGATTTGTTTTCTGATCTCATCGCGTTGCGCCGCAAACCTATCTTGAAGTTCCTGGCGATAATCCAGATTAGCTTTATTGGCATCAGGCGAAGTATAAACCAAATTACCGTTAAAATCATCAAAGACATAGTTTCGAATTTGTCCCTTTTGTTTTTCATCGCGCAAGATGAGTTCTTTCACGCCTTTAAGAGAAGTAAAGTTTAAATTTTCAACCTTAGAAACGTCTAAATTTTCGGGCATTTTATCACAAGTCGTAAAATCAGCCATATCAATTTGTTCAAATTTCAGATTAGCCTGAGGTTCAAACCCTCCATGAGAAAAAGACACCAACTGACAATTTTTTGCCGAAAAATCCCCCGAGATAGACAAAGCCCCCGCCCAAACGTTTTTGACATCAGAAAAGACCGTTTTTTTGGTATCTTGCAAATTAGACAAGAGCAAATGGACTTCGTCGGCATGAGCAATTTCAATCAATTCCGGCGCATTTTTTAACTCAGAGGCTTTAACAATTTTGACACCGTCCAAAACCAAATTTTGCCCATCGGCAAACGTTGCGTTGTCGATATTTAATTTCTCCGTATCAGACAAAATCGTTAAAGACGGCAAATTAACCGCACCGATTAAATGCAATTCATTCACATCTTGCGGCTCAAAGCCAACATCTTTAAAATCGGTTTGATAAGCCTCAAATCTGCGACATTTGGCAACAGTGAGCGCCTTAGGCATTTTCTTCACATAAGACATCTTAGCGTCAGTCACATCATTAAGCACGACTTGACTATCAAAGCGAAACTCGGCATGATTAAGCTCAACATATTTCCCCCCCTCAACCACAACATCAGGTAAATTTTTAGCCGAGGATAAATCCAATTTCTGCATATTATTAAAATTCACCGTCTTAGTTGCATTAAAATCCGCATTGGAAACCAAACTCTGCACATTAACAAACTCAACCGTTTCAGGCAAATAGGATTTATGGATTTGCAATCCGTCAATATTATGAAATTTCAAGGGCTTTTGAATATCAGCAAACTCAATTTCGTTAAGCATGACATAAGCCATACCGTCAAACACTTCCGGTTGCGAAAAGTTTTTCAACCATCTCAACGCCAAATTGTTGCAACCGGAAATTTCCACCGCCGGCGGTTGCGCAAAAGTAATATTTTCCAATGTTATAAAATCGCAACCTGTACATTCAAGTCGTTTCAGCGCCTCACCGCCGCCCTTCTCATACCATTGCCGCCCTTTAAGCGAGAGAGTATCCACCTTATGGCAAACAATATTTTCCACCCCTTCCAAAGCGTTTGCATCAAGTCTTGCCGTCATACAATTTTCAAATTTCAAAGTTTTGGGCATTTTTTTGACGTATGCAAACTCAGGCGAACCACCGCGACAAACCAATTCTTCGTATTCGGATAAATCCTCAGGCAAATGCCCAAGCCCTTTAAGATGCAAATAACTTTTGGCCGGTTTCACCGCGGAAGCAATAAAATCCCCCGCTTTAAGCTCTTTGACTGCATAAAATTCTTTTGTATAACCGGAAACGTATGCCAATTTTTTACCTAAAAAGAGAACATCGCTGGGCTGTTCACGATTAGAGAACGTAGCCAACACCACGTCTTTAAATTGCGCCTGTTCTGTTTCTGGCAAATCTTTAATACATTCGAGCATATGTTGAATATTGACGGGATTATTGGTAGATTTAAGAATTTGCATACAGACATCGGGAGTAATGTGCTCTTTCGGGAGCCTTGATTTTTTATCCGGTGCCACCCGTCCTTTTCGATAAGGCATAAGGATATTCTCAACTCCGATTGCGCTCTTAAAATTTTCAAT
>CASFTO010000028.1 GCA_949297665.1 uncultured Alphaproteobacteria bacterium | reverse complement strand
TTTACAAGTGTATAAACTTAAGCCTCTTTAGGCATCAGCCGCTGCCGGCACTTGTGAGGATGTTGCAACATCCTCACAAACAATTAGGGACAATAAACATTGTATATCATACTTCGTTTATTGTCCCTTTAATGTATAAGCCTTACATTTTTTGTAAGGCTTTTTCTTTTGAGTAAAATTAAAAAAATCAAAATTTCAAAAATTAAAACTAGGATTGTTAGGAAAGAATAAGCTTCTTGAATGAATTGATACCCAATCAAACAAAGGAACAAAATGTTAAGAAAAGTTATTAAAACAAACAAAGTTTAACATTTTTACCTTGCCACCCTAGAGCCTCAAATAAAATCCCTAACGGTTCCAAGCTTTTCCAAGAAAATGTTAAAAAAGGTATGTTCTTTAACATTCGCTTATTTTAACAATTAACCCCTAGGCGACTTACGAGGTCTTTAACGTTGCGAAATATATGCTTCACCAGAATAACATTCGCAATATTTTCAATACTCACAAATAATAATTTTGATGAATATTATGTAAAAAGGCAAGCCTTTAAAAACTTTTTTATAAATTTCTAAAAAAACTTATTGAAATATAGAAGTTTTTTATATATATTGATAACAAAGGAGATTTGCTATGATAGATAGACCATTATATTTAAATAAGTTAATGTCTTGGAAAGATAAGGATATTATCAAGGTCATTACAGGTATTAGACGATGCGGAAAATCTAGAATATTAGATAGCTTTGCCTTGAAATTAAAAGAACAGGGAATCACTGAAGAACAAATTATTCACCTGAATTTTGAAGAAATGGGTGATGAGCAAATTTCCGATGCAAAAACTTTGCACGATATGATTGATAGCCGCCTAAAAGCAAATAAAGATAAAATGACTTATATTATGCTTGATGAAGTGCAAAAAATACCTGAATGGGAAAAAGCTGTTGCATCTCTACGTTTGCGAAAGAATGCTGATTTATATTTAACCGGTTCAAATGCTTATATGCTTTCTTCAGAATTGGCTACTTTCTTATCAGGAAGATATGTAGAAATAAAAATGCTTCCTTTATCTTTTAAGGAATTTTTGACTTTTCATAAATTTCCTAATGATATGTCAATGGAACGCAAATTTGCCTTATATATTAAATTTGGCGGAATGCCATCGTTAAAAGATTTTGATTTTAGCGAAAGACAGTCTTATGAAGTTCTTGATGGTATATATAATACGGTTTTGGTAAAAGATGTAGCTTCTAGAGCTAAGAATACAAATACCCAAGTAATTGAAAAAATCATCCATTTTCTAGCTGATAACATTGCCAACATAAGCAGCGTTAACAGTATTACGAACACATTATATAATGAAAAGAGTATCGAAAGTAAAAATAATGCTTATGTAAATGATTGTATTGGCTTATTAGAAAAAGCTTTTATTTTTTATCCTGTCCAACGCTATGATGTTAAAGGAAAAGAACTTTTACGAAGTTTGGAAAAATACTATATTGTTGATAATGGATTGAGGTATCGTATTTTAAACCGAGTTTCCGATAATGGGCGGATTCTGGAAAATATTGTTTATTTTGAGCTTTTAAGACGTGGTTATACGGTTTTTATTGGTAAGTATGAAGATAAAGAAATAGACTTTATTGCAACCAAACAAGATGAAAAGCTATATATTCAAGTAAATGATAGAATGGATGCCAACAAAACATTTAGTCGCGAATTAGGAGTTTTACAGCAGATTCGTGATAGTCATCCCAAAATGGTTTTAACGAATGATGAAATGTTGGTCGGCAGCACAGAAGATGGTATAAAGATAGTGTCTTTACTTGAATGGCTATTAAAGGATTATGAAGCATAACCCAATAAGAAAACACTATTCGTCTAATGTTTTATTGATAAAAAAAGGAATAAACCTCTTTGCAGAACTGTCAGAAAATCCTTGATTTTTAAGTATCTTTGACTAATATAACTGCATAATATTTGGAGTAGAGATACTTCGCAATCTAGGCACTAGAAAGGCACCGAAAATTCTATCAGCTTGCGAACACTAATAAAAACAATGCAAATCAATATTTTATCAAGGTATTGCGACATTGGTTTATATAGTTTCCTAAACTGTGGGTAGTGGGTTCGAGTCCCGCCGCTGACACCATTTCTTTATTAAAAAAACAGCGTCAATTATTGACGCTGTTTTTTAGTTTGAGTTTATCTCCTATTTTAGCAACGTTCGTTGCGGATAATATCAAACATAGCTTTGAACCGGTTGTCTTTATCCATATCATCTACATTGATGGTCAGCTTTATTCTCCAGTTCGGATATTCGGCTATTGTGCCGGGGACATTTTCCATAGCAATTTGACCGTAGATGTCTTCAATACGCTGTAAGAATATGGCACTGTTGGTGCGGGAAACATATTTGTTTACGGCATATTCCAATTTCTCCGGTACGCTCTTACCGTTTAATTTGGCTTCGGCATCTTTTTGACATTCTTCTGACGGAAATGTCTGCTGGGATTCAAACGCTTTTATTAGTAAGGCTCTCTCTTTGTTTCTGATTTCCAGATTGTTGCGGTATTGCTCTTCGTTGACGTATAAATTGCAGGACTTGAACGTATTGATATCTTCATCCAACCAATAACCATAGGCGGTTGCTTGGTCGTGCGTGCTCGCTTGGGCTAAAGATAAATATTGATATTTTTCAGGGGCTAAAAATGTTCCGTCTTTATCTTTTTGGCGGAAAAATACTTTATTCGAAATGAGCCCATGTTCGTACATATATTCTCTGAAACCTGCCGGTACCGTGCCTAAATCTTCTCCGATGACCATGCATTGAGCGCGATGGCTTTCAATTGATAATATCGCGACCATTTCACGCATGTTGTAATATACATACGCGCCTTGTACGACCGGATTATTTTCTACGAAATATACCCAGAATAAACGCATTAAACCCATTGCGTGATCAATGCGCAATGCTTTGGCATGTTGCATGTTTTCTCTGATTAGCGATATGAAAGGGGCATAATGCGCTTGACGCAATTTTTGGGGATGGTATGGTGCAAAACCCCAACTTTGACCGCGCGGACGCATCGGATCCGCAGGTGCCCCGATACCCATGTTTTCAGCAAATAAATCTCGGTTTTCCCATACCTCAACACCACTTGCAGCGGCTCCTATCGGTGAGTCAAGATATAATCCGATTTTCATATTTAATTCTTTACATAAATTTGCAGCTTCTTTTAATTGCTCATCCGCAAGCCAATGGCAATATGCATAGAATTGAATTAGGTCTTGATTGATTTGCTCAAAATCTCTGGTGTGGAATGAATTTATCTTGTCATAGTTGTTGGGCCAGAAACGCCAATCATTGTGCATGCCGTTTTCATTATGTTTTTCTAATATTGCTTCGAATAAGCAAGTATTTGCGAATGGTTTGCCTTTGCTTGTTACAAATTTTTTGAAGGCAGCTCCGCGCTGGCTTATGCCTTTGCTCGGATTTAAATGTATTTCTTTGAAATACCGGTACATCGCTTTCAGTAATTTGATTTTTAGTCGGTATACGCCCAGATAATCAACTTTATCCAAACTGCGCAAATGTTCAATTTGATTTTTGATTTCTTCTGTCGCAATTAATTCTTGTACTTCCGGTGATGTTTGATATTCCGGTACGGCTTTTAAATCTATATATGCGTAATTTATAAATGCTCTGGTTAAGATGCGATAGGGGGATACATCATCTCGGCTTTCCGGAAATGACGCGCCGAGCGGATTTACTCCGACTACATCGCCTCCGTTTTGGGCGACAAGTTTTATGATGGCTTTTAAATCGGTAAAATCGCCAATCCCCATATTGTTTTTAGAGCGTAAAGCATAGAGCTGTATTGCTAGCCCATAAACGCGGAATGTTTCTTCTTCAAGCCCCTCTTTAAGATAGCATTTCGGTTGAGCCATGATTATCATTGTTTCATAGGACTTGTTGTCGATGATGGCTCTTAATTTATAGTAGCCGGGGGAGAGTTGCTTGAAAAAATTTACTTTTATCATAACAAAATTGACGCCATCAATGAGCTTTCTTTCTTCTATCGGAATTGACGATAGTGATATTTGGCCTGTATTGATGGAGCCTTGTTCATCTTCCAACTCATATGTGGCGATCTTGCTTTTCTCGCTTTCCGGTAGATGTAGCTTTATACTCATGTCTGTTTCATTGGTGAAAAATGAATTGATGTAATCAAACCCGTCTTTCCATATCCTTTCGTCGAGTTTTTTTATGTTGGAGTCAAGCTCCGAATCCGAATCAGTGCTATATCCCATGTCTTTTAAAAAACAGCGACGAACAGCATCTGTCGTATAATGTGTTTGACCTGTTTTGTCTATGTATTCGGATGATATGCCGGAAATTTTGGCTAATTCTTCTAGTTTTGACATAATTGCTCCTAAACCCTTCATTTTTATCAACAGTTTTTGTTTTTTTCCAAATTTATATTGAAATCTACTCTATTCGCTCCAATTTAGACTCATTATAATAGAAGGGAGATTTTTTATGAAAGGAAATAATGAACTTATTAACTACATTCATGCACAAAGATGGTGTGGTTTTAAACAAGAAATTACTGAAGGTAAAGTTGTTGATGTGGAATTGGATGCTGTTCCGTTTGATGCCGGACGCAAATTTTTTA
Source organism: uncultured Alphaproteobacteria bacterium (assembly GCA_949297665.1). Lineage (GTDB taxonomy): Bacteria > Pseudomonadota > Alphaproteobacteria > RF32 > CAG-239 > CAG-267. The sequence goes on along the minus strand of CASFTO010000028.1, from coordinate 24,839 downwards.
CATTGGGAACGGCGAAACTTGATGATGGGACTGAAAAGAAATTCTTTATGCCTTTGGCTAAAGGTAAAATGGATGGGGTTGATAGCGTCTTTATTAACGGACAAGAATATTTTGACGCTATGAAAGCTCCAGATTATTGGAAGTCTTTGATGGTTTTCTTTAAAGAAAATCATAATGCAGTTACTTTTAATAACGGGGCTGTGGTTAAATATCATACTATCGGTGAAAAAGAAGTGGTTCAAAATAATTTGTTCTCTGCTTCGAAACCGTTAAATGTAGAACAAAGTAATACAACTATTCGCGTTGGCGAAGATATTGCTTTTAAACAGGATAGAATGATTGAAAGTGATCATGGAGTCAGCGTCGAAGTCGAAATGAATGCTAAGTTGATGGGAGCAGGTTGTTCCGCTATGCCTAAAACTTATGGTGCTTTTATTATGAAGGAACCTAATGGTGAAATTGCTACCTTGGGTATTGTTCAGGAATTTGTTCCTAATCGCGGTGACTTATGGTCGTATGCCAATAATTATTTGGTTAATGCCCTAAATGAAGCTCAGGCTAACGGGCAAGATAAAATTAATGTGGCAGATCATAGAGAATTTATTGAAATGATGCGTGATTTGGGGCGGAAAACTGCGGAAATGTCCGAGTGCCTTGCTCGCTCAAACGGTGATCCTGATTTCGAACCGATTGCAATTGATGATGCTTATCTTTATAAATATGAAAAAAGTTTGGCCGTATTGCTCTATCAAACCGAGAAAACGATTGAGCAAAATATTAATGGTCTGGATGATGCAACTAAGGCACAGGCTAAAGAATTGTTGCAGAATTGGGATAATTTAACTCATAATTTTGTTCATAAACAGATCAAAAAATTAAATAATGGGGAAGCGCAAAGTTCAATCGTTCGTGTTCATGGCGATTTCCATCTTGGGCAGGTTTTGGTTACTAAAAATAATGACTTGAAATTTTTGGATTTTGCCGGTGAGCCGGGCTTGTCTGTTAAAGAAAGAAAAGTTAAATATCCAGAAACGCGTGATGTGGCAGGTATGTATCGTTCTATCAGCGGTTATTTGGGGCCGGTTGTTGCTGAAACTTTTGCTGCAACAGGTGAAATTGTTAAACGGGCAAACGGTACGGAGAAAAAAATTACAAATCCTGAACAGGAAGCATGGGCTAATCAGGCGGTTATACCAATGATTGAGGCTGCAACTCAGGCTTTCCTAAATGGACGTAGCGAAAGTGAGCCTATGTTGGCTTTGGAAATTTTGCGTAAAAACTTATATGAGGTTAAATATGAGGTCGGTAATAGACCCGATATGGCGCATATTCCGGTTAAAGGCTTGGTTAGTCTTCTGAAACAAAATGATGAATTTAGTTATGTTCATACTAATCAGGTTGCTCGGAAACCAATCAATGTGGCGGATTTGGTTCATGCCGTATGGTTGAGTAAGGGCGGCAATAGTTTCTAATTTGTTGCCGGTTTGGTGATGGGAGAGCCGCATATATTGCGGCTCTTTTCTTTTGGGGGGGTTATTAAAAAATTGTGATTTCAATCTTGATTTTTTTCCCTTTCTTGGTATGTTAAGTTAGTTTTGCTATTATTTAGAAATTAATCTCAAAATTATTTTTGCTATGAAAACAAGTCAGTTTAATTTGATTGCAAAATGGATTGTCGGAATGGGAATCGTTCTGTTTGCAATTTCGTTTTGGATTGGAAAGGTGGCTGCATCTGTTTTTTTGTTTGCGGCGGTTGCTGGTATGGCTGAAATTCTGGTCCTCAGCTTTAAGTATAAAAAGTCATTCGATGTTAAATTGATGTATTTTACTTTACTGTTGCTGTTTATGGGGCGGTGGTTCTTGCTTATTGAGTGTCAACAGGTTGCTGATGTGCTGTATTTAGCTGTTGTTATCTTTGGGGCTGTGGTTATTTTACATTTTCTCTTTTCGTTGAATAAATATTGCAGTCCTGATGCTGAAAGTAAATTGGATGAACCGAATGGTTGATCTTTACTTCTTCTTTAGTCCCTTGGTTTTTGCCGGGGACTTTTTTTGTTGCTGTGATGTAAATTTTATGTTATACTGCACTTAAATATAAATTGTTAATGATGCTATGAGGGTGTTATGGCTAACTCAATGAGTGATTTTGAAAGATTTTTATACGCAAATTATCCAGATGATTATCGTCGGGCAACCGTTGATGATGTACCGGATGATGTTATTAATGCTATTCTTTCAAAACATGAAAGGCATTACCAAATTTGGAGGAGAATTCCTGAGTGGATTAAAAGTGAATATCGCGATGTCATTCCTTCTGAGGTCTTGAACGGTAATGAATCTGTTCGCGATTTTGTCGCTGATGAACAACAGAAAATGGCTGAAGAAGAAAAAGAAACAAAGCAATTGCTTAATTATAGTGTTAGTTTGTTGGCTTTGGGATATGCTGCGGAAACTGTTGCCGTTATGGTCGAGAACAGAAGACAAAGACAAGAATTACTCGCAGCTGCTCATGGGGGACCTCTGTCTGAGGAACAAATGAAATTATGGCAAAAAACGCGTGAAAGTGATGATCTGGCTATTCAAAAAGATTGGAAAGAAAATCATACCGAGAAATTTATTGTTCACTTGTTTAAAGAAATTGATAGAGAAAAACGCCGGATGGCGCGTAATGGCGAAACAACGGATTCTATTCTTAAAATTAATCGTATGGAAAGTGATGCGGCTCAGTTGTTGGCTGGATTTTCTGATATGGTTAAAAAACAGGCTATGGTCGATTATTTGCGTGAACGCCCTCAACAGGTGGCTTTGAAGAGAATGAATCCTGATGTCAGACAACGGTTTGTGGATTTGTTGCGGAAAAACGGTATTGCTGTCGAAGATAAAAATTTTGCTCAAGTTAATCGTGAGAATTTAGCACAGAGCTTAAAACAGAATTTTGAAGATTGTCGTAAACGCGAGCATATCTTGTGTTCTAAATACCAATATCAAAATCAGGCGTTTGACAGAGTTTCGGCGCGACAGGTTTTGGAGCAAGCTCAAAATATCAATATCGCTTCTTTGTTGGCGGCTCGTCGTGCAGGACAGCGGGAGAGTGAGGCTTAAATCTTGCTTTTATAGAGCAACGCACGCATTCCCTCTCCATTGCCATGAGCTAACAATATCGTTTTTTAAATAAAAATCTGTTTTGCAATATTCGGTAATCGTTTCTCCCATAAAATTTCCGACGGGTATGACGTCTTCTCCATAGGTGAATGGATAAAACATTTCATCTTCTGTCATGAAGTCTGTGTTGAAATAATAATTCGGATCCGGTAGAACTTGATAGTTGATGCTTATATATGTTATAATTTCATCGCCGTTAGCTAACTTTTTTACTTTTGTCGGTTGACCGAAACTGCTTATCAGTTGGGCAGATGTCTTGCCTAATTCTTGGTTGAGGTCCTCATTGTATTTTTGTGAGGTGGCGCAGGAACTTAAACTTAAAATTACTCCTAAGGCAATGATTCTTATGGTATTTAGCATCATTTTTCTCCGATTATTGTTCTATTCGGAAATGTATGCTTTATTTTGAGCTTTTCAACGGTTATACTCTATTTTTTTAATTCTCTGTCGCGATTAACGTAAAAAGATTGCATTATTCCAAAACTTGCCATTACCGAAATAATTACCGTACCGCCGTAACTGATTAACGGTAGGGGAATTCCTACTACTGGTAATAAACCTATTACCATGGCGACATTGATGAATACATATAAAAAGTAATTGGTGTTTAAACCTAAAATGACCATCTTTCCAAAATAGTTGGATGGGTGTATTCTGAATGCGAACCAATAGCCGTAGCTAATCAGAACTAAGTTTAAGAATAGGATAACAATCCCTCCCATCATGCCAAATTCTTCAGAAAACATCGTGAAAATAAAATCGGTATGTTTTTCTGGTAAAAAATTTAAATGACTTTGAGTGCCGGATAGAAAACCTTTTCCCCATACTCCTCCAGAACCTAAAGCAATTTTGGCTTGTATAATATGGTAGCCGGCACCTTGCGGATCTCGCTCCGGATCTAAAAAAGTTAAAATCCGATTTTTTTGATAGTCATGCAGAAAGTGCCAAAGTATAGGAGCTGCGGCAGCTACACCACCGATTGCTAAACCAAATTTCCACCATTGAACGCCGGCAAGGTAAAATAATGCGGTGGCGCAGAATAGAACCATTAAAGATGTTCCTAGGTCTGGCTGAATCATGATGAAAGCAACCGGAACAGCTACAATGATTGCCGGAATGATGATGCCTCTGATGGTGCGAATTTCATCATAAGGCGTATTGCTGAAATAGCGGGCTAATTGTAAAACAATGGCTAGTTTCATTAACTCGGATGGTTGTAGCTTGAAAAAGCCTAAGTTTATCCAGCGCTGCGCTCCCATGCCAGTGTGTCCGGCGACATCTACGATTAAAAGGAGTAATAATGTAAATAGATAAAAAGGAGTAGCAATTTTGTAATAAAATTCCGGTGGAAGCATGGCTGCTACTATCATTACACCTAAGCCCATGCCGAAACGGATGCCTTGGTTGAGAGCCCAGGGGGTTATTTTACCTCCGGCGGCAGAATACAGTGTCATGCACCCAATGCAGGCTAGGATGGCTAAGATGATTATAAATGTGAAATTCAGATTAAAGAAACGCTCTTTTAGGCTCAATTCTTTATTTTGATTTAATAGTATTGCCATTTTCTTGTCCTTATCTGATGTCTAGTTTTATCGCTTCTTCTAAAATTTTGGATGCGATAGGCGCGGCTACGCCGGCTCCGGAACGTCCATGTTCTACGATTACGGCAACAGCGTATTTGGGATTATCGTGAGGGGCGTATGCCATAAACCATGCGTGGTTACGATATTTCCAAGGTAAATCTTCATCTTTTTTGATACCCTCAGCACGTTCTTTTAAGCTAATGCGACGGACTTGTGTGGTGCCGGTTTTGCCCCCCATTTTTATGTCGTCAATTTTTAGTTTTGCTCTGGTGGCGGTTCCTCCTTTGCCATTTACAACCTCGTACATTCCTTGTTTGACTAATTCAATATCGTAAGGATTTAGATGTAGAGATTTGGGCTTTTCCGTATGTTTTTGTTTGATGAATGTCGGCGTTATTTCATAACCACCGTTGACAATGCGGGCTAACATGGTTGCTAATTGCATAGGGGTTACCAATACATATCCTTGTCCAATTCCGGCAATTACGGTTTCGCCTTGTTGCCAATCTGCTTTGAAACGTTGACGCTTCCACTCTTTATCTGGAATAACGCCGCTTTTTTGATTTTCTATCCCTAAGTCATAGGTCTTTCCTAAGCCTAGTCGTCGACTCATGGCGGCTATCTTTTCAATGCCTAATTCAAGTGCCGTTTCGTAAAAATAAATGTCGCATGAATTCTTCAGTGCTTCAACTAGATTTTGATGTCCGTGCCCATAGTGCTTCCAACAATGGAATAGGTGGTTTCCTAATTTCATTCTTCCTGAGCAGTAATAATCGGTTTGTGAATTTATGACACCGGCTTCTAATGCGGCGAGGGCAACGACGACTTTAAATGTGGAACCGGGAGAGTATTGCCCTGATATGGCTTTGTTTGTTAGGGGAGTCTTTTCGTCATATAATAGAGAATCCCAGTTCTTTTGTGAAATGCCGTCTACAAATAAATTCGGATCAAACGACGGAACGGATACTGAGGCCAATATTTCTCCGGTGTGAACGTCTAATACGACGGCTGCTCCCGCTTCGTCGCCAAATGCATCGTATGCCGCTTGTTGCAGGCGAATATCTATGGTCAAATCTAAATCCTTGCCTTTGATACCTTCTTTTTTTTCTATTTCACGCATTATGCGCCCATATGCATTGACCTCGTATTTTAAACTTCCTTCTTGACCTCGCAAACTTTCATCGTATGTTTTTTCAAATCCTGATTTGCCTATCTTGAAACCAGGAACTTGAAGTAACGGGGCATCGGATTGCTGTAGGTCTTTTTCAGATACAGAGCCAACGTACCCTAAAGGATGAGCTGTGTACTGCTTAAATGGGTAATAGCGAATTAAACCTTGGTCAATTACCAATCCAGGCCAGCGGTGATTGTTTAGCATTAAGGTTGAAACTTCGTCCCAACTCAGATTGTCTTTGATTTTGACGGGAACAAAACGGCGGTGGCGTTTGATGTCTTTTTGTATTTGTTCTATATCTTCTGGGCTTAGATTTAGAATAGGGGCAATTTCTTCTAAAAGTTTGTTGATGTCGCCACGGACTTGTTCCGCAATTAACATTGCTTGAAAGTTTTGAATATTCGTTGCCAGTTCAACACCATTTCTGTCGTTGATGCTACCGCGCGGTGGTACCAGAAGACGAGTGGAAAAACGGTTGCTATCTGCTAAAAGCGCATATTTCTCTTTTTGATAAATTTGCAGATAGTACAAGCGACCAACCAATACAAAAAACAGGAAAATGTTGGCACTGAAGATAATTAATGAACGCTTCAATAATATACGGAGTTTTTCGTTAGATTTTTTCATAACGATCCTCCAAATGTATGTAGCGGCGTTCTATCCAAATGTAGCAACTTGCCAGCAGAGGATATAGGGTTATGGTTAGCATTAGTTCTAAAGTTGCTGCGTTTATGGGAACCCACATACGATTGAAAACGCTGGTAATCAGAAACTTAAATGACATGGCTATGATGATGGCTAGGGCAAATAACAGCCATGAGTATGAGAATTTTTTGACATTAAAGTATGCGGATAATCTGGATGCCAGAAAATATAGGCATAAAAAAGTCATGATGTTTATGCCGAGCGGATTGGCGCTCATGACATCTGCAAATATTCCTAACAAAAATGCAGTAATACCATTAAATGCGTCTGAACGCTGTGAACTCCAGAAATATATGCCGGTATAGAAAGGGACTAAACGGATGAAATTCCAAAAGTCTGAAGAACGCGGTATATAAAACAGTAAGTCAATGAGAATGATGCTGAGCGGCGGAGTGAGATATGTCGCAATAGAGGCACAGAAATTTTTTGTTTCTGCCATTATTCTAACTCCTTAGCGGTTTCTTTATCCGGCATAACGTCGTAAGCAATAATTTTTACGATTTCAAGTTCTGATGGGGAGAATAGAGGAGCCGCTGTAATTGTATCAACGCCAGCTCTTTTGATTTTGGCTACCGGAATGTCCGGTGGTAAACCGCCGCCGGCACCTGAGGTAACTAGAATGTCATCTTTATGTAATTCAGCCATTAGTGGAGGGAAGATTAAATTCATTTTGCGGGTGTTGTTGCCGACTAATATACCTCTGTCGCGGCTTTTTTGTGATACTACCGGAATTTTGGAGTTAATATCGGTGATTAAGGTAACGCGCGCATATTTGCCACTGACAATATCTATTCTGCCGATTAAACCGGCGGAATTAACCACAGCATAGCCACTTTTAATAAAATCTGCGGCATTGCCTAAATAAAGTAAAAGCGAGTTACTGAAAGCATTGTCGTTTTCAGCGATGACGCGTGCGGTGTAGCTTATAGTCTGCGGAACGTCAATGTGGTGCAATAGTTTTTTGAAAATTCTATTTTCAGTCTGCAAGGCGCGCATACGGTCTTTTAGTAAATATAGTTCAGAATTTTCTTGGCGGAGACGCTCATTTTCTTCATAAATGTACATAATCTCGGCTATTTTTTTGTAACCATAACTTAGACCTTCTGCAGGAAGGGAAGCTATGTGCATTAATGGAGAACTGATATACATCACACCTTTGGATACGCCGGAAACAATGCTGATGTCTATTTTGTGTACCAAAATCAACAGCAGGGCTATGATAAACAGCCCTGCTAAGAAGAAGCTCTTTAAAACTCGTAATACATAGTTTTCTTTGAGAAAGAGTACTCTTTGACGTTTCATTGGCTATCCTGAGGTAAGGGGATTATTCGTATAAAACGCCGCGGAATTCTTCAAAGTTATCTAAAGCTTTTCCGGTGCCTCTAACCACACAGGTCAACGGATCTTCCGCAATGGATACCGGCAAACCGGTTGCGTTACGGATTACTGTATCCAAGTTAGCCAGAATTGAACCACCACCGGTCATCATGATACCTTTATCAACAATATCGGCGGCTAATTCCGGAGCAGTATTTTCTAAAGCCATTTTTACGGCTTCAACTATGGCCATAACCGGTTCGGCTAAACTTTCAGCAATCTGACGTTCGGTAATAACAATTTCCTTCGGAACGCCGTTTACTAAATCACGGCCTTTGATTTCTAACGTCTTACCGTCGCCTTTGGCCGGAACACATGCGGAGCCGATTTCTTTTTTTATTCTTTCCGCACTGCCTTCGCCAACAAGTAAGTTTAGATTGCGGCGGATGTATGAGATAATTGCGCTATCCATTTTATCACCGCCAACGCGTACGGAACGAGAATATACAATACCACCTAAAGATAATACGGCAACTTCGGTCGTACCACCACCAATATCAACCACCATAGAACCGGTTGGGTCGTTTACAGGTAGTCCGGCACCGATTGCAGCTGCCATTGGTTCATAGATTAACCATACTTTTTTTGCACCGGCGTTTACGGCTGATTCTTTTATGGCTCTTTCTTCCACTTCCGTTGCACCTGATGGTACGCAGATGATGATGGTCGGACTTAATAAGCGGCGGCGATGATTTACTTCTTCAATGAAATATTTTATCATTGCTTCGGCGGCTTCAAAATCGGCAATTACGCCGTCTCGCAGCGGACGAATGGCGCGGATATCTCCGGGGGTCCTTCCGAGCATCTGTTTTGCTTTGGCGCCGACAGCCCAAACTTCTTTTTTGCCATTAAAGTCTTTGACAGCTACAACGGAAGGCTCATTTAAAACAATACCTTTTCCTTTAACGTGTACTAATGTGTTGGCTGTACCTAAGTCTATTGCCATGTCGGCAGAAAATAATCCTAATAAATTTTGAAAAAACATACTTTGCCCCCGCTATAATTACATATTGCTTTCTTTTTTAAGGATAATTCGTTTATTTTGCAAGAATTTTATACCTCTTTTGCAATTTATCAACAAGTTCATCAACAAAAAAATCGTCTTTTTTTTGATTGGCGCCAAAGCATTCTTCATAGACGGAATCGGCGTTGAAACGATTGTTAAACCATGTGCTTTGACGTTTGGCATATTGACGAGTATGCAATTTGCCTAACTCAATCGCTTCTTCTAATGTGATGTGATTCTCAAGATAGGCCTTTAATTCTTGAACTCCAAGTGCTCGCATCGCCGGAAGAGAATCGGAAAGATGTAACGGCAGAAGTTTTTTGACTTCTTCTAATGCTCCAGCCTCCATCATTTTATCAAAGCGGATGCGCGCACGTTTGTCCAGTTCGCTTCTCGGTGGTTTTATGTATATTTTGAAAAACTCTTGTGCGGGATAAAAAGGTTTGGAGGGGATATTGTGCCAATAGGATAATGGTTTATGGGTGTCTAACCATATCTCTACGGCGCGGCGAATTCTGGTATTATCGTTCGGACTTAATTTTTGTGCGGTTTGGGGGTCTGTGGTTTGGATTATCTCGTATAAATGTGACAATCCTTGTTCGTGTAATATCTTATCGACTTTATCGCGTATGGCTTGAGGGGTTTCCGGTATCGGACTTAAACCGTTTATCAGCCCATCAAGATACATTCCCGTGCCGCCGACGATAATCGGTGTTTGGTTTTGAAGTCTGGCTGTGTCTATCTCTTGTCGACAAAGCGTTAGCCAGTCCATCACATTTCCTCGATTGGAGGCGTTATATATTCCGTAGAGCTTATGCGGTACTTGAGCTTGTTCTTCACTGTTCGGAGTGGCGGCCAGTATCGGTATTTCTTTGTATACTTGCATGGAATCGGCATTGAGGATGACACCATTTAATCGTTTTGCCAATTCGATGCCTAATCCGGATTTTCCCGATGCCGTCGGACCCGCGATGATGATTATCGGTATGCTGTTTATTTTAATACGCGACATGAGGCTTCTTCCACTAGATTTTGACATAAATCTTCGTACGAAACACCAATGTATTTGGCTTGTTCCGGAACAAGAGACAGAGATGTCATTCCTGGGTGAGTATTGATTTCCAAGAAGACGACACCATCTTCCGGATTGTAGCGAAAATCGCATCTTGAAACGGTTTTGCAACCTAATTTGTTATGCATCGTTTCGGCATAAGTTAAACAAGTGTTTGTGACATCTTCGGGAATATTGGCCGGTAAAATATGAAAAGTTTCCCCTGAGGTGTATTTGTGTTCGTAGTCGTAAAAACCATTTTTAGGTTTTAACTCGGTTACAACATGGGCTTTGCCTTGATAGCACATGACGGTCAGTTCTTGTCCGGGAATGTATCTTTCTACAATTAATTCAGTTTCCGGGTCGTTGTAGCGGATTTTGAATATGTCTTCCGGATTGTTGACGATAAATACCCCCACAGATGAACCGTCCGAAACGGGTTTGACCACAAACGGGCGCGCTACTGTCGCGCCGATGGTTATAAACTCTTTTGCGGTCATTTTGCGGCCGAATGCAGTTTTGATGTTGGCTTTTTCGGCGATGAGTTTGCATATATATTTATTCATACCGATACATGAAGCAGTCATGCCGGAATGTGTGTAGGGGATTTGCAGTAAATCAAGGAGTGCCGGAATCGTACCATCTTCGCCCCAGTTGCCGTGCAGAGCATTAAAAACAACATCAGGTTTGTGTGTGTTTAGGGCTTTGATGAGTTTTTGAGTGTCTTTTAAATCATGTGTGGTTACTTCGTAGCCTTTGTTTTTTAAGGCGGCGGCAATACTTTTTCCGCTTTGTAGGCTTACTTCGCGTTCTGATGAAAATCCTCCCATCAAAACCATTACTTTTTTAGTCATTATTTAACCCCTTTTATGTTACTGAATGTTCTTATGTGGATGAATTTAAATGGAAAAAATTTAAGAAAGGCTAAAATTTTCGTGAAAAAAGTATTTTTATTTTGGTTTGTTTTTTGTGTTTTTGTCGGTCAGGTTCAGGCTAATGGTTTTGAACAGAAAATGGACGTTAGTATTGGTGTTTTTGATGCGGCAACAATCGTGCTTGATTATAATGCCTCTGCTGAAAATTATGAAATCAGCGCAGAAGTGAAAACCGCTAACTTTTTTGATACTATATATCCTTTTGTCGGGCGTTATTCCAGCAAAGGGAGTGTTTTTGAAACTAAGGGAAAAGTTAGGGATATTTTGCCTAAAACTTATCAGACTTATACAAAATCACGTGCGCACGAAAACAATACTCTATAATGATGAAGGTTATGCTTATCAGCGTGTTTCAACGAAAGATGAAAAGAAAAATGTCGTACCGATTGAAAATGTACCGCAAACCGCCGATGCCGCCGATTTGCAAACTATTTTTGCAGAACTTATCGGCAATTTTAATCAAACACGGAGTTGTCGATTGGTTCGCGAAGTTTATGATGGTAAAAAGCACTATAAAGTTGTTGCGCAAAATGAAGGTACGGAGAATCGGTATTTTAATTTACTTAGACGCACCGAAAATTCTTATAAATGTTCTCTGTATATCGAAAACTTAAAAGATAATAACGATAATATTTTATGGGATGTCAGCGTGGAAACCCCGATTTATTTTTGGATTGGTGTTGAACAAAATTCAAAATTGCCTTACGTGCTTGAAATAAGGATTGACTCCACGCCTCTGGGAGCGTTAAAAGTAATACCAACGAGTTTAAAAATTAAATAAAAATAGCGAAGGATTAAAAATATGCATAATGCGGAACTTTTGTTGCCGGCCGGTTCTTTGGTTAAATTGAAAACAGCTCTCCTTTACGGAGCTGACGCCGTGTATGCCGGTACACCGGATATGAGCCTTAGAACGCAATCAAAATTTTCTTTGGAGGAGTTGGAAGAAGGGATTAAAATTGTTCATGATATGGGCAAGAAAATTTATTTGACACTTAATCTTTATATTCATAACGAAGAAGCCGAAAAATTGCCGCAATTTGTGGATACTCTTAAAGGACTTCGTCCCGACGGCGTGTTAGTGGCGGATCCGGGGGTGTTTTATTATTTGAAAGAAAATGCACCGGAGCTTAATCGTTTTGTTTCTACTCAAGCCAATATCTGTTCGGCGCAAACCGTTAAATTTTGGCAGTCTATGGGCGCAAAACTTTGTGTGCTCGGACGTGAGGTTACTTTTGCGGAAATGGAAGAAATTCGTAAACAATGTCCAGATATTGAATTAGAGTGTTTTATGCACGGTGCTATGTGTATGTCTTATTCAGGGCGTTGTTTGATTTCTAACTTCTTGGCAGACAGAAGCGCTAATAAAGGTAAGTGTGCGCACTGTTGCAGATGGCATTACAAATTGCATATTCGGATGAAAGACGGAACTATTCGCGAACTCGTTATTAACGACGAAAATAAAAATAATTTTGAATATTTGTTGGAGGAGGATTTTCGCCCCGGAGAATATTATGAAGTGGTAGAAGATGAGCACGGCAGTTATATGCTTAACTCTAAAGATATGTGTTTGATGCCGCGTTTAAATGATTTGTTGAGAATCGGTATGGACTCGCTCAAAGTGGAAGGACGCAATAAAACCGAATATTATGCCGGCGTGGTCGCCAGAGCTTATCGTCAGGCAATTGATGATTATTATAAAAATCCGATGGCTTGGTCGTATGATAAATATATGGCGGAGTTGATGACTTTGCAAAATCGTGGTTATTGTTTAGGTTTTCATGACGGCAAAATTACTAATATCAGCCAAAATTATGAATATACACGCACGTTGGGAGAGTGGTTGTTTGCCGGCTCTATTGTGGAATGGCAGGGCGATGATGCTGTTTTTGAATTGAGAAATTATATTGAAGCGGGTGAGACTATCCAGTTTTTAATTCCTTATGGTTTAGAAAATTTGGATTTGGTTTTGCAAAATTTTGAGGATGCGGAAACCGGCGAAATTACTTCTAAAGTTTCTGCAGGTCAGGGGAAGAAAATTCGTATTCGCCCTCAAATGTGGGGACGTGATATTCAGGAAATTAAACGACTTTTACCTCAGTATGTTATTGCTCGTAAACATCAGCCGCTTAAAGGGGAAAATCAGGAAATGTATCAGCATAAATTAGATGAGTTTAATCAGCTTTGTCGGTGTTGATTATGCTTGCTATGCGCATGTATTTATGATATAATCGTTTTGTAGGGAATTATTGGAGATATGTTATGGGGAGCGTAAATTCTGAAACCGTAGTTATGATGGGAGCGGCTTTGGTCGGTGCAGGGCAGGTGCAGGCGCAAGATGAAAGGCAAACTACCGATGAAAAAACAATCTCGTGGGATGAAGCACAGAGAAAAACGCTTATTGCAGAGTTAAAAGAGCAATGTGCCGGTATGAGTGATAAGGTGCATAAGTTGCTTGAAACGTATAATGTTGATCAATTGCGCGAAGTTAAAGAAACCTTGAAACTTGACGGACAGAAATTGAGTTATGTCCTTGATGGTGATCAATATTCGTTAAGCGGCGGTTCTAAAGGGGAACCATTAAATGTTGAATTTCAATCTAAGGATGGTTTGAAAGTTGAATATTCTCAGGGTAGCGTGCGTACCAGTATGATTTTCTATGATGAGCAGGATAATTCAATAGCTAGTATTCAGGACAATAAAAAAATTGATAGCTCTGTGTTGAATTTTCAAGGTGAAGGTTATTTTGATACTATCTCTATGGAAGATGATAGAATAGATGCTCATTTTAAAAGTGAAGACGGGGATACTTATGTAGCTTATGATGGAAATAATTTCTCTACTATTCAGCAAGGTTCTGAAGTTGATTCGTATATAAATGGTAAATTTCGAAAAGGACATATTGTTTCGACGACAATGGGGTTTCGTGATAAACAAGATGGTTCGGAAATGCATTTGCAAGGTCAATTTGAAAAAGATAATTTGTCTGTTATGCACGTTCGGGAAAGTGATAGCACGGAAAGTGAAGATTATACAGTTGATGTTTCTCGTCGTGGTAATTTTAGTGAGGAATACCGATATGTGGATAAAGTTAATGGTGATGTTGAACGAAAGTCGGTCAGTGTATCCAGTCGTGGGGATGTTCATAAAGAATATGTTAAAGAAAATGCTGCAGAGGGAGAGTTTGTGCAATTAAAAGTAGAAAAATCCCGAGATGGTGCGGTTAGTCAAAAGTATAGAAAAGAAGATGAATACAAAGTTGAGGAAAGCTCTTTTAATCTGTCTAAAGATGGAAATGTTCGTGATGTGTATAAATACGAAAATAAGAGGGATAGTAGTGCTGAATATTTCAAAGAAGAAACTTCCAGATATGGCGATAAACATGAAGAGTATAAGTCGGTTGATCAGGATGAAAAATATCGGAGCCGTCTAGATATGTCTCATCAGGGAAATGTGACTGGTGAGTATAAATATATCAATAATAATATAGGGGAAAGTGAAATAAGGGCAGTGACTGAAAATGGACACGCATATGTCAAAGAAGCACGGGAAACTTTGAAAGCAGAAATTGAGGCTATGAGAAGAGATGTTTTTGAAGACGATGTTGCCAGTGAAAATATTAATGATGAAAGCTGGAAAGAGAAAGTCTTCGGAACGAAAACAAATGTCAATGAAACTTGTGCAGATGAACAACATCATGAGAGTAATCATTTAGAGATGACGCAAACTCCAAAACAAATTATTGTACCGACACGAATTAAGCAAAATTGTCCAATTAAGCAAAATCAAGAAAGTCAATCTCATATTTTAAATGTCGGCTATGAGTACTCGGATGTGCAAATTAATCGAATTGAACTTGAAGATGGTGCTTATAAATCTGTTACCGAGATTGATCATAAAAAACATGGGGCCGAAATTTTTTATGATAAACAGAATAATATTAAAGATGTGAAAATGTATAATATGGGGCAGATGTTGGATAATAAACAGCATAGAATAGAAATTAAATCGGAAAGTAAAGATGATATAGAGCATCAGTATGTGTTATTGGATGGTAGAAAATTTGGAACCGAAACTTTTATGAAAGATAGTATTATGGCGGCTACTTTTTATCAGGAGAACGGTGTGATGATGAGCAGAGATGCTTTTTCGACGGTTTCTTATAATGAACAACAGTTGCCGAATTATGGAAAAGTTAATGCGGATTCTGTTGTGCTTAAGCAAGAGGTAAGTCGTTCGGTCGTAACTGATAAGGCTCATGATGAAGCTGTGTCTTTATCTGCTGTCGATGATAAAAATAAAGGAAAAAATGTTGATTCCGGTGTGAGCTATGGTAGGAGAATTATTAATGAGGTCGAAAAAGGAACAGAAGTTAATGCCGCAATGCTCAAGGCTATGATGGAAAAACGTATGATGCGGTAATGTTTTTTTATTTTAATGCTGAAAATGCTTTACAAATTTAATTTAATAGTGTATTAGTGAGCCAGATTTTTGAGAATCGTGAAAGTCCGGCTTGCTTTTTTGAAGTTGGCAACAAGGGTTTGAAGCTAATTGGGGCGGCAGGCGTTTGATGTCGGTTCGGGCAGTAGGCGTTTGGTGTCGGTTCGGGCGGCAGGCGTTTGGTGTCGGTTCGGGCAGTAGGCGTTTGATGTCGGTTCGGGCGGCAGGCTTTTTTTAAGGAGTTTTGCGATTTTTCAGAGTTTTTTCGCATTCATGAAGGTGGTGCGAAAGGTGTTTTTATCCGCTCCGGGCTCCGGGGCTCAGTTAATGGAAAGGTTTTTACTATGAGACATGGTGATGCACACAGACGCTTTAATATGCCGAAAAGTCAAAGAAGAGCGTTGTTCGCTAATTTAACTAATGCGTTGTTCACTCACGAACAAATTACTGTTACGCTTCCTCGCGCTAAAGAATTGAGAACTTTTGCAGAAAGCATGATTACTTATGCCAAAAAAGGTGATTTGAATTCTCGTCGTTTGGCTTTGTCTTTCTTGCGTAATAATGAAGTTGTAGCTAAACTCTTTTCTGTTTTGGCTGAGCGTTATAAAGAACGTAATGGTGGTTATACTCGCGTCTTAAAAGCCGGTTACAGATATGGTGACTGTGCGCCGATGGCTATTATTGAACTCGTTGACAGAGATGTTAATGCTAAAGGTCTTAAAGATATTGAACGCGTTAAAGCTGAGAAAGCTGCTGCAGAAGCTGAACAAAATGCTACTGAAGCTACCGCTGCTTAGGCCTGACGTAAAATGTATGAAAAGAGCGCTTCTTTAGGCGCTCTTTTTTTGTATCTGTTGGGGATGTAAATTTATTTATTGGTGGTTTCCGATTGGACTTCTTTTTTGATATCGTTTATTGCTGATGATGCGTCGTTCTTTATTTCCGTTAAAGTTTGAATGCTGCCGTCTTTGACTTCCGTGGCGGCTTGTCCGATGGTCGTGTCGGAATTTATTTCTCCCGTAAAAGATGCGCGGATAAATACATATATCGCTATCGCAATTAAAAAGTATATAATGTAACTGATGATTTTTTTCATGCAATTTCTCCTTCTTTGGTTGTGGTTACTGTGTCTTATATAGTGCAGTTTCTTGTTCTTTAAAGGGAGATTCTGTTTGACTTCTAAAAACTTCCTCTTATACTTTCTCTCAGTTGAGTTAATTATTATTTGTTTAATCTTATTAAATCTTATTTTTTATGGAAACAAAATTTGTACCCCAACTTTTGGAGCCTAAAGAAGTTATTTTGGGTGCCGCTTTGACTAATTTTGGTCCCGCTTTTGGCGTGAAAAAATTTGTTGATGGTTCTTTTGCCGTGCGTTATGCTAATGGTGTTGTCTTGTATGAACAATCAGGTAAAGTCTTGGATGCAGGTTTGGATGATGTGCTTATGTTTCCTTGGGGATTTAAGCTCTTTAAAAAATCCAATTCCCCTTCTTGGTATTTGGTGGACGCTTCCGGTAATAATATTCTTTGCTATATTAAATGTGAAGCTAAAAAAGTTTATGTCAGCGGGAATGTTATTGCTATGTGCGATTTTGATGATGTTTGGAGGGTGTTCCAGATTAATTCGTGTAGGCCTGAAATTGAGTATATCTTGATTTCTTGTCACGAAAAAGATATTAAAATTTTTCAAAATAAAAGCTCTAATGATTTTGTTGTGGCTTTTATTCGTGACAAAAATGAGGTCTTGTTGCAGCATCGTGTATATATGTCACAAAAAGTAGATAAAGTTGCTGGTATATTTCGGAAATTTATGTATCTTCCTAATGAAGCTTTTGTTTGTTCAAAAGAGGATTTTGATGTTTGTCATTATACTGACGGATGTGTCGAAATTCACTCTCTCGCAGGTGATACTATCTGTTTGTTTGATGAATGCTTGAAAATTGTTGCTAATAATGTTGGCGGTTTATTCTTGCTTGCAAACGATATGTATTTGCTTAAATCTTCTGATGAGTGGGTGCTCTATTCATCTGCCGGTAAAATGCTGTGGAATAAAATTTATCAGCTTTCTGTTGTCGAAACGAAACATGGTTGCAAACTTGTTGCGGAAACGGAAGAACATGCAGGTGTTTCTCTGGAATGTGTAGATCATAACTTTTTGCTCATGATTTACGGTGACGAGAAGTTTTATTTTACTCCTATGGGGAAGATTGTTAAAGCTAGCGGCGATACTAGTGGCTGTTGGCTTATTTAATTTTTGATTTTGTGGAATAGGGTGGTTGTTTGTACAACTTCCCTATTTTTTTTGTTTAAAATGCGGAGATAAAAAAACGAAACAGTTTGACTTGCTTTTTCTTTAACTTATACTGGCGCTGTTTTTATTAAGTTTATGAATATAATTAATATAATTAATTCTTCTTATAATTATGGATACAAAATTTGTTAAAAATTTTTTGTTTCCTCGTGAAGTTATTTGTGCAGACAGGTTGGTTAACTATGGTTTCTGTCAGGCGGCGAGGAAATTTAAAAACGGTTCGTTTGCCTTGTTGAAAGAAAATACAATTGATTTGTTTGATGCTTATGGGCGGAAT
This sequence comes from uncultured Alphaproteobacteria bacterium, assembly GCA_949297665.1. GTDB lineage: Bacteria > Pseudomonadota > Alphaproteobacteria > RF32 > CAG-239 > CAG-267. The sequence goes on along the minus strand of CASFTO010000028.1, from coordinate 6,816 downwards.
ATCGAAACGTCCTTAGAGGATGTTTTTGTTTTTCAAAACGGGTATCGGTTGCAGAAAAAATCCGCACTCCCCTTTTGGCAGTTGCTTTCTCTTGATGGAAAAGTCGTTTTTAAAGCCGGAAAAGTTGAAGTTTGCGATGATAGATTGTTTGCACTGAGAACCGAGGGTGATAGGTGGAATGTGTATCAGTTTTCCGTTGATGATTGGACTTTGCAATTTTTGATGGAATGTCACGCAGATGTCGTTAAGTTGTTTCGATGTAAAGAAAGCGATGATTTTGTTGCGGTTTTACAAGTTGGGGATAATTATCTCTTGCAAATTAGAAATGAGGTCAATGCGATTCTTTGTTCGGAAACGGACGCTTTTCGGAGTTTCGTTCCTTTGTGGAATGGACAGTTTGCGGTTTCTCAAACGGATATAAGGCTTAAACAATATGGGGAAACATGTTTGCTTATTGAAGCCATGCGTGGCGGCGGATTTGATTTATATGATGATAGATTGAAATGCTATGCCGAAAATGTTGCGGGGCTTGTTGTTTGGGCTAATGATATGTTTTTGATAAATGAAAAAAATGAATGGAAATTTTTTTCAGCCGATGGAAAATTACTTCATGATAAAATTTATCATCTTTCTATCTATGATGCGCCGGATATTAAACAATGTATTTTATTTGCTCGGACGGAAAACGATGAACGCGTGGTTATTCGAAAAAAAAATAATGGATGGTTGCACGTTACATACGGTAATGAGTTCAAGTTTTGGACACCTGATGGCAGATGTGTTGAAGCTCAGGAGGGATGTTACGAACCGTTTTGGGTCTAACTTAACGGCAGTTTTTTATACTGCCGTTTTTTCTATTTATGATACGTTTATGTTTTTGCGATTTAATATTTCTGTATAGGCGGTTTGTGCCGGTATGATGAGATAATCAATCAGTTCAATTTGTGTTTGGGATAATTTTTCGGTAAAGAGTTCGCGCTTTTCATCTATCATTTGTGCTGTGATAGTTTTTTTGCCGCGCTCTATGGTGATTTTTGTTTTTTTATTTTGGAATTCGGCATAAAAAGCATAACTTTCTACCGGGTGGTCATATTCGTAAGTTTCTGTGAAGGTGTAATTGCCGGCTGTTTCGTATTCTTCTTCATTTTCAAAAAAGGGGATAATGTTATAGATGTTTTCGTCGTACTGTAAAAGTCCGCCGATGCTTTGTTCTTTGAAATGCTTGAAGGAGTTTATTATCAAATAGGTTAATTCTTGATATTCAATGATGGCTACATAGTTGTGGATTAGGCTGTTCTCACTGTATGCGGTTTCATTGGGGGCGAGTATTCGCAATTGATTTTCTTCTTTGGTTACGATGTTATCATATAAAGGATGTCCCGGATGAATGAAATTCACCTTGGTTTGGGTTCTTTTCAGGTCTATAAATTTTTGGGGCTTTATGTATTTTTCTTTTTTGTCCCCAAATGTTTTTAGCCAATTTGAAATTTTATTCATTATTCTCTCCTTGCTCTTTTTACCAGTATAGCATAAAAAGCCTTGTGCTGTAAACATATTTTTATTCTATATGCTTGATGCTTAGCAAATTCCTAATTTTCGGCTTGAATTGATAAAAAATTATCTATTTTTTCGGTGAGCATTTGCGTGTATGACGGAATATCGTTTATTCCTGCCGTTAAATCGGTTATTTTTTTATATCCGAATGAGGCTCCGTCTGATATGCGAATCAGGACCAAGTTTAGTGTGGTTGATAAATTGAAAGCGGAGATAAATTCCGGGTGGCGGTTGATGTCAATGAGGTAGGCGTGTATTTGCCCGTTGTAGTTTTCTTTTAGAATTTTTATTATCAACTCAATTGTTTGCGGGCATCGAAAGCAGGGATTGACGGAATCATAGAAGATGATAATTTCCGGTAATGTCTGACCTTCCGGATTGATATATAAATTCTCAAGTGTCGGGGCTGAGGCTGCTTTAGATTTAGATATTTCCGCAAAATCAGTATATTTCTTTTGACTTAAATCGGTGAGTAGTACACATATTCCAAATATAAAGGCGATGATTCTTTTTAGCATCCTCCCTCCTTTGCTGCTTTTTTAGCAGATATATGTGCGATATTCTTTTTTTAAAGTGGAGAGCAAGCAAATCTTAACCATTCTAATTCTTGGCGCGTCAGGTATTTTTTGAGACTCAAAAAAACTTGGCGGTGGTATCGATTTAGCCAGTTTATTTCATCTGATGTCAGTAGGTTTTTGTTGATTAAGTTTTTATCTATCGGCGCAAGAGTCAAAACTTCAAAATGTAAAAATTTCGGGTTCTTGCTCGGCTTTATCATATAGAGATTTTCTATGCGGATGCCAAAAGCGTTTTCTTTATAGTAGCCGGGCTCAATGGAGGTTATCATGCCGGCTTTGTATTCCGCACTTCGTTTGGCGTGTATGGAAATGCGAGAAGGTCCTTCATGAACATTTGAGAAAAATCCGACTCCGTGACCGGTACCATGTTCGTAGTCCAGTCCTTTTTGATAAAGTGCTTGACGAGCTATTAAATCTAATTCGTTGCCGGAGGTCTTTTGCGGGAAAATCGCACAGGCTAGCGCAATATGTGATTTTAATACAAGGGTGTTTTTTTCTATCATTTCCGCAGACGGTTCCCCAATGGCGATGGTGCGGGTGACGTCGGTGGTGCCATCATAGTATTGACCGCCGCTGTCTATCAATAATACAGAGTTCTTTTTTAGTGTCGCGTTGCTTTGTGCGGTTGCATGATAGTGTACTATTGCCGCATTTGAGCCACTGCCGGCTATTGTGGCAAAGCTTTCTGAGTGGAAATTTAATTCTTTTTTGCGGAATGATAAAAGTTTTTCCGCAATCTCGATTTCTGTTTTTCCTTTGTAATTTTTGGACAGCCAGTACATAAATTTGCTCAAAGCGACGCCATCTCTTAGATGTGCATTGCGGATACCTTTTAATTCAACGGCATTCTTGACGGCTTTAAGTCCGGTTATTTCATCCGCAATGTTTTTGAGTTTGTTATTAAATGTTTTGATGATGGCCGGTGCGGTGTTAAAGTCCGCGCCGAGTTTTTCGTATGGGGAAAGATATTCGGCCAGTTTATCAAAACTTAGGGCTTGCTCATAATCGCAATGCTCGGCAAATACTTTGTAAGTTCCGGTTTTTTCCACCAACACAAAGGCTCTGAATATCGGTGTGTACGGAAGGGCGTTTGAGCGTAAATTTAATAACCAAGAACTGTTGGAAGCATCGGTTACCAAATAAGCATCTAATCCCAATTTTTTGATATGGGTGGCATATGATGCGATTTTATCTTTAGATACATGACCTGTAAATTTCTTTTGATGCGTGAAAACTTTAATCTTTTGTGTGCTCAGCAATTTCGGAGGATTTTCTACCGGTATGAATTGGGCCAGAGGTAGGAGCTTTTGTAAATTATCCAAAGCGCTTTGGCTGATAACCCAAGGGTTATAACTCAAGCGGGCGGCTGTTTTCGCATAGTTGTTTTTTAACCATTCAAAAAAGCTGATTTCTGATAATTTGACAATCTCCACTTGTCTTAAATTAACTTCTTTCTTGGCTTGGAGCTCATAACGTCCGTCGACAAATAAATACGCTTTTGACGGGGTGATGAATAATAATGCGTACGAACCGCTGAATTTTGTTAGTTCTAAAATGCGATTTTCTTCGGGTAAAATGTCTTCGTTTATGAACATATTGCCGAGGGTGAAAATTCGACCACTTAATTTGGCGGCTTTTAATTCTTTTTGTACGCTTTTTATATCCATGGCTACTCCTTTCTTAAGGGAAAAATCGGACGGGATTATTTTTGCAATAATGCAGCGCGCCAATTTTCCATTTGATATGTTTTTATGACCTTAAAGCCAACTTGTTTATGATGTTCTATAATATCGTTCTCCTGATTGTCAATAAATCCTGAAATTAAGTAACAGCCTCCTGGGGCTAAATTTTGATATGCTGCGTTTGCCATTTCTTTTAACGGATTGGCTAAAATGTTTGCAAATATTATGTCGTAAGGTGTTGTGGCTTTTATTTTCGGATTGTTGTAGCCATCGCTTAAAATCGCTTGCATGCAGTCTTCTACATTGTTGGTAATCGCATTATTGTTAGTTACATCTACGGCTTCGTCATCAATATCAGCTGCTAAAATTTTAACATCTTTATTCCATATTTTGGCGGCGGCAATAGAGAGAATCCCAGAGCCTGTTCCCATATCTAAGATGCGATTTGGCTTGACCATTGTCTGATAAAGTTCAGAAATGGCTGTTAAGCACATTTTGGTGGTTTGATGTTCTGAGCCAAATGCGGTGGCGGCATAAACTTGAACCGGAATTTTCTCCGTTTTAGGACAGGAGGCTTCATGTATGCCGTATATCATAAAATCTCCTATTTCAAACGGAGCGAATTTAATGACGTTTTCTTTGAGCCAGTTTTTGCTTTCTAAAACTTCTTCTTGATACGCGGGAAGATTTAGTTCTTGCGCTTGTATATCTGCTTTTAGTGTTTCTGCGCTAAATTCCAGTGGCGCATAGCAAACGTATTCTTCTTTGCCGTCATCGGTATAATTAACGGCAACAACATCAAAGGTTTCTTCTAAGTATTCGGTTTCTTTTTCCGCTAAGCCTTCTATCGGTTCAAAACGGTATAATTTACAACTCTTGCCAATGTTATGCATAGGTTTACCTCAAATATTTTTTTTTTGTTTACAACTTTTTTTTCAAGATGCATAAATATTAGTGAGGAAAACGTTAAAAAGAGATTATATTATGAAAAAAATATTTATCGGTTTGGCTGTTTTGGCTGTGGCTTCCTGTTCTTATTATATGAAGGGGGATTATACTCTCGGGAAGCGAAATACTTTTAATGACTTCTTTTATACTTATAATATTCGTTATTATGATACCGGTGAGTTTTCTTCTGTTGCGAAAGAAACGGAGACAATCAGTGACTATGAAACCGGTGTTGTACGGCATGCCGTGCAGGGGGGAATTGTTGTTTCTTCCAAAGTTTTGGAAAAGGAAGTTTATTCTGATGAAATTGTAAGACCGAATAAAAAAGGTGCTTTAGTTTCTTATACCGTGCCGGTAGAGTTTTCAGATGAAAAAGTTTATAAAATTATCGGTGAGGTCGAAGTTAATGAACGTTTTTATCGTCTGGTTGAGCCGAATCGCTATGGTGATATTGTTCTGTTGGATGATAAAGGCAATATCTATCCGCGCGTCGGCAGAATCTATAATGATAGATTGGCTCTTCTTGAAACGGCATTTCAGTTGGAGCCCGAGGATGTTCGCTTTATTAATGAACGGACAAGACTTGTTGATGATGATGAACATCTTATCTCCAGCTTTGAAGTGCGTTATGTCGGTATAGAGGATTATAAAATGGTCTTTAAATATAAAACCGTTCATAATGACAGAGGTGAGTCAATTGAGGAAAATAAAACTTTGAAGTTCCCTATGTATGACAGAAATGTAACTTTGGGTACTATTCAGCTAGAGATTTTGAATGTTGACGATACGGGTATAGAATACAAAATTTTGGCTTTGTAGTTTATGCTTAGTCTGATGTGAGCGGCTCTTTGGGTCGCTCTTTTTTTGTGTATCTAAACTAAAATTTAGGTTTAATTCGCTGGTTTGATGCTTATATCTTTTATGTATTTGTAATGGAGGAAAAAATGCGTTTTGTCAGACCAGAAAGCCTTTATAAAGGTGCGATTATCTTAGATGTCAGAAGTGAAGAAGAATATGCTCATGAGAGATTGGATTTGCCGCATATCGTTATTCGTGCGGATAAAGTTAATCCTGATAAATTTATGGCTGAATATAATCCAAATGGCGAAAAATTGGTTAATATCTTATGTACTTCCGGCGGGGTGTCCTCTGAAGTGGCGGAAAAATTTGAAGAGGCCGGTTATTCAAATGTTGCGGTTGTGGTCGGCGGAATTATTGAGGCTGAATATGAGGGATTAAAAGTGCTTAAAAATTGAGAAAAATCTTGTCTTATTCGTTGTCACTGCTATTATCTCTTATAGTTTTATAGGAGATTTTTTATGCCTGATTTTGCGTTGGAAGATGAATTTGACGGGGTGGTGGCCGGTGTTGATGAGGCGGGACGGGGACCTTGGGTGGGGCCGGTTGTCGCTGGTTGTGTCGTGTTTGCGAATAGAAATGTTCATCCCTTTTTGCTTGATAATCTGAATGATTCCAAAAAATTATCCAAGAAAAAAAGAGAACAATTGTTTCAACTTTTGCAGGATGAAGCTCAGCAGGGACATATTAAAATCGGTATCGGACAAGCTTCGGCTCAAGAAATTGATGATATTAACATCTTAAATGCGTCGTTTTTAGCAATGAAACGCGCGATTGAAGCGGCACGGATAAAGCCGGATATGGTGCTTGTTGATGGAAATCGTGAGCCTAAAAATTTTGGATATTCAACAAAAGCGATTATTAAAGGCGACGCTAAATCTTATTCTATTTCGGCGGCGTCTATTTTAGCTAAGGTCTATCGTGACAGATTGATGGAAAAAATGGCTTTGCAATATCCAGGATATGGGTTTGAGAAAAATGCCGGTTATGGTACTAAAACACATATCGAGGGACTTAAAAATCGGGGCGTTACTCCCGAACATCGTAAGTCTTATGCTCCGATTAAGGAATTTTTGAAATTGGACAATAGTGAGGCTTAAATGACGGTGGTTGCAATGTGGTGCCGACATAAAGGCGATGATGTTATCGGGATTGGAAAACATATTCCGTGGAATGTACCGAGCGATGCTCAAAAT
>CASFTO010000027.1 GCA_949297665.1 uncultured Alphaproteobacteria bacterium | reverse complement strand
GGTGTTGAACTATATGCACCAGCAGCCGTATGCGAATTTTGTCCGCGGTATGATGTTGAACCCGATGCCAGCGATTTAATTGTATAGAAGAAACTCGTATTTGGCGTTGAACTATATGCACCGGCTGCAATATGCGATTTTTCTCCACGATATGATGTTGAACCAGACGATAATGATTTAATCGTTATAAAGAAACTCGTATTTGGCATTGAGCTATATGCACCTGCCGCAATATGCGATTTTTCTCCACGGTATGCTGTCGAACCAGATGCTAATGATTTAATTGTTACAAAGAAACTTGTGTTCGGTGTTGAACTATATGCACCAGCAGCCGTATGCGAATTTTGTCCGCGGTATGATGTTGAACCCGATGCCAGCGATTTAATTGTATAGAAGAAACTTGTATTTGGTGTTGAACTATATGCACCAGCCGCAATATGTGATTTTTCTCCTCGATACGCTGTCGAACCTGTTGCCGATGACTTAATCGTTATAAAGAAACTTGTGTTCGGTGTTGAACTGTATGCACCAGCCGCTATGTTGCAACTTGAACCTCGGTAACACCCTGATCCTGATGCAAAGGAATTAATTGTATAGAAGAAACTTGTATTCGGTACTGAACTGTACGCACCATTATTTAAATCTTTACACCCTTGACCGCGATAGCAGGTGCTTCCTGATGCTGTTGATTGTTCTACGAAAAACCATTGCGTATTAGGGGATGAACTATAAGATCCTCCTTGGATATAGCAGTTCTGCCCGCGATAGCAGGTGCTTCCTGATGCAAATGAACGAATTGTTACAAAGAATGAAGTATTCGGAACAGACGTATATGATCCCGCAGGTAGCAGACATTCCTGACCGCGGAAACAGGTTAAGCCCGTTGCTGTTGAACTAATTGTAACAAAGAACGACGTATTCGGACGAGAACTGTACGCACCTACGCTTGCTTCACACGAAGTCGCGCGGTAACATCTTGTCGCATCGTTACATAATGCCCGAATATCTCCAAACCATAGGTACCAGTCATTTTCAATCTCTTCGTGATCTCTTATATCTTCAAAGCCTGTATCACATCCTATTTTCTTGTAGCACCCTGATGCATCATTACATTCGTTAATTTCATATAAACATGCCGGATATATTTCTTTATCTTGCAAGCCTGTATAAAAACTATCCCAATAGGGCGCATTTAAAGAACTTAGATATAATTCTTGCTTACCGGTTCTGTTGTCTACATTGGTCGCATTGATAAATGAACTGTAAAAACGGTTTTCTTCACTGCATGATATCTTTTTCCAACATTGGTGTTGCGCATCGTCTTGGTGACAGTTTGTCGTAATATATGTGCACCCATTGTTTGCACTTGTAATTCTACAACCTACACCCCTGATACATGATGAATTATTTACAGCATTGTATGTATTACCTGTTTTGGTATATACACCATACCCAGGATTTATATCCGCATAGAACGCATCATGATATGGATTATTTTTCACATAATTAGCGCTGTAATTATAACCGCTCTGGTTCTCAACTATATCCATCCATTTTAAATATGCTTCTTCGGAATCATATAAAACACCTTCATTTACATGATTTCCAAACCATTTGCGTACATTATTACAACCCGTCCATAAATAACAGAAGTTGGGAACATCATTACAATTTAATCCATTCCCCGTATCATTACCCGTACCATTAGATTGAGCATATGCACATACAATTTTATTTGTTAAATTATAATCTTCAGTAACAAGTCCTGTTCCGGTCGAATTTAGTGTCTTAATTAATTGAATTGTGCCATCCGCATCTTTTTCGTTTGACATTTGGTCTTCTGACAGGTACGGAATAAAGTTATCCCAACCCGTTGCTAATTGAGCACTATCGTTGCGGTAGTACTCTTTACCCGTATTTAATTCATCATGGTTACAGTCATATACCTGCATACACCCGAACCCGCCACAGCGCGTTTCTTCACGGTATTTACAATGATATCCTGTATTTTCAAAGAAAAATCTTCTATCCGTGTTACATTGAGCAAAGCGACATTTTCCACCATATAACTTTGTATCAAATCCACATCGAGCCTCATACGGAACCAAATTTCCGTCTAAATTTCTAATAACTTCATTATTTCCATCTTTAAGTTCTTCTTCATATTCTGTCGCATTTGAGCTATCAACTTCAATGAAACCATATGAGCAGCCGCAATATTGCCAGTATGTGATGTTGTCCGCAGCACCCTTACATGATTTACCATACCCTACCAAAGCATCGTCTATTGAGCAATTCTGATATCCTTCGTTTGCGACAAGAGTCGCGCAGCAATCGTCATCTTGATACTTTGCTTCCCCATCAACATAACAAAAGCTCGCGCCCACACGGGGATTCGAGCATGTTTTGTACGAAGAATCGCAATCTCCCTCTCCGACTCCATAAAAACCGTTAGTATCACAACTTGTGTCTCCGAGTCGACAAACCTTAGCCACCGCGCTCCCGGAGTACAGTATACTTAATAAAGCAACTGTAATCATTATCAGTTTTTTACTCATCACATACCTACTTTAAAATAGAATAATATCTTTGTTAAGATACCATTATTTTCGACAAATGTCAATATTTTTTAGTATGCGAATCGTAAAAAAATTATTAATTTTTTACATCTTTTTTATTATTTATTTAATTTTTGAGCGCAAATTTTCAAGTAATCCTTCCACTCCTTTAGGTGACTTTGCTATATAAGATGTATACTCATTTCTAGCTGTTTGCGCTAAACTCACATTCTCTATAATTATATCTATAATTTTTAGCTTTCCATTATGCTCATACACGCGCCACTTAACATCTATCGGCTGTCCATCCGGTACAGGAACCGATGTTTTAACATATATCTGATTCGGATTATTTGCCGATCCGGTACCGTTAAAAACAAATTTTTTTCCCTTAAACTCATCAAAGCGCTTTGACCATGTTTGAACATTAAATTCTTTATATAAATCTATGAATTCTTTTCTTTGCTGCGCCGTTGATGTCCGCCAATAACGTCCCAGCACATATTTCCCAATAAAATCCAAATCCAAATTTTCAGTAAATAATTGTTTGAATACTTTATTTTTTTCTTCCTGCGTTGACGTCGAATTTATTATCTTCTCAATTCCTTCTTTCGTTAAATTTTCTACCATCGCTGTCGCCTTCGCTCCATCTATATCCGCATAGGCCATTTGAGCAAAACACACAGCGCTCAACACTAAAAGCAGTATTTTTTTCATATCGTCCCTCTCTTAATTTTAATCAATAATCTTCATCCATATCACCCATATCGAAATCATAATCTGGGGTTTCCTGATGTTCTTCTCCACATGTCTTTATTTTTTTTCTATTTTGCAGATACATAGATTTAACGGCCTCATAATAGTCTACCGAACCCTCTTCCAAACTTTCTAACATAGACATATTTTCCGCATATAAATTCAAATATTTTAACCCGCTGGCAGAATAGTATACCAACCAAGCATCTTCACCTCCGCTCTCTTGCGCCATCCAGTATGCAGGAGAACTATAGCCATCTACTACAAATCCCGTTGCCGCACGCGGAGTACTCGGCCCCATAATTGGCAATATAATAAACGGTCCATCCGGAACACACCACGATGCTAAAGTTTCATCAAATCCTGTTTTATGCTTTTCCATACCGAAAGACGACGCCACATCAAATAATCCAACAATTCCCAATGTCGTATTTACAGCAAAACGCCCCAAATTGTTACCTGAATTTAAGAACTCACCTTGGAGCAAATGATTAACTGCCGATATAGGTTCATCTATATTATTAAAAAAATTACTTACCCTTTGCCGTACATATTCATTTGTTACCGCTTTATATCCTTTTGCCGCCGGACGGAGTACATATTTATCTACTTTATTATTAAAAGTAAACATTGCACGATTGTAATTCTCCAGCCCGGACACTTCATCCGGTTGCTTATTCAAACTTTCTTTTGTTCCCGCACAGCCGCATAGTCCACATATCGTTAATATCGCGACACATTTAGAAAATTTATTCAACATTCCCTCTTCTTTAAATAAAAAACATTTTTGTTCAATATATCGTTTTTATTTGATAAATCAACTATTAATTTCCAGCTATGCGAATGTATTTAGTTACCTCATTTTAAATGTTACAATTTAGAAATGTTTTGTGTTTTGCAAAACTTTTTTATTTTGTTAATATGCGCTCATGTTTTAATTTTATTTGGAGAGGTTGATTAAATGACTGGTACTTATACTAAGAAAATTGATTTATTTGACTGCGCAACTGCTCAGAAGGTTATTGGTCAAGATAAATTTTTAAATGCTTTTAAAAAAGTTTTAGACCACGGCGCTTATTGTCAGGGACCTGAAACGAAGGAACTTGATGAGAAATTAGCTCAGTACTCAAATGTTAAGTATTGTGCTACTTGCGCTTCAGGTACTGATGCATTAACTTTAGCATTGATGGCTTGGGATGTTAAACCCGGTGATGCTGTTTTTGTTTCTTCTTTTACTTTTGTTTCCTCTGCAGAATGTGCGGCATTGCTCGGGGCTACTCCGATATTTGTTGATTCTAAACCTGATACTTATACAATGGATCCCGCTGATTTGCAAAAGGCTATTGATATTGTTAAAAAAGAAGGAAAATTGAACCTTAAAGCTGTTGTCGCTGTTGATATTTTCGGTTCTCCTTGCGAATATGACGAAATTATAAAAATAGCTCACGAAAACGGTATGAAAGTTTTAAGCGATGCCGCTCAGTCTTACGGCTCTACTTATAAAGGTCAAAAAGCAGGTTCTATTGCTGATATGACCGCTACTTCCTTCTATCCAACAAAGCCTTTGGCTTGCTACGGTGATGGCGGTGCTACTTTTACAAACTCTGCTGAAGAAAATGAATTGTTGAAATCTTGTCGTGTTCATGGAATGAGCTCTACTGATCATTATGACAACATTAGATTAGGTCTAACCGGTCGTATGGACTCTTTTCAAGGGGCTGTTTTGCTTGAAAAACTCAAAATTTTTGATGATGAACTTGTAAAACGCGCACAAATTGCGAAAAATTATGATGAAAAATTGAGTTCATACTATGGGAAACAGCGCATTTTGAATGAAGCTACATCCGCTTATGCTTTGTATACCATTACTTGTGAGAATAGAGATGAATTAGCTGCTTTCTTGAAAGCAAATAATATTCCTTGTGGTACTTACTACCCAAGACCGGTTAATACTCAAACGGCTTATGCTAAATGGAATACAAGAAGTCTTCCTGTTTGCGAAAAGTTATCAAAAACCGCTTTAAGTATTCCTATGCATCCATATTTGGAAGCTGATGCTCAAGAATATATCATCAACAAGATGAACGAATTTGCTGAAAAATACGCAAAGCAAGCGGCTTAATTTTATTATTTCTTTATTAAGGCACTCAATAGAGTGCCTTTTTTATCATTACTTTACATCCCTAATTTACTTTCCCCAAAAAACGATGCGCATACTTATATTCATTCGCAATTAATACGCATTAGGCATATCGTAAGAATTTTAGCAGATTTAGTCCCTTTTTACTGAAAGATATCCGTTATCCATACTCTTTTTCTTTTATTTATACATATTCCTTAATTAGTTTTATTGATTTTTTTAATCTTTACCCCTATATTGTTTAGTAGCATAATAATTTTTTAGAAGAAGGGGAATTTATATTATGTTAGAAAGTAAAGAATTTTCTGCTTATAGTAATGGGCAAGTTATTGATGAAGGTTTAAGAAACTTCATGCTTAAAATTTATAACTACATGGCAGGTGGGTTATGTGCCACCGCATTAGCAGCTTATATTATTTCAAGTAATACATCTTTATTACGTCTATTTTTTAATGAGAATGGTTATTCTGCATTAGGTTGGCTTCTTTTAATCGCTCCACTTATTTTAGTTTTCGCATTCGGATGGGTTTTACAGCGAGGCACCTTACAGCAAGTACAAGCTATGTTTTGGGGATATTCTGTACTTATGGGAGTTTCTCTTGCTCCAATTTTCTTAGTTTATACAGGTGCAAGCATCGCACGTGTATTCTTAATCACCGCCGCAACTTTTGGTGCTTTAAGTCTTTACGGTTATACAACTAAAAAAGATTTAAGCGGATGGGGTAGTTTTTTAATTATGGGAGTTTTCGGAATTCTTATTGCTTCTATTGTTAATATCTTCCTTAAAAGTTCTGGTCTTGATTACGCTTTATCATATTTGACAGTATTCATCTTTGCAGGTCTTACTGTTTATGATACACAAAACATGAAATCTTTATACTATGCAAATGGTATGGGCGGTGATTTAGCTGCCAGAGGCGCTATTGCCGGAGCTTTATCTCTATACCTTGACTTTATCAATATGTTCATGGCGTTATTGAGATTGTTCGGGGAAAGAAGATAAGATTTTTTCTATTAGAGCCGGTTGTAAGCCGGCTCTTTTTTTATTATATTGGAGGAGAGTATGAAACAGGATATTTTAAGCCTTTTCGCTAAAAGACACAGCTTTTATGAACTTAATAATATCGTTCCTTTTTCTGATAAAGAAATTGCACGTCTTATTGAAGAGAATCTGAAACTTTATCCCAGCCCGTTTAATTCTCAAAGTGCTCGTATTGTTCTTTTATTGGGTGAAAGACATCTAAAACTATGGGATATTGTGTTACAAACACTTATTCCGCTTACGCCTGAAAATAAACTTACGACACTTTCTGAAAAAATATCTAAATTTTCAAAAGCCTATGCGACGATACTATTTTATATTGATAAAAACACTGTTCAATCTTTGAAAAATAAATTCCCCCTCTATGCCGCCAATTTTGATAATTGGAGTTATCAGGCAAATGCTATTTTGCAATTTATGATTTGGACCTCGTTGGCAAATAATGCTATTGGCGCAAATTTACAACATTACAATCCGATAATTGATGAAAAAGTAAAAGCGGCTTTTAATATTTCTCCCGATTGGGAATTAGTTGCGCAAATGCCTTTGGGCGGAATTATTTCTACTCCAACCCCGCACGCTGTTGAAGATATAAAAAAGAGCTTTATGATTAAATAGAGTCATAAAGCTCTTTAATTTTTCTCGCTCCTTTTTATTCGACCGTTACCGATTTGGCTAAATTTCTTGGTTGATCTATATCTAAATTTAGAGAATCTGCGAAATAGTATGCGAATAGTTGAAGCGGGACACTAAATAATAGAGGAGATAAAAACTCGGATATCTCAGGCACATTGATTGTGTCATCAAATAACTCTTTTTTATTTATCTCACTATTCGTCATCGCTATTAAATGCGCATGTCTGGCTCGGGCTTCTTCGCAATTTGAAAGCATTTTTTCAAATGTTTTACTGTGTTGCGGCAATAACGCTAAAATCGGCATATTATTATCCAGTAAGGCTATGGGACCATGCTTTAATTCACCCGCCGCATAGCTGTTGGCATTAATATAGCTGATTTCTTTTAATTTTAATGCTCCTTCTTGAGCTGTGGCTATGTTTATACCACGCGCCAAATAAAAGAAATTTTTATAACCATTGTATTTTTCTGCGCACTTCTTTATTGTTGTACTTGAATATATTACTTCTTCTATTTTGGTGGGAAGCATTAATAATTCTTGCTTTATTGGTAATAATTGTTCTGGATTTGTGTTTTTTTGTTTTTCGGCCATAGCCAGAGATAACAAACAGAGAGCTGTTAATTGTGCCGTATATGATTTTGTGGCGGCTACGCTTACTTCTATGCCGGCATTTAGGGGAAGTACATACTTTGCATATCTTACTATACTAGAATCTGGACGATTGGTAAGTATTAATATCTTCGCACCTTTTTCTTTAGCTTGCTTTATCGCGGTAATCGTATCCGCAGTTTCTCCTGATTGCGATATACCTATACTTAATGTTTTGTTATTCGTTAGGTGCTTTTTACAAATATATTCACTTGCCGCTTCCACGGTTACGTTTATGTTGCACAAATCTTCTATCATATATTGCGCCACTTGTGCTGCATGCAATGATGTTCCGCAGGCTATGATTTCTATTTTATCAATATTTTCTATTAACTCCTCTATATCTATATTTTCAAATCTTATCGATTGTTGAGGAGATGACATATGTGTTGAAATCATTTTCCGAACAATTTGCGGTTGTTCATTAATCTCTTTTATCATAAAGTGCTTATAACCTTGTTTGGATATAGCATCTTGTGCGATATTAACCGTTTCTACTGGTTTATTTAAAATTTTTCCATCGAAACTTTTAACAACCACACTATCCTTTTTTACAATCGCAAGTTCATTATCTTCTAAATGTATGATTGCTTGCGTTTTGCCTATAAGCGCAGGTATATCGCTGGCTATAAAATTCTCGTTTTTTCCCACTCCGATAATGAGGGGCGCATTTTTTCTTACCGCGATGATTTTATCCGCTTCGTCATGGTGCATAATACACAATGCAAACGCTCCTTTCAGCATTGATATCGCCCGAATAACGGCTTGTTCCAACGATGAAACTCTTTTATATTCTCTATCTATCAAATGTACTATTGTTTCTGTATCAGTTTGAGAGAAAAAATGATAGCCTTGCTTTATTAATTCATCTTTTAATTCTTTGTAATTCTCTATAATTCCATTGTGAACAAGGACTAATTTTCCGTCATTTGATAAGTGAGGATGCGCATTTTCTATCGACGCTTCTCCATGTGTCGCCCAACGTATATGTCCTATTCCTTGTGATACTTGTCTATTACTTATGTGTTTGGCTTTTATAACTTCGGTCAGATTTTGTAATTTTCCTTTTGCTCTAAAAACATCAATTCCTTGATTATCATTTAACGCAATACCTGCCGAATCATATCCTCTGTATTCCAGACTTTTCAGACCTGATAATAAAATTTCATCCACCGCGTTATTTCCGATATACCCTACAATTCCACACATATTTTCCTCCCGCGTTCTGTAATTGATTAAATACGGCCTAAATTTTTTAATGTTTGTAATATATTTTCTTTATTTCGCTTTTTTATCGGTTTAATAGGACGTCCGGCATATACCGTCCATGGCTCAAATTTATAATTTGACGGAACGAAACTTAATGCTCCTATGCTCACCCCTTCCGGAATATGATTATTGGGCATAATGACGGAATTAGTACCAATCCCTGTGTACTTATCCATTGTTACATTGCCTTGTATTTCTTTTACAAGCGGAACCGAGTGAGTTACAAGTTCATTTACGTAATCATTGCTAGACAGCCAAATTCTCACCCCTGAAGCCAGACTAGAATAATCTCCCATTGAAAATGTATATTTTCCATCCCCTCCTGATATATAGGTTCCAGGAGCAATTTCGCAATCTGATCCTATGCTACATGCTGCAGATATTCTACAAAAATCTGCTATTCTAACATTGTCTCCGGCGGTTAATAATTCCGGCTTTTTAATTATAACATATTCCCCAAGTGTAAAATTTTTTCCAACATTCATTGTTTTCTCCCTCTTCTAACTTTTGGATAAGAAAATTATGAACGTCGTTTTTTCTTCTGGCAAATCATTAAAAATTACAAACTGTTACAGTTTTTTATACTTTAATCTGTTTTTTTAAACTAGGAAAACTGAGTGTTAATTACTTATATTTTACCTGATAAGATGGTAGCAAATTTATTATTAGCAACAAACTTTCTCTTTTCATTGCATTTCTCCCATGGCTTATATATGCTTTAAGCCTCCTTGCGGAGGCTTATTTTATTGTATCACTTTTACAATCTTACCACTCACTTTTTGGTTCGTCTCTTTATGAACCAAAGTTACAGTATCTCCTTCTTGAAAGTAGTATCGATATATCATATCCACATTTACTCTCAGTTTATTATTAGGGCACTCTGTTTGCTTTGAAACATCAGACAAAAATGCAAAATTAAAGATATCGGCAACATCAGAAAAAATTGTATTCACTCTTTTATTTTGCAGTAGATTTCGAGAATCCTCATTATTCTCCAATTCTAGTGTAAAACAATTGTGTAACATCCTCTGATCACTTACCATAATATAGTTTCCGCTAAATTGCATTGAACATTGCCCATATGGCGTACGTTCCAAGCCACGAAAGAAATCTGTCATTAGAAGGAATTTATCTCCTTGAGAAACCTTCTTGACTTCCTTTTTATCAATAGCCATTCTCAAAACCATTCCTTCACCGTACTCATATGAGGTTAAATTATGGATTTTCGCCTTATCCTTAACCTTTAATTCTCCCTGCATTACTTTTGCCTTAAATACCGGACGTGCACCGTAAGAGGTTTCATTGCCTAAAATAATAACATATTTTTCCATAACAGAACAAATTAATTATTTAACATTATAATACTTTAACACAGTGTTTTTATATCACCGTATTTTTATTTGTAAACCTTAATCAACTATCGTAATACCATATAAATGCCGATAATAATGAGCGTAAATGAAATAATTTTTTTAATTACATCGTGCCTTGCTAAATTTTCTTTGAATCGGTTTCCAAATATTTTACAAAGTACAAATCCTAATAAAAGTGTAAATATGCTTTGCGATGAACCAACAGCCTCTACAACAAGAACAGGAAGATATGCCAGAGCTATTGTCGCGGCTAAACTTCCTGCTTGATTAAGGAGTTCATTAGATAAAAATAGTTTGATTTTCTTCTTGTACTGAGGAAATGTGCTTATAATATCCGACCTGTATTGTGGTACAATTAGAAGAAACAAACTTATTAATGTTGCAAAAAGGGCAATCCAGAATACGACCGTTACAAAATCCGCACTTTGCAAAGAATATTTTGATAACACTGCTGACAATGACAACAAAACAGAAACAAGCAACATCAGAACAAAAGCAATATTTAACTTAAATTTCTTACTATCAAAATTCAAACCAAACGTAGAAAGAAGAATAATTCCAAAGCCAATGTATTGGGCCAAATGCAATTTTTCTCCCACAATAAAATAGGCTAATATTGGAAGGGTAATTTCCCCCAATGCAAACAATGCCACAACAATAGATGTGTCAATATTACGAAGAGCATGGTAGTATGGAATTTGATAACAAACTTCAATCAAAGCAATGATGAATAAAACCGCTAAAATATCTAAAGACGGAACAACAGGCATCCCAAAGAAGAATAAAAATGGAATAATAACGATGTTACTGATTGTTGCATAAAACACTAATGAAGGTATTTTCTTGAAAATATTATTTGAAAAATGAGCATCTAAAATGCAAGATAATGCGTGTAAAAACGGTGTTAAAAAAGCAATCAGAACATACATATCAAATCCTTAATCTTTGTTTAGTTAGGAGATACAGTATTTTATTTAATTTTATATTAAAAGTAGTTTGTGGGTAAAAATGATTAGTTTGGAATATTTGACTATGGCGTCAAATAAAGTGTCAAGCTTGTTCTTTGGAGACTTTGCTCAATATTTCTTCTGAAATTGTTTTCGACAATAAAAATGGATTATTTCATCAGACTATTTCAAGCTTTTGAGCAAGAAAATTTAATAAAAATTAAGCAGTTTTGACTAGCATATTAAGGAACATAATTGTCCTAAAAGTTTTAATTATGAAAAAGATAGAAAATAACATAAAATATCTACATTGGTATAGTTTCTGGGAAAATTTTATTCTTTTTTATCCTGTTAAAATTTTGTTTTTTGCCAAAGTTTGTGGAAATTTGATTGAAGCAATGAGCCTTTTTGCTATTCAAAATATATCTATTACACTTTTAGAAATACCAACCGGATGTCTTTCTGACAAGTGGGGTAGAAAATGGGTATGCCGTGCTGGTGCGGCTGTAATGCTATTTTCTTTTACACTTTATGCTTTTGCCGAAAGTTACTTGATTTTAGCGATTGCATCTGTTTTTAACGGACTATCATGGGCTTTAGCTAGTGGAAATAATCGCGCTTTGCTTTATGATAGTATGGCGCAAATTAAAAGAAAAAAAGACTATCATCAAGAAGTTTCAAAAAATATATCTTTAGAACAACTTTCATTAGCCATAAGTTCTTTAATCGGTATGCTTTTTGTTTTTATATCTTTGCGTGCGGTAATGTTTGCTAGTATCTTACCTGCTATTATAGCTTTTGCAATAACACTAAAACTTGAAGAAGTTAAAAAATCTTATAATGATAAGAGTACAAGCCTTATTCATATATTTAATTCAATAAAACATCTTCTTAAGCATAAAAGATTAAGAGGGATTTCTTTGGCTGAAACTTTACATTATGGATTAAATGAAGCTGCTTTTGACTTTAATGCTATATTTTTCAAACAATTTGTACCGGAATGGAGCTTAGGAATATTCAGAAGTATTGGTCATTTTGCCAACAGCCTTGGAAATTATCTATCGTTCTTTTCTGCCAAACATTGGGGATTAAAAACAACCATTCTTTTAGGAGCTTGTTTGGATAATCTTATCAATATCATTTCTGTTTTAGCAGCAAGTGTATGGAGCCCAATTATCAAAATATTTTCTACATTTAGCAGTGGCTTAAAAGAACCTGCCATTGAAACTCTTTTTCAAAATGATTGTAGTGAGCAAGAGAGAGCAACTATTTTATCAATAATTTCATTGTTTAGTTCTTTATTTTATTCTTTATGCGCCGTTTTAATCGGAATGCTTGCTGATATTACAAGTCCGTTTACTGCAATGTTATGGGCCTATATTTTAGCTTTAGTGAGTAATAGTATCTTTTTATTTGCATTAAAAAATAACAAATAACTTATTCAACAAATCTTCTTTTATTTTGTTAAAGATTTTTCAGATAATAGAGGGGTACGTTCATTACAGCATAATTCTTCAGATACCGTTTTTAAGTCTTTTACTGGTTGTTCAAATTCATATACCCATAACTTAAAACAATTATCTCCTTTATTGCAAAAAGCATCAACTTGTACAACATATACGTAATTATCATTTTTGAATAAATAATCATGATTTCCACCGCTACCGTAGAAATGTCTTATACCATCAAAAATTACTATATCCGGCTCATCTAATGTACTTTTATTTTTATTCCAGGAGACATATCTATAATTTTCCCTTTCCACTTCATCCACTCTTATAATGAAATTATCCGTTCTAAAAGATAATATCGGATGTGCAAAATCCTTTATAGACGAATGTAGAACCTTTTTACTTTCTTCTAACATTCTTTGTTGAAACTTTTTTTCTTTATCCGACGTATAATTAATTGCTTTTAATTTATAATTATCTGGGGCAAGCCAAATTATACCATCATACAGCATATAACCACGCCACCCCACACGTTTCCAATCTTTTTCAACATCTGATTTTATAATCATTTCTTTTAAATAATTATCAAAAAGCATATTATATTTTTCTATAAATTCCGCTTCATTATTTATATCAGATGATGGATTGAATCTTTTAAGCGGATAATCTATATATTGGGCAATTTTTTCGGGATTATTTTCTTTTATAAGAGCAACAAAATTTTGGATATTTTGTTTTTCTTCTGATGTAAATCCTTCAGAAGCTTGAGTTCGGCATACAGAAGATAATATCATAAATAAAACAAGTGCCACTCTTAACAAGCTTTTCATATATTTATCCTTTAGAATATCTAATTGAAGTATTTTTTAAGTCTATTTTATTTGCTACAAAAAGCAATATTTTATTTCAATTTGAATAAAGTCCGATGTATTTACTAAATAATATCATTTCTAGGAGTCTAAAAATTGGACTGACTGAAATGTTTGAAATACATACAAAAAAAGCACCATAGTCGGTGCATTCTAAAAATGGTGCGAGATACTATGCAATTATCGGACTAATTTCTATGATGAGTTAGTAAATTTAGGTCTTAAAATAGAAGCATTTACTAAAAATATACGAATTAACCAATAACATAAATGCTTAATATGGAGACCAATATGAAAAAACATTTTTATTTTTTTAGACATGGACAAAGCGTCGGTAATAAGCTAGGTATTGCAGGAAGAAAGCCTAGTGCCAATTTGACAACTATAGGGAAAAAACAAGCTCAAAAATTGTCTGAATTTCTGTCAGATAAATCTTTAGAAATCATTTATTCAAGTCCATTAAAACGAGCTGTAGATACAGCTCATATTGTTGCTAAAAAACATAATAGTATAGATGTGATTACAGCTGATGCTTTGCGCGAAGCTGCTTTCGGCTTTTGGTATAATGACACTTCTGAAACGCAAAAACGTATCAATGAAACCTTTGAAAGAGTCAAATTTTTTCTTGAGAGTATAGTTGAATCCTCCACTTTTAATAATATTCCTATTGCCTCACATGGAGGAATTACTCGAGCATTATGTTGGTGTGCTAGATATAAAGTAGAAGGGATAAAAAATTGTCAATGCTTTCATTTTATATTGGAGAATGGTCGTTGGGAGTTTATTGAAAGCTTTGAGACAGGAATAGAAGTCCAAAATAAATCAGATGTACCATACAATTTGAAATAGTTAAAAATAAAAAGTCCGATAATCTATCAAAAAATGCTCTTTTCTCAACCTCAAAAATCGGACTGATTAAAAGGTTTGGAATACATACAAAAAAAGGCACCGTTTTCGGTGCATTATCAAAAATGGTGCCGCTAGTAAGAATCGGACTTACGACCCCGTCATTACCAATGACGTGCTCTACCACTGAGCTATAGCGGCATTTATCTCAATCACTCGAAAGTCATCTTTTTTCCTGATTGCTTGCGTTAGAATAAACAATCTTTTTATAAAATCAATAGAAATTTTTTGTTTTTTTCATCTATTTTGCAAATATTTTCTTTTCTTGCATTATTTATTTGAAAAAAATATTCGTTGATGCTATTGATTAGTTGGTTGTAACTCTTTGGATTTTTCTTGATGCAAGATAATAAAACGGCTCGTAAATCTAAAAATTCTCCGCAATTATCTCTGAACGTGCGGAGATTCTTGTGGCTTCGCAATAATTTTGCTTATTGCTTGGCTCTTTCCGCTTTTATTTGGTTTGTGGGAATTGCTTATTATATTCAAAACTTTATCGGTTGGGAATCTATATTAGCCGTTCAACCTACTGAGTTCGCAGTTTTATTGTTAGCCGCGTCCTTACCGCTTATTTTGTTATGGTTCCTTTTAGCCTATATCGAACGGAGCAGTAGTCTAGATGCTAACGCAGAACTTTTTCATAATTATATTGACGGATTGTTGTATCCTGATGCTGAAACATCTAAGCAAGCTAAAGCCTTGGCTAAGATACTTTTAGAACAAACGCAAAAATTACAGCAAGAAAATAAATCTGTTGTTGAGCAATCTCTTAACTTAAAAAAAGATTTAGATGAGCGATTGGGAGAATTTGCTAATATTCTTCAGCTTCTCGACTCTTACTCTGCAAAAACTTTAACAGATTTAAATGATGGTGTTAAAAATCTTGCAGATAAATGT
The DNA here is from genome assembly GCA_949297665.1 of uncultured Alphaproteobacteria bacterium. Classification (GTDB taxonomy): domain Bacteria; phylum Pseudomonadota; class Alphaproteobacteria; order RF32; family CAG-239; genus CAG-267. The sequence goes on along the minus strand of CASFTO010000027.1, from coordinate 8,657 downwards.
ACTTACATCACTGATAAAACCACTAATTCGGTTAACAATATGAAAGATTGTTCTGCAGAAATTGCTAACAATGCTTCAATGTTCTTAAGTCGTATTAACCCGCTTTTAGATGAGATTTCCGCTCTTTCTTCCAGCGTTAAAAATAATATTGCCGATAATAAAAACAATCTGACTGAAATAAAATCTCAATTAGAACAAACAACTAATCTTAGTCAGCAACATATTGATAATATGTTGGAAAAAACATCTGAAAACACTCTTAAAATTGAACGTTCTTTTTATAAAACTTCAGAAGAATTTGATGGCTTATGTAAGCGAATCGATACAAGTATCTCCAGTCTGGAAGGACGTATTAATGAACAAAAACGCCTTATCGCTACGCAAACACAAGTTTTAGACCATAATTCAGATTTACTTGGTAATAAACTTTCCTCTTATGGACAAGCTATTTCTGTTGAAATCGATAAATTGGTTAAAAACTCTGTCGAACTCGAAAAAATGACGAAAAAACAAATTTCCACACTTCGAGCCGTTAATTCAGAAACAGGAAAAGCTATACATGGTCTGGGCGATACTTTTGATGAAAAAAGACACGAACTTGAGCGGCGTTGCGAATATGTGGTTAATAGTATGCAAAATGTTATTATTGCTCTCAATAAAGAAACAGATCGGCTTATTTCCTTTACAAACATCGCTCAGGCCAAGAATTTTGATTTGCAAAATATTTCTGAAACTATGGTGGAGAAAGTCGGTGAAATTAGTAGCAAATTAGCCCTTAAAACCGATACTCTTAAAGGTAAAGCGGTCGAAGTTATTGATAAATTTAATGAGGCTCACGAAGTTATTTCAAAAAATACAGATAAAATTAATTCTTCCTCTAATCTTATCCTTTCTAATTCTCAACAGGGCGTTAAACTTCTCGAAGAGCAAAATTTTTATATAAACAATGCATTAACTAACTTGAACATTGTTCAAGAAAAATTAGATAATTTAAAAGATGATATTAGAAAGTCCTCTGCGGAAATGGCTTCAACTTTGGCGGACTACGAAAAGAAGATTGATAAATATAATGAAAATAAAGATTCTGTCTTAAAAGTTGAACCACTTAATCCGGACTTCAGTCAGGATAAATTAATTTCGACCGCTCAGGGAATTAATCGAACTTTTATCGCTTTAGGTATTAAAATTGATAAAATTTTTGCTAATGTCGATGTTTTTGATTTGTGGGATAGATATTTACTTGGCGAAAATAAAGCATTTACAGATTTTTTGTCCGAAAGATTAACGAGAAAGCAAACAGGACTTATTCGTAAAGCCTTTGATGATCAGATTGAATTTCATAACTTGTCTATTAAATATTTGTATCTTATGGATATTCTGATTAAAGAAATGCTCGTACCGAATGGGGAATCTCGTAATGAATTTATAAATTTGGCTGTCAATGCTTCGTTAGATAAAATTTACTTCATTCTAATTAAAGCCTTAAATAGTGCAGAGTAACCTTGATGACAAATATTATTGGTCTTAAAAGTAATGTTTTTTTAGCCCCTATGGCCGGAATTACCGATTATCCGATGCGTAAACTTGTCGCATCGAAAGGAATGGCTAATCTGTACTCTGAAATGGTGGCTATTAATGCGATTAGTCGTAAAAACCCTAAAACTTACCGAATCGCCGATGTCAGAAATGAACCTTATCCGGTTATTGTTCAACTTGTGGGCAATAATCCCGATTTATTCGTTGAAGCAGCTAAACTTGTCGCAGATTTAGGTGCTTATTCTTTGGATATTAATATGGGATGTCCGGTAAAAAAAGTTGTCGGGAATAATTCCGGTTCGGCTCTTATGAAAGACTTGAATTTGGCGGCTAAAATTATTGAAGCAACTGTCAAAGCTACGCCCCTTAAAGTTTCCGTTAAATTTCGTAAAGGGTGGGATAGTCATTCCGTTAATGCTCCCGAATTCGCCAAAATGTGCGAAAATAGCGGCGCATGCTTTGTTACTGTTCATGGACGCACCAGAGCTCAAGGATATTCCGGAGAGGCTGATTGGAATATTATTCGCCAAGTTAAAGAAAACGTTAAAATACCTGTTATAGGTAATGGGGATATTACTTCTCCCGAACTTGCAAAAAAAATGATGAACGAAACTGGTGTCGATGGAGTGATGGTCGGTCGGGGGGCTTTGGGTAATCCATGGTTGCCAGGACAAATTCATAACTACCTTAATTCCGGTCTTTTACCTGTCCCTGTTTCTGTTTCTGAAATAAAAGATGCTCTTCTGCAACAATTAAACGATATGGTTGATTTTTACGGAAAAGAAATGGCTGTCGCTATTTCGCGTAAATATGTTTGCTGGTATTCGAAAAATCTTCGTGATGCAAAAAAATTTAGGGAAATTTATACTAAAATTTATGATTACTCTTTAGCTGTTCAGGCTATTGAGGATTATTTCGGTAATCAAGGTAAGGAGTTATTATGAAAATATTGATTGGCGGAGCCGGTAATGTCGGACGAAGTATTGTTGATTATCTTTCTCAAGCTAATAATGATATTATCGTCGTTGATACTAATAAAGATCGCTTAGAAGAAATCGCTAAAGAATTTGATGTGCAAACTCTGGTCGGTTCAATCTCTCATCCGGGAATTATGGAAAAAATCGGGGCAAAAGATGCCGATATTCTTATTGCTGTTACAGATAATGATGAAGTTAATCTTGTCGCTTGTCAAGTTGCTCATACATTGTTTCAAATTCCTAAAAAGATTGCTCGTGTTGATTCTGAATATTTTCTTAATCCACTTTGGAATACGCTTTATAGTGACCGAAATCTTCCGGTTGATTTGGTTATTTCTCCAGATATTGAAATTGCTAAAGCTATCCTTAATTTAATTGAAATTCCGGGAACTACCGCTGCTTATCCGTTAGTTGATGAAAAACTGTTTCTTTTGTCGTTTAAATGTTCCGAGAAGTGTCCTCTTATCAATACCGAAATTAGTGAAATCAAAAAGTATTATAATAGCCCCGTCATTCATATTATTCGCGACAAAAAAAGTTTTTTTGCAAAACCTAATGAAATTATTCGTGCCTATGATGAAATTTTTATTCTTGTTGAGCGAGATAAAGTTTTTGATACGTTGCACGATTTTGGTATTATTGCTAAACAAAATGAAAATCTGGTTATCTTTGGCGGTAATGCTATATCTTATTACATTGCTAATGTGCTTGAAAAAGATGATAGTATTTCCAGTTGCAAAATTATTGAGGATGATAGTCGTATCGCTCAAGATTTAGCTGAGAGTCTTAATGATACTCAAATTATTCACGGTGAAATGATGAGCGATGTTATTTTGGATGAAGCGGAAATTAAAAATGCAGATATCTCCGTTGCTGTTACGGAATATGATAAAGATAATTTACTTGCCTCGCTTATTGCTAAAAAAGTTGGTGTATCTCATACTTTGTCTTTGGTTAATTCAAGAGCTTTTGATAGTTTAATCGATAGCGAAGAAGATAATGTTATTGTTGATCGTTCTCTTATTACAACATCAGCTATGCTTCAAGATATTCGCCGCGCGAAAATTAATAATGCCTATTGCTTAAAACGGGGCATGGGCGAAGTTTGGGAAGTCCGAATTGATAATGATAGTTTTAATTTAGGGAAACGTATTGAAGATATCGGACTTCCCGAAAAATGCAAAGTTGGTGCTATTTATCGTAATGAGGAAATTATTTATCCTAAATCTGATGATAAAATTGAAGAAAAAGATATTTTAATTGTTTTTGTTTCTCCTACAGCAATGCGTAAAGCTGAAGAAATATTCAGACTTTAAATACACAGTCCTTTATTAATTTATCTACCTCTTCTCGAACGGATTAGTTTGTTTATTCCTTTAATTACATCATGTACTATGACTCTTTTGTTATATTCACCATTACGGATTTGTTCTCTGCGTATTTGTTTATCACCGCTACAATCATATGGTCCTGTTCTAAGTTCTTGTGATTCTCGGCATCTTTTTATACTTGAATAATGTGAATCTTCATCATAGCGGCTGACTGCTTTGAGCAAAACTTCCCCTGTTTCCCAATTTACATATGCACCAGAATATTTTATACTTAGTCCTTTTGATAAACGACGATCATATACATAATGTTCCTCTCTATAACCGTCATCAGTTGGAAAATCTATTGTATTTTCTGTTTCATATGTAGCTGTTGGTGTCGCACTTACTTCTACTCTCGGTTCCGGTGCAGCTGCCTCTTTTGCCTCGGCTTTTTTACTTGCAATTCCCATTAATGCAATAAGACTGGCCGCCAATAATTCCTTTTTCAAAATTTTTTTGTTTCTTTGTGACATTTTTTTTCTCCTCTAAATCTTCCTATATGATTATATTAGCATATTTTTATGGTATCGTAAAGTATTTTTCGTTTATTTATTTTCCCACAAAAAAACACTGTCATATCTCGACAGTGTTTTTTATTGTATAGACTAATTTACGGCAAATTTTCATAAATGACATCTTCTGACGCTATTGTATAGGTCTTGTCTTGATAAGCAATTTTTACAGCTGTTTCTCCAAAATTAAATATACATAAGCATTTTTGAGTCATTGTACTATTTGTGCGAACAAAAGCTATCACATCTTTTTCGGTTTTTATAAAGTAAATATTTCCAAATTCACCAAATAAACTGTTTTTACGGCGAATAATTGCTCGCCTTACTTTATTTAATGTTGAATTTTCATCATTTTTTTGATTTGAAATAGAGTACTTTACTTGTTCTCTATCCGGATGCAAAGCCATTTTTGCGTGTGACGTTTCATCATAACAGAAACCAGTTCTTGCACCATCCCACACATTATTTGCTATCGACCAAATATTACGATAATCTCGTCGCAAATTTTTGCATTTACTTAACTTTTGAGGATTAGGCATGCCCAATTCATCACCTTGATAAAGGCAAATGCTTCCCGGTAAAGTTAGTAGCAATTCCATCAGTAATGCACTTTTGTTCGGTGTAAAACAGTGTCCCCATATGCGAGTTACCGCTCTTTCCATATCGTGATTACTAAAAGCCCAATTTAATTTCAGACCATTTGGAGATAACTTTAAGGCCTTTTCAACACTTTGAGCAAAGTTTTCTAGCGTGTTGCTGCGAAGTGAACCTATATAAAAAGTATCGCATATACTTTCTCTAACGGTTTTTATCCCTTTTTCATTACCCGCTCTTCCTTTATCAAAAACATATTCTGCCAATAAAGTCTTTGGGGTTGAATAGGTATTTGCAAGAGCTTTTAATTCATCTAAAAATAGAGCTCCGACCGCGTTATTGATATCGTAAATGCGCATTTGCTCACCGTTTTCATCAATCGGATTATTACGATATTGTAAATCGCATCCATAATGGGTCGTCGCGTCTAGTCGAAAACCATCTGCACCCAAATCAAACCAATGTTTTGCAACTTTCAATAATTCTTGTCGCAATTCCGGATTGTTAATGTTGAGATTCGGCATGGTGTAATCAAAACTATGCATATAAAATTGTTGCCGTTCTTCATTCCATGTCCATGCGCTTTCTCCAGATGCATCCCACTTTGATAACCAATTGTTTGGCGGTATTGGATTTCCGTCTTTATCATACCCCCTTGCATCTTGCCATACAAAAAAATCTGTATAAGGTGGTTGGCATTTTATACTTTTTTGAAACCATGGATTTTTTTGGGAACAGTGATTGTATACTTGATCAATATATACTCGTATGCCAAGTTTATGATATACCTCACACAGCTCCTTAAAATCGGCTTCCGTACCAAACATCGGATCCACCTTCTTGTAGTTAATTATATCATAGCCAAATCCGTTATGATCCCACAGAAAAAAAGGGGCAATCCAAATAGCATCGACTTTTAAGAAAGATATATATTCAGCCATCGCGGTTATACCTTTCAAATTTCCGTACGCTCCTCCAAATGGATCTTTTTTACTTCCCTCGGCATAATTAAATGTCAGGGGGTAAATTTCGTAAATTACATCGTTACACATAAAAATAAAAATTAAAAATTATATATTACAAAATAATCTCAAATCGAGAGTCTTTTATCACAGTTTTATTTAATGACAATATAATTATTCTTATTTTGCTGTTTTATTTCTTTTGGGATATTTGATTCTTTCGAATGTTACTAATAGTTTTCTATACTTCTTTTGCCAACTTCACTACTTTAGTAACCTATGTTCATAATTAGAAATTTAGACAAATAAAAACCTCAGAACTTCTAATCTATTCTGAGGCCTTAATTGGTGGGCGTTGAGGGATTCGAACTCCCGACCCTCTCGGTGTAAACGAGATGCTCTAACCAGCTGAGCTAAACGCCCATCTCATTAACAGAGCTATTTATATTTTATATTTTTTTATTTTGCAAGCAAAAAAATTATTTTCTTGTATATTTTTTTATTATCTTAACAAAATCAATAACTTAACTTGTTATTTTTATCCTCTTTGCATTTCGTTTTGCACTTATTTTGCTTCATTTATATAAAAAAAGCAGACCGCATAAAAGAGTCTGCTTTGTCGTTTTATTACTCCTGCAATATTAGTTTACTGCATCTTGAAGAGTTTTACCTGCTTTGAACTTCGGCTGTTTACGAGCTTTAATTTTGATTGTTTCGCCTGTGCGTGGGTTGCGACCGGTTGTTGCTGCACGTTTAGAAACAGCAAATGTTCCGAAACCAACCAAACGAACTTCATCTCCGGCTTTCAAAGCTTGTGTTATTGAAGAAATAAATGCATCCAAAGCCTTACCTGCATCAGCTTTTGTAAGACCTGCTTCACTAGCAATGCTAGCTATAAGTTCATTTTTATTCACTGGAGGACTCCTCTTAAAAAATTAACACGATGTGAATTCTGTTCACACTTAAATTTGAGGAGATTTTTTTTATTAAATCAAATAAAAATCACGGTTACGCACAGAAAAAGCCCTTAAAAATATAGGTTTTCAGCCAATTTAAGAGCTTTTTCGCTTTTCTATTTTTTATTTGTCTTCTATTTTGTTGTTTTTTTTATAAATTGGTCAGCATATTACATTCTTTGCTAATCCCCCAAGTGAGGTTTCTTTATAGTCACTCTTTAAATTTAATCCGGTTTCATACATGGTTTTAATTATGTTGTCTAAACTTACTTTGTGTTCACCATTTCCTTGTATCGCTAAACGACTTGCGTTAACGGCTTTTATTGCCGCCATGGCATTTCTTTCTATACATGGAATTTGAACAAGCCCTTTGACCGGATCACAGGTTAATCCCAAATTGTGTTCCATGCCGATTTCTGCCGCATTTTCAATCTGAGATATTGTTCCACCCATTACTGCGGCAAGACCTCCTGCCGCCATAGAACACGCTACACCGACTTCGCCTTGGCACCCTACTTCCGCTCCAGATATTGATGCATTTGTTCTATACAGACAGCAAATTGCCGCGGCTGTTGTTAAAAAGGTTATATCTGCTTCTTCGTTATAGTAGGCTTTTTTATGAGCGAATCTTTGATAATATCTTATTACTGCCGGTAGTATTCCCGCTGATCCCATTGTTGGAGCGGTTATCATCTTTCCGCCTGCGGCATTCTCTTCGGCTACGGCAAATGCCCATAAATTTACCCAATCTAATATATATAAAGCATCATCAATGTTTTGCTTAAAACGCTCTTGTAAATTTTGATACATTCCCGGGGCTCTTCTTTGTAATTTGATACTTCCCGGTAATATCCCTTGTGTACTTACCCCTCTGTCTATGTTTTCTTGCATTATTTGTGTTATTTTTTTTATGTAGTTGTGAGTTTTGTATTCGGACGACAGTGAATTTTCATTAGCCATTACAATATCTCTTATCAACATATTGTTTTTTTGGCATAATTCCTTTAATTCCCCAAAACTGGAAAATTGGTAGGGAACATCTAATGGCTTTCTTTCATTTTTCTGACTTATTTCATCTATTCGCGCAATGGTACCCCCTCCAATAGAAAAATAAATTTCTTCTGAGATTATATTATTCGATTTATCAAATACTACAAACTTCATACCATTTGAATGTTCTTTCAAAAAAATTTTTTTTCTAGAATAAAATTTTTTTCTTTTTCAAAGTTTATCTCTTGTTTATTTCGTAATAAAATTTTTTTACTTTGTTTTATTTTTTCTATGTAGTTTTGATTTAAATCTATTTTATCCGCTTCTAATCCCATTAATCCGTATATTATTGCGTTTAATGTGCCATGTCCTTCTCCTGTTAAAGCTAAAGAGCCATATAAATAAATTTTGATATCGGTTACATTATTAACTTTTTCACCTAAATTATCTATAAAACGCTTCGCTGCTTTCATCGGTCCAACCGTATGAGAACTTGATGGTCCTATTCCTATGGCAAAAATTTCTGATAAGCTATAATACATTTTCTATTACCTCTAAATTAATCTTTAGGAAATATACGCTCTATATTTAAAAAGTAAATAGAAAATGGGTTCTCCCCTCCATTTAAAAATCGATAAACAGCAGCTCATCACAAAGATTGAAGTTTATGAGGATTTCTGTAAGAGCGTTATTTTTTTCGCCGGGCGTATTAGGCAGCGAGCAACAAAGATAAATCTGCCGCAATAACTGCTCTGTCTGT
>CASFTO010000026.1 GCA_949297665.1 uncultured Alphaproteobacteria bacterium | reverse complement strand
CTCAAATTGCTCGTCATCCCGAAAGACCGCATTGTTTGGATTATATTAAAGCCTTTGTTGATGATTTTACTCTTTTGGCCGGCGATAGATGTTTTGCTGATGATGAAGCGATGGTGTGTGGTATCGGTAAAATTGATGGGCGTGCCGTTGTTGTTATGGGACAGGAAAAAGGTAATGATTTGGAAACCAGAATTAAATATAATTTTGGTATGGCTAAACCGGAAGGGTATCGTAAAGCACAAAGAATGCTTGATTTGGCCGATAAATTTCATTTGCCGGTTGTTAGTTTTGTTGATACAGCCGGTGCTTATCCCGGAGTTGATGCTGAAGCTCGTGGTCAGGCTGAGGCGATTGCTTCTTCTATTGAAAAGTGTTTGCAGGTTAAAACGCCAATTATTTCTGTTATTATTGGTGAAGGAGGATCCGGCGGTGCTATCGCTATTGCTACGGCGAATCGGGTGTTAATGCTTGAACATTCTATCTATTCCGTTATTTCTCCAGAAGGGTGTGCTTCTATTTTGTGGCGCTCCGGTGATAAAACGAAAGATGCTACTGAGGCTTTGCGTTTGACTGCTCAGGATTTGAAGGCTTTGGGTATTATCGACGAAGTTATTAAGGAACCAATGGGCGGTGCTCATCGTAATCCTCAACAAGCTATGTCTACGGTGAAAGAAGTTGTTTTGAAACATTTACGAGAGCTGGAAAATCTTTCTTCAGACGAGTTGAAAAAACAACGTACGGAGAAATTTTTGAATATGGGTAGGCATATTACAGCAGAATTTTAGATATTAAGGGCAGGATTTCCTGCCCTTTTGTTTAGCTTTAAATTTCTTTTTAGGTTATTATTTTCTCTTGTATCCATGATGTTATAGTTCAGAAAACTTTCGGATTTGTCAGAGTGATTCAAAAAGGTTTTGAAAGTATGCATTATGGAATTGATTGTTTAATTTTGGAGGTAAATATGAGAGATTCTAAATTTTCTGATAATAAATCAAAGTCCGGTTCTTGTTCTAAATCTTCTTCAAATTCTTCGACTAAATCCGGTTGTCATTGCGGTTCTAAACAGGCCGGTGGCGAAGTTGAAGAAATGGATATTATTGAAATGGAAGAAAAATAGTTGGGAGAATTATGATGAGAAATGCGGTTACAAATGTTAATCAAAATAATCATGATTTGTCCGTTTCTCACAATCCTACTGATTTCAGAAGCCTGATGAATTATTTTTGGAATTTTATTGATAGTTCTAATTCCGATTTTTTGGAGTTGTCACCCAAAATTCAGGTTACTGAAGATAAAGATGCTGTTAAAGTTACGGCGGAAATTCCCGGTATTGATGAAAAAGATATCGATTTGAAAATTTCTGCTGACGGTATGCTTAGTATCGGGGGTGAGAAAAAGAATAAATCTGAAGAAAGTATCAAAGATAATTATTTTTCTGAAATCTCGTATGGTACATTTAAACGTACTATACAGCTTCCTTGGGATTTGGATTATGAGGCAACGACTGCTAAGTATAATAATGGTGTGTTGACGGTTTCTATTCCGAAATCTCAAAATGAAAAACAAAAGTTTAAAAAGATTAGTGTGGCTAAATCTTAAAGTTTAAACTTTTGGTTTGGGTGGTGCCGACTGTTCTCTTTGGAGATGGTCGGCTTTTTTCTTTATTGTGCCAAATATAGGGGACGATAAATCGGAGCGAATCTATGATTTAATCTTTGAATAAAAACTTGACGAAATTGTTTTGGTGCGATATATCACTTGCTAGGTGGGGCAAGCGCCGGGTATGTCCGCTAAAGTGATACATTGCCGTTGTTTTTTTTGATATAGATTTCTTTTATGATGACTTATTTATGCTTATCGGGCAGGCTAGGATGGTAAGTTGTCAGGAAAGGAATTTTAAATGTTTGATTATATTGATGTTTTTAAATTAGAAGCAAAGTGTTTCTTAAAAGATTTTCGTAAAAAGTATCCGAAAGAGGTGGATTTGGCTGCTAAATATTTTAGTGGTAAGTCTGATTTGTCTCTTATGCAAGCTCAGCATATTATTGCAAAAGAATATGGTTTTAACAGTTGGGATGATTTGATTTCTGCTGAAAAATGGGATTTGGCAGGGGCGTTGAATGCAAAGCAAAATACACGTCTAACTTCTCCTTTGAAAATATGGTATGGCAGTGATGAATATAATTACAGTACTCCCGAGAGATTTGGTATTAAAGGTCCTGCCGTTAGGAAAGATTTAGATTTAGTTCATTATACAGAAGTTCATTCTTACGGTGTTTCTTCTTATATCCATATTAATAATTGTGACGTTTCTGCTGCTGATTTATCCGGTTTGGATGTTTCTAAGGCGACATTTGATGATTTTACAATTTGGCCTCAAGATAAAAGTAAGACGCCAAAAGACTTTAATTCGCAAGAATTTATGGAAATACGAAAAAATCCTGGATTAGGAATTCGACAACTTCATAAACAAGGTATTGACGGTAAAGGGCGAAATGTCGCTGTTATTGATGCAGGTGTGTTAAGACTTCATTTGGAATATTGAGATAGTTTGGCTGATTATATTAATTTGAAAGAAGGAGATTTATCGAGGGCGTACGCTAACGGTGGATGGGGTGTTTCTGTTATGGTTGGGAAAACGTGTGGAGTCGCTCCTAAAGCTAAGCTATACTATTTTGCCGTTGATTTTGTTGACAATGATTATTCTCAATATGTGAGTGCTCTTGATAAAGTTTGTGATTTACACCAAAAACTTAAATCTTTGGGGCAAAATGGTATTGATGTTGTGGTGCTTCATAATTTGTATGGTGAAGGAGATTTAGCGGGAGCATTGCAACGTGCCAGAAAGTTAGGAATTTTTGTGTGTATGCTCAGTTATGCATATTCTGAAGAACAACGAGCTCAATGTCTCAAGCATAAAACAAATATGTTGTTTGAATTTCCTCATACAGTGAATCAAATTGATGTGGAGTGTCGTATGTATGGCGATGTTGACAATCCTGATGATTATGTGGTTCATAATAATCGAGTATCTGAGGAAAATTCGTTGTGTGTGCCTGGGTATGGGCAGACAGTTTCTTGCGAGTATACGATAGGTTCTTATTTGTTTAATGCGACTTCGATGTTGAGAACTTTTTGGGGGGCAGGTTTGTATGTGCTTGGTAAGTGTGTTAAAGAAAATCTGACTTCTGAGGAATTCTTTAAAACGGCTTTTGGTACCGGAGACTATCGCAAAGGAATCGGTGTTATTGTTAATCCAAGAAAATTGATTGCAGAATTATCAAAATAAAAAAGAGGGAGAAATCCCTCTTTTTTTACTTGTTAGTTGTTTTTTGTGGCAACGACTTTCTGATATACTCCTCCGAAATAGGTTTGTTGTGACCATCGACATGTTTCGGCTTGGGTGGTCATTCCTTTGATGGAATTTTTCCATAAACTTTCGGCAAATGGTTGATGTAATCTATTTATCGCACGAATTATGTATTTTAAAGGATGATAGGAAGACGGTTGATGATAGTCTATGAAAATGGCTTTTCCCTCTGGTTTTAGTGCTTTTAAAATGTTGTCAATTACTTTGGTGCGCGTGTAGGGAGGGAGTTCATGTAATAACATGTAGCTTATAATTATATCGTATTCTCCTTTGATGCTTTTGGCTGCGTCTGCATGGATGTATTCTATTCTTTGTTCAAGGTGTTTTTCTCGGCAGTTTTCCAAAATTTGAGGGTTAATATCGACTATTGAATATGAACCCAGCATCCCTAATCCCGAATAGGTCTTTTCAATTTGTCCTCCTAGTGTTGCTCCTATTTGCAAAATGTGCGAATGTGGTGAAAGTTCTTTTTTTACTTCTTCGGTTAATATATGATGATATCCTAAAGTTAGGATGTTTAAAATAAACGCATTATCCAGAAAATTATATAGTTTCGGATTTAAATAAAGCCATTCGTATATGTCTGTAATGTATGGCGGAAGTTGTTTTTTTTCTGTTTTGGGCATTGTTTTTCCTTTTATTGATTATCGGTATTATTGTCGGCAATGTATCCTCTTTTGGCGGCTTCAATCACTGCTGATGTTCGGTTTTTGACATTTAGTACTTTTAATATGACGGTGATGTGAACTTTTACCGTACCTTCGGTTAGGTTTAGTTTGTAGGCAATTTGTTTGTTGGATAAACCTTCGGCAATACATTTTACAATTTCAATTTGTCTTTCGGTTAGGCTCTTTTGTGAGCTTTCGGTGGTATTGTCGGCAAATTTTTCTAGGGCTTTTAATGGCGCAATATATTCTTTTGATGTATTCTTGTTGTTTGGGGTGGAGGGCGGCGTGTAGAGTAATTCATGCGGAATATAAACACCTCCGGCTAAAACTAAATTGATTGCACTGATGATTAAATTGTTGGAAGAAGTTTTGGGAATATAGCCTGCTACACCGATGTCTAATGTTTGTTGAAGGATTTCTTTGTCAAAAACGGCTGATATGACTATAATTGGGGTTTCCTGCTCTAGGGAATGAATCTTGTTTAATGCTTGCAGCCAATTGGCTCCGGGCATTGCTAAATCAGTTATAATTAAGTCAAATCCTTGTTTGTCTTCCAGTATGTGGAAGATGTCGCTATAGTTTTGGGCTGTGGTAATTATAGGATTGGGAAGATTTTCTTTTAAAATGAATTCCAAACCTTTTAAAAATAATTCGTGGTCATCGGCTATTAGTATTTTCATTTATTTACTCCAATCTCCAGATATAAGTTGCCAACATGATAAAGCTGCCGTTACGGCGGTTTCTGCTCTTAGAATGCGGGGACCCAGTGTTGCACCTTTGATGTATTTTTGACTTTTTAATAGCTGTTGTTCGGTTTTTGAAAAACCTCCCTCAGGGCCAATTAAAATGGCGGCTTTTGTTGTTGAATTTTCTTGCAGTACGGTTAGGAAATTTTTACTTTCTAAACTCTCGTCCATGAAATATAAAATTCTTTTATTATCCCATAAAGATAAAATTTCAGATAGTGTTTGGGGACTTCCTATTTCCGGTAAATCTGTACGACGACATTGTTCTGCCGCTTCAACGCTTTGCGCTATATAGCGATCTAATCGGATGTTTTTTGTTATGGTGTATTGGGTTATAACTGGTTGTATTTTTCGACAACCTAGTTCGGTTGCTTTTTCTATTACAAAATCGGTCTTGTCTTTTTTTAACGGGGCAAATAATAACCAAATATCCGGACATTGTTGATATTCTTTTGTTTGGTTGTGAATTTTCAAAAGTCCGTGCTTTTTTTCTAATGACATGAGTTCTGCCGAGAATTCTCCACTTTGGTTATCAAAACATAAAATAGGAGTTGTTTTATTTACCTTTACGACGTTTTTTAGGTAATGGGTTTGTTCTTCACTTAAAGTGATGATTTTTTCAGGAGAGATTGTTTCTTTTATGTATAAACGAATCGTTTGCGGCATCTTCTTATTCTTTGTATAAAGTTATTTTGTACTATGATATTAGTAAATATGTGTTAAAGAATAGATAAAATTTCTAACTTTAAGGGATGTACTTTGAAATGATTATTACAGTAGATGGCCCGGCTGCCGCAGGTAAAGGAACGCTTTCTCAAAAATTGGCGGATAAATATGGGTTGGCTTACTTTGATACCGGTATGGTTTATAGAGCGGTGGGCTTGATGATGTTAAAACAAACATTAGAGTTAAGTGATGCTTGTGCTGCTCAAAAAATGGCGGGAGAGTTGACTTTTGCTACTATGATGGAGTTATCTCGAGATAAAGATTTTCGTTCATCTATCGGGGGGCAGGCGGCGTCTATTGTTTCCAGTTATTCCGGAGTGCGTGCTCAGCTGTTGGATATGCAGCGTAATTTTGCAAAAAATCCGACATTTGCCGACGGTTCTCCTGCTAATGGGGTTATTTATGATGGGCGTGATACCGGTACGGTTATTTGTCCTCATGCGGATGTTAAATTTTTTATTACGGCGTCTTCCGAGGTGCGGGCTAAAAGACGGTATGATGAATTTCTGCAAAAAGGTATGAATGTTCTGTTTGATGATGTTTTAAGAGATGTTAAAGCGCGTGATGAACGGGATGCTAATCGGAAAGATGCTCCGATGAAACCTGCTGAAGATGCTATTATTTTGGATACATCGGATTTGAATATTGATGAAGTGTTTCAAAAAGCTGTTGCATTTATTGAGGAAAGACTTAAATAGTCTAAAAATGTGTTTTCTATAAAAAAAGGAGTTAAATTATGCAAAATAAAAAATTAACTGATGCGGTTTATTATGTGGGTGCTGATGATAAAACATTAGACTTGTTTGAAGGTCAATATGTTGTTCCTGATGGAATTTCTTATAATTCATATGTTATTATGGATGAGAAAATTGCTGTTATGGATACGGTTGATAAGAGAGCAACTGATGAATGGTTCAAAAATCTGGAAGAGGTTTTGGGTGCCAGAGAACCGGATTATTTAGTCGTTTTGCATATGGAACCCGATCATGCTGCAAATATTGAACAGTTTTTGAATAAATATAAAAATGCTAAGGTTGTAACGAATCCGAAAACATTTAATATGATACCGCAGTTTTTTGAACATCTTGATTTAGAAGGTCGTAAAATTGTTGTTAATGAAGGCGATGAGTTGGTTTTGGGTGAGCATGTTTTAACGTTTGTTATGGCTCCAATGGTTCACTGGCCAGAAGTTATGGTTGCTTATGAAAAGAAAGAGAAGATTTTGTTCTCGGCCGATGCTTTTGGTAAATTTGGAGCTTTAGATGTTGATGATGAATGGGATTGTGAAGCTCGCCGTTATTATATCAATATTGTTGGTAAATATGGTGCGCAAGTTCAGACTTTACTGAAAAAAGCTGCAACTTTGGATATTCAAAAGATTTTTGCTTTACATGGTCCAATGTTGACCGAAAATTTGGGGTATTATATTAATAAATATGATATCTGGAGTAGCTATCGTCCTGAAGATGAGGGAATCTTTATTGCTTATGCTTCTGTTTATGGAAATACTAAAAAAGTCGCAGAGAAATTAAAAGAAATTTTAGAGGCAAAAGGGGCTCCTAAAGTTGCAATTGCTGATTTGGCTCGTGATGATATGGCAGAGGCTGTAGAAGATGCTTTTCGTTATGATCGATTAGTTTTAGCTTCTGTTACATATGATGGTGGACTTTTCCCTTGTATGGAAAGTTTTATTGCTCACCTTAAGAGCAAGAATTATCAGAATCGTAAAGTGGCATTTATTGAAAATGGTTCTTGGGCTCCAATGGCTGCTAAAAAAATGAAGGCAGAAATGGAAAACCTTAAGAATTTGACTTTCATGGATACGGTTGTTTCTATTAAATCAGCTATGAAAGATGCAGACGTTAAACAATTGGAATCTTTGGCAGATGAATTGCTGAATAAATAGTATTTTGTTTTGAATGCAAAAATAAAGCGACTCGGTGTTGACGGGTCGCTTTTTTGTTATATGCGCTGGGTGTGATTTTGCTTGCAAAAATTAAATTTATGAGTATCTTCCTTGGTAGTTATTGTATTATTGTTTAAAATTTATTTTTATGAAAAGAAATGTTTATATTTTTCGTCATGGTGAAACAAATTATAATTTGGAAAACCGTTGGTATGGTTGCAGTATTGATACTGCTTTGAATGATAATGGAGTTGAGCAAGCAAAGGCTTTGGCTGAAAAAGTTGTAGGTTTGAATATAACGTTGCTCTATAGTTCTCCTTTAATTCGAGCGGTGCAAACGGCAAATGTGATTGTTCAGAGAATAGGAATGGATATTCCAATCGTGATTCTTCAAAATTTACGAGAAGGTAATTTTGGCATAGTTGAAGGGGTGACTTTTGATGAGGCTTATCAGCAATTTGGTAAAGAGTTTGTTGATGCAATTTGTTGGCCAACAGTTCAAAATTGGGATAATGCTTTTCCTGAAGGCGAAACTAAACACAATATTTTTAATAGAGTGTTAGGGTGTTTGAACTATATTATTTATAGCTCTGAGGACGTTAATGTTGGTGTTGTTTGTCATGCGGGAGTATTAAGTGCATTAAAGTGTGGACTTGGTCTGGTGGCAACACCTAATCCGAATTGCTCGATATTGCATTTGCAATACGATATGGAAACGCATATATTTGAGCAGATTAATGATTAAAAAAGCCGCCTTTGTGCGGCTTTTGCCATATGTGAGTGTTTTAATTGATTGTTAACTCCATATTAGGTATTTTTTTAGGCTTTGCATAAAATTAAATATGGAGGATGTAGTGGTATCTGTTAAAGGAACTCTTGCTTTTGAAAAATATACCGATATTGGCTAATCCTTATTGATGGGGGAAATGGTGCACCCGGCGAGGTTCGAACTCGCAACCTTTGGCGTCGGAGGCCAACACTCTATCCAATTGAGCTACGGGTACTTGTTTTATTTGATATCTCTGCTTTATATATCCTATTTTTTTATTATTCCAGCTTTTTTTGATTCTTTTGCGAAGATTTTACTTGACTTCTAGCGATTATCTTTGTATGTATGAGCAAAAGTTTTTTGAGTAAAGGATATTAAAATGGCTAAGAAATGTGAAATTTCCGGCACTGGCGTTATGAGCGGTAATAATGTAAGTCACGCTAACAATAGAACTCGCCGTCGCTTTTTGCCGAATCTGCAAGTTGTTTCTCTTTTGAGTGAAGCTCTTGGTAAAGTTTATAAATTGAAAATTTGTACGAAGACACTTCGTTCTATTGAACATAAAGGTGGTCTTGATGCTTATTTGATGGCTACTCCTGATGGTAAGCTCACAGCAGAAGCTAAGAAAATTAAAAAAGTTGTGGCTGATAAAGTTTCAGCATAGTTATTTCTGCTTTTAATGTTTGTAAGGGCTGCTTCGGTGGCCTTTTTATTTTTGTCTTTTGCTGTGGATGGATAAGTTGTGACGTTAAAAATAAATTTTACTTGCATTTTAGTGTGGAGCGATATATAAACAACAA
This sequence comes from uncultured Alphaproteobacteria bacterium, assembly GCA_949297665.1. Taxonomy (GTDB): domain Bacteria; phylum Pseudomonadota; class Alphaproteobacteria; order RF32; family CAG-239; genus CAG-267. The sequence continues at coordinate 37,139 of CASFTO010000026.1, read as the reverse complement.
AGTTGTCGGGACGTAGTTCAGCCTGGTAGAGCGCTTGCATGGGGTGCAAGAAGTCGGAGGTTCGAATCCTCTCGTCCCGACCAGATAGAAAAATACCTGCTTTGCGCAGGCTTTTTTATGGCTGTTTGGCGATGGTTGAAAGGATTTTATTTCGCTTGTCGGCTTGTTACATAATTTGAGATAGCTTGTATTTATTTATGAAATTTTTGTTTGATAACATCAAATTTTCGGGAAGATTGTCTAAATCAAACCATCGCCATTCAGCGCATTTGTTCGGTTCCATAATTTGAGGTGTTCCACTATATTTATGACATGACAAATGTAAAGTTATATAGTGTTTTCCGCTTTCCGGATAAAAATCGTTGGTCACACCTTGCAGAGAAACAGTTTGCTCTTTTATTTTTAATCCGGTTTCCTCCAGTGCCTCTCTAATGGCGGCTTGTTCATTGCTTTCACCATATTCCATATGTCCTCCCGGGGGACACCATGTGCCTTTTCCGTGTTCACTCTTTCTTAATCCTAAAAGAAGTTGATTCTTTGGATTGAATATATATAGACCAACTCCTACTTTAATTTGCTTTTCCATATTGTTCCTTATATCTATAAAAGCCACATAATGTGGCTTAGGTTATTTTATTCCAGCCAGTATTCTATTGTGGATACAACTCGAACAGTTTTTTCTACTTGTTGAGATTCAAAACTTCCTGAGATTTGCTCCCGTGGGAGAATCGAGAAGACTCCTTGATTTGCATGACGTATTTTGCCTACTTTACTGCCAGAACTCTTGGCAAATTCAAAAGCGGCTTCTTTGGCATTTTTTGTCGCTTCTTCTAACATTTGCGGTTTTATCTCGTTAAGTTTGGTGAAAATGTATGATACCGGATAGTCGTATGATGAACCGTCAAAGATGATCCCTTTTGCGATTAAGTTATCAGTTTGGGGAAGAGATTTTTCGACTAACTCTACGTTTGTACTTCTTACCGTTATAGTTTGGGATAGAATAAATCGCATGTTGTTGTTATCATTATTGCGGTATGGGTTGGCCATTAAATCTGTGGTGATGATACGCTCGGATTTGATTTCGTCATCGTTAAATCCTTGTTCTTTTAAGAATTCTGTGATTGTTGATGCTTGTAATGTTATCTTTTTTTGTGCACTCAACAATTCGTTGCCGGTTATAACAAATTTTAATTTCCAAATCGCTAAATCGGCTTTAACATTCATTTCCGATAACCCTTTGACGGTGACAGAGTTATTATCTAATTTTGCTTTGTAATAGTAATAACCGGGGAAGAAACCTCCTAGTATTAATCCTGTTGCCAGAAATATTGATGCGATAATTTTTTTCATCATCCTCTCCTCTGCTTAAATGGTTTTATTTATGTTTTATCCTAGTTTCAAATTTTTTGAGATACAAGAAAAACTTTACTCCAATGAGTAAAGTTTTTTTGTGTTTTAGAAAAAAATCGTTTAGTTGATTTTTAGGTCATCAAGCCAGCCAGATATACCAAAAGTGCGACTTCCATATCCAACCCAACCATCTTTGTTTACAGCGCATCCAGCGCATTGTTTGGTTAAATCTGTGATGGTGTTTTGAGCTCCGCCTCCTCCATGGGTTATGAATGGTATTACGGTTTTGCCTTTTAGGTTATTGTCTGCAAGAAAACTGCTTACAGCCGGCGCTATTGTTCCCCACCAGTTTGGCGAACCGATAAAAATTATGTCATATTGGGCGATATTTTCTACTTTGCCTTTTAAGCTAGGACGAAAACCTTCATTGATTTCTCGTTTAGCTTGAGCTGTTGTGGCTCGATATTCTTCCGGATAGGTCTGTTCGGTTTCTATACGATAAAGGTCGCCACCAATCTTTTCATGAATAGCTTCGGCAACTTCTTTTGTGTTACCTGACCATGAATAGTAGGCAATGAGGATTTTTTTATTTGTGGTCATGTTGATATCCTTGTTTGGCTCAGCATTACTATTGGTTACAGTTAAAATGATAGTACTTAGTACGTAAAGTGATTTTTTTAATATATTCAGTATTTTATTTCTCATAATCTCTCCTTTCAGCTTTTTTGTGCTGTCAGTATAATTTTTAGAGTATACTCTAAGTCAAGCGCTTTTTTATTTAAGTTGCGTATAAATTTATTGATTAATTTTTTTTGAAAAATATAGCCCTATTTCAAATAATGCATACGTTGGGATGGTTAACATTAGTTGGCTAACTACATCAGGTGGAGTGAGAATGGCAGCTATAATCAGTATAAATGTGAATATATAAGGACGTTTGGTCTTGACGGATTCATAAGTGCATATTCCAGATTTTATCAGAGAATAGGTAATTAGCGGAAATTGAAACATTAAGCCGAAGATTACGGAAAGCCATAGACTTAAGCCGATAACATTTGATATTCCAATGGTCGCTTTCAATTCATCTGTTGCAAAACTGGCTCCGAATTTGATAATTAATGGGAGTATGAAACTGATACAAAAGCCAACCCCCAGAATGAAGAGAGAGCTTGAGCTTAGAACTATTTTTTTTATAAAACGTTTTTCATTTTCATACAACGCAGGAAGAATGAAGTTCCATAATTTTTTGGCTATATACGGGAAACATATTAGCAGGTCGAGCACAAGGGCTATTTTTATTTGTAAGATGAAAACTTCTGCCGGAGAGAAAAAATTTAATGTTATAGGGGTATCTTGAATCAATCTTTTTATGAGCCAATTCAGAAAATACGGGGATGCAAATAGGGTTATCGGAAGAGCTATCCCAAGTGCAAACAGACAATGTAATAATGTGTTTCGCAGAGCGTTTAAGTGCGAAATTAGGCTTTCTTCATCTCTGCTTTGTTCGTTTTTTTGCATTTATTCTTTTTTGTTATCTTTTTCTTCTTCTTGTTGTGCGACTTTTTCAATTGTTTCTTTTAAGTTATCAGCTTCGTTTTGAAGGGCTTCTTTGGCCTTTTTATATTCATAAGAGGCTTTTCCAAATGCTTTGGCTAATTCTGGAATCCTTTTTCCTCCGAATAGTAATAATACGACAACTAATATCAGTATGAGTTCGCTTAATCCGATTGACATATTTTGCTCCTTTTATTGTTTAAGTGTTTTTTGAAATTCAGTTGCATTTACTTTTATTGCTGATACAGGACATACTGCTTGGCAGGCACCGCAACCGATACATTTTTCAGCATCAATTTGAGGAAAATCTCCTTGCGCCTTGGTTATAGCTGAGCGAGGACACTCCATTACGCATAATCCACATTGTATGCACGAATCGATATTGATAGAAGCTAGACCTATTTGTGTATGTTGTTTTTCTTTTAAGGTTAGTTTTTTTATGGCGCCGCTCGGACATACTTCTGAACATTTGTGACAGTTGTAATCGCAAAAACTTTTTTGATATTTTAGGTGTACAACCGGAAATTCTTCGTTGGCTTTTTGGATTATTTTCATGGGGCAATTAGCAACGCATAGGTTACAATTTAAACATTTGTTTGCAAATGTTTTTGTATCTCCGGCTCCCGGCGGAAGGAGTGTGGTTTTTAGTTTTTCGACAACTTTCTTTCCTAGTTCTATACCACCTTTGTAAGCAATTGCTAAAACAGCTAGAGCTCCGGTACAGATGAGAAATCGACGGCGACCTGTGTTAATTGGTGTCGTGGTTCTTTGTTTCTTTTCTTTTTCAAAAGAAATTCCGCTATTGTGGCAGAGACTTAAGCAACGAAAGCATTTTATGCATGTTTCATTATCAACACTTTTGTTTTTGTAATCTATGCAATCCGCAGGGCATTTTTGTGCGCATAATCCGCAAGCGACGCAGGCGTCTTTGTTTATGTTAATTTTATATAATGAATGACGGGCGATTATTCCTAAAATGGTGCCAACCGGACAAATGTTTGTGCAGAAATATCTGCCCTTAAACCATGTTAAAAGCGCAATGACGGCTATCAGGGTTAATCCGTATGTGGCTCCACTGACGGCTGATCCAAAAATAGAATAAGGATTTATTAGGCGCATTAGGTATGCGGTTCCTCCTAATAAAGTACCTAAAGTTAATGCTGCTATGAAATATTTTAAAGGCGAATTCTTTTGTGTAGGGTGCTTTTTGCGATGGAAGATGAGTAAGTATAATTCTTGCAATAGACCAAGAGGACATATTGTGGAGCAGTATATTCTTCCAAAAAGAAAAGTTATAATGAACAGAAGAATAATTAGTATTCCTGACGATATAGTAAAAGAGGTTATGGTACTCTGTATTAAAGGCGCTATATTTATATTAAATATTTTGAGGGGATAAAATAGACCTAATAGTCCGCCGATGCATAGGGTGGCTATTAGGAGAGCAAGAATTATTCTTGCTTTTTGAAGTGTTTTGGCTTTTAGCATCTCATTTTCCTCTTCTATCGTTATTGTGAGAGTACTCGGATAGATGTTTTTTATCAAGATTTTTTCACGGTTATTAGCTTTTATTTCACAAAAGAGCAGGTGGGGTACCTGCTCTTTTACTTGTTTACATTATACGTTTTTGCCCATTTCGTAGGCTTCTTTTAATGCAGGACTTCCTTTTATATCCCCAATTTGCCATGCGCCGGTTCCATAAACGATACCTTTTTCATGAGCGTTGTTTAGACAGTCTTCTGTAAAACCACGGAAACTTTCTAATACACGTTCCATATTAGCACGACTGCTATCGGCAGCGGCTAGAATAAAGTAAAAATCTTTATTGCTAATTTCTTCATATCTTGGAACGGTTCTATCAATTAGGGTTTTCATTTGTCCGTTCATGTTGTAGAAGTAAACAGGTGTGCCCATTACAATTACATCGGCATTTACCATTTTATCTAGAATTTTTACCATGTCATCCTTTTGTACACATTTATGGGTGTTATTACATACACCACATCCTCGGCAAAAGTTTATTTTATAATCATTTAAATATATTTTTTCTGTGTTGTTTCCAGCTTCTTTGGCACCTTTTATGAATTCGTCGCAAAGAACATCGGAATTTCCGCCTTTACGAAAACTTGCAGATAATACAAGAACGTTTTTGCTCATTATTTATACTCCTCATTTGTTACAGGTTCTAACCATGTGGTAGTGTTGTTAGGAACATTGGTTTCAAGCGAAATATGTGTAAACCAAGAATCTGGTGCAGCTCCGTGCCAATGTTCAACATCGGGGGCTATGCGAACTATATCGCCTTTATGTAAAATTCGTATTTCCCCATTTTTTTCTTGATAGCGTCCTTCGCCATTTAAAATTAATAAAATCTGTCCGCCACTATGTTTGTGCCAATTTGTTCTGGCTCCGGGTTCAAAAGTAACATTGCCAATGGGGGCATTAAAAATATCATCCTTTGCACTTAGCATATTCAAATAAGTCTGTCCGGTGAAAAATTGTCCATAAGGATTTTTTTCTCCTTGTGAAAAAATCGTGTCTATTGGTGCTTTTGTCATTTCTGTGGCACCTATGGGTGATGTTGATACGGTTAAAATAATTGCGCTTAGATATAAAATCAATTTTTTTGAATTCATGTTTTTTCTCCTTGCTATTTTGATTTGGGGTGTATGGTTATAATGCTTATTTCGCTGGGGGCTAAGAAACGCATTTGCGGTCCCCATTGTCCAGCTCCGTTTGATATATAAATTTGTGCGTTATTATTCATTGGATACAGTCCAGATAAATATTTGTTCGCTAACTTTACAAATATATGAAATGGGAAAATTTGTCCTCCGTGTGTGTGACCGGAAATTTCTAGGTCAAAATTATTTTGTTTACCGAAATCTACCGGTGTATGTGACATTAGTATTTTATATTGTGAGTTTGTGCTGTTTTTTAGTGCAGTTGGCAAAGATATTGGTATTTGGTGGTGGTTAGCTGAAAACCAGTCCGGAATACCAGCTAAGTATATATTTGGAGTTATGCTTGTGCCGCTATTCTCTAAAAAGGTAAATCCTAGTTTTTTTAATTCATTTGTTGTTTCTTTGTAGCCAGTGTAAAATTCGTGATTACCGGTTACAAAATAAATGCCTTGTTTGGCTTTTAGGTTAGTTAAAAGTTGAGAGATTGCTTGGATTTTATTTACTTCGTCATCAATGATATCTCCAGCGAGAAGAATTATATCTGCGTTTTCTTGGTTGGTCTTGTTTATGATATTCTCTATTTTTTGAGGATTTATGGTACGGTGGATGTGTAAATCACTCAAAACGGCAATTTTGAATGGGGTTGTGATTTTGTCACTGTATAGTGTTGATGTTTTTATCTCGGGTGTGGTTATGCCTTCTAGTAGTGCGTATGTGGTTAAGATTATCGTTAATCCGATACTTATGATGTTATTGATTAAATGAGTTTTTAGAGTAAATGGTGATGTAATATGTTGTGGTGAAATTTTATGCGCTATTATCCAGATAATATCTCTGAAAATAGATAGTGTAAATAAGATAATGCAGCCAACATAAATGTAGTATAAACTGTATCTGTATATAGGATAAAAATTGCCAAATAAATCTTCATATTTGTAACTGATTAAAAGGGGAATGCAACCGAATATGATAGCAATGATTAAAGATATAAGTTTGCAAGTTGCAGAGGTGTTGATAAAGTATATGTAACGAAAGTAAAGAGATAGTGTTACAAGACATCCTAAAAATGAAGTGGTTATGGCACAGGTCATTAATTGTTCTCCTATAAAAATATGTTCGACTCGATTTTATATTAGATTAATTGTTAGAGCTTACTCTAAGTCAAGCCCTTTTTTTAGAGATTGAAATTTTATACACTTAGAGCCTACTCTAAGGTTTTCTTCAAGTTGACATTGTTTTTGTTTATTGTATTTTACAATTATAGAAAAGGAGTATGTTATGCGATATTCAATTGGGCAAGTTGCTAAAAAATTGGGCCTCACAACTCACACTATTCGGTATTACGATAAGGAGGGGTTGTTGCCTTTTGTGAGAAAAGGTTCTTCTGGAGCAAGAGTTTTTGAAGAAGATGATGTTGATTGGTTGATTATAGTAGAGTGTCTTAAAGGGACTGGAATGCCTTTGAAGGAAATTCGAACTTATATTCAGTTGTGTCAACAAGGTGATGCTACTTTGCAAAAAAGATTTGAAATGTTTAAAAAACAAAAAGTAGAAATAGAAAGACAGATGAATACCTTGAAGCAATATATGGAGAAAATTGATTTTAAAATTGCCTATTATGGTGATGCCGTGAAGCATGGTACGGACGATATTTATATTCGTAATAAATGGTTGGCTAATGAAAGAGAGCGGCTTTTTGGGCATAAATAACGGAATATTTTGTTATATTATTCCTCTTATGGCATCAAAAATCGGTGAAGTATTGTTATTTTCTTTTTTGCTTTTTATATGGTATTTTAAAAGCAGTTGGTAGTAATAAATTAATGAGAATAAACGTACAGAGCATGTTAATCCTAGTTGGGTGTTTTTGCGCGCGTTTATCATTTCTATTAACGTATTGCGTTTAATGTTTTCTCGTTTGCAGATATAATCTATGGCTTCCCATTCTGCATTTGCCAGTCGCATACTTGTTTTGTGATTGTTTATAAATATAACTTTATTTGATAATTCGGTCATCGGTTTCTCCTATCTTGCTACTTAAATCTATTTTATAGTATATTTGTATAAATTTTCAATTAATATTTGTATTTTGTTTATATGCACAATTTCTTTTTGCTAATATAAAATTAATTTTTTTTTATCATTATAGATGTGTAATTTATTATGAGGTTGGTGATGTTTTTTAAAACTATCGTTGCTTTGGGTGTTATTTATTTTAATGTTGGTTTCTGTTATGCTCAATATATGAGACCGGGGTGGTTTGTTGCCGAGGAAAAGATGACACCTTCTATGGAGGATAGGTTACCAGAAAATCAGTATGGCAAGTTCAGAGTTGAAAAGAATAATGTAAAAAAACAATCAGGTGTGCGTCAACTGCCACAATATGCGATTGATGATAAGTCTTCTAAAGCTGTTCGACGTGTGCCTAATAGCAGTTTTTCGTTGAGTGATAGAGAATTAAAATTAGCATCAATTTTGCTTAAAAATGAATATAAAAACAGTGCAGGGAAAAATTTTCTTGTTTCTCCTTTATCCTTTTATGCTGTTTCAGTTTTGTTGGCAAATGGAGTTGTTGATTCCAGTTTGCATCAATTTTCTAAGATTTTTTCTATTTTTCGTTTGGCTGATGTGAATGATAAAATCAAACAATATCTGCAGTCTAAAAGGAAAACTTATGAGTGGGGAATTTCTTTATGGGGAAATGTTTTTAGTCAACGATATCGTACTTTAATCGGTGATGTTGTTAAGGCTGAAACGTGGAGTGTTCAAGATGGTACAGATACACTGAATGCTTGGATGAGCGAAAAAACTCAAGGTGTTGTGGATAAAATTATTGAGGTGCGGCCGGTTAATGATGATGAACTTTTTGTTCTGGCTTCTTTGGGGGTTTATCCTAATTGGGAAATTCCTTTTAACCAAAGTATGACGAAAAAGAAAATTTTTTATACGGTTAGCGGAGAACAGACTTCTGTTAATATGATGTATCTAAATGGTGAAGTAGATTATTTTGAAAATGAGTTTATGCAGGCGGTACGATTGTTTTTTGATACGGGAGATTTTATTGTTTTTTATCTTCCTTGTGAAAATTCTGATTTTAGTAAATTTGTGGCTAATTTCGAAGATTATAAAATGATGCCCGATTTTCAAAAGATGAATGTTGATTTGTTTATCCCTAAATTTCAGCTTTCGTATAATTTAGAGAATGCTCGTGCTTTGTTTGCAGTTCTTGATGTTACAGAAATTTTTAATCCGATTTATAATTTTGCAAAGATGATTAATTTTGATACACAGGCACAAGTTTCCGATATCTTAATGAATGTTAGATTGCGTATTGATGAAGGTGGTATTTCGGAATCAAAAAATGATTTAGATGATAAAGAAGAAAATACACATTCGGTGAAGGCAGTTTTTAATGCAAACAGACCTTTTATATTTATGATTAATCAGGGGGATATTATCGGGGCGATTGTAAAAGGTAATAAATTATCTGTTGAGGAAGTTAAAGCTAATCAACAAATTGATGTTGGTGAAGTTGATGTTAAAGAGCGCAAAAATGGTAATCCGGCGTGGTATGAAAATAAAAATGAACAAGCTGATTTTTATTTGAAAGATGAATTAAAAAGTAAAACGTTTTCCGAATAAATGCTCTTTGATTTTGCGGTTCTTTTATCAGATAATTCCTTTTATTGCGTCACTTATCGGTGAAGTATGATTGTTTTGTTTGTTTTCTAGTTGATATTGTAGAGCCTTACGGTAATAAATTATGGAAAATAATCGTACCGATGATGTTAGCCCTAATTTTGTATCTTTGTTGGCGTCAATTAATTCAAATAGATTTTTTCGTTTTATGTTTTCTCGTTTGCAAATGGTGTCGATTGCTTTCCATTCCGCCGGTGCTAAACGCATGCTTGTTTTGCGATTATAAATAGAAACAACTCGATTGGATAATGATGCCATGGTTCCTCCTTTTGATATTTATAGGGCTAGTTTATATGCTTGTTTGTAATTATGCAACCATAATTTGTATTATTTTTTATTTTCTCTATATAGTGATTGATTTTTATGAAATATAAGCTAAAATCCAGAGAGTGTGTTTGGGGAAATTGATGATGATTTATAAGCATAATGTTTTAGTTTTGAAGAAATTGGTAGATGAAATTTGCTATAAATGTATTCAGAGTTATGGCGCAGATTTAAATCAGCCTTGCGCTTATGTCTTTGAAGATATTTGTAGGTGGTGCTATTGGAAATTTCTTTTTATTTGTGAAAAGAAGGAAATTGCTAGTTCTGTCAAGTATACTCGTTTGGATGAAGTTGTAAATTATACCTATAATGGTCATTGGATATATGGGGAAGGTTTTTTAGAGGCAGAAGATCTTAATCTTGTTAATAGAAAAAATTGCCTTGAGAAAATGAAAAAGAGTAAGTTATCGGATTTGTATGTGTTTAAGACTATTTTGTATATACTTGATACAGAAAAGTCAGCTTTGAAAGTAAAAGAAAAAATAGAAGAGTTTTTATATCTTGACAGAGTTTGAAGCTCTGCGTAGGGGGCTAATTATAAACGGGCGATGGTTTCCGCTATTTCTTTGGCGGTGTTTAGCGGTGTATGGGGCGAAAATCTTTTTGTGCTCATTTTTTCTTCCAGATCCGTAGCGTAGCCTTTTTCGCATAATGTTTGCACGAAACGTAAATGTTTAGAGGTTAGCCAATTCTTACCGGTAAAAATTCTTAGCTCTTTTTCTGTGGCAGTGGCTTCACTGCACATTGATACAGAATCTCCGGTTACAATGAGATTGTCAGCGCAGGCTAAAAAGCCTAAATATGGATTTTTGTCTTTTGATCCCCATAAATATGCATAGTTAGGGTATTTTCCTAGATAAGACATTATTTTCTTTTCTGCTTCTATTCCGGTGCGTCGAGACGTGGTAATCAGTAAAGCACCTCCTTCTGTTTCTTTTAAATTTGCAACAGATTGGGCTAGTTTTTCTGCATTTTCTAGAGAAAATGGATGTCCTTTTATTGCGCCTCCGATAATAACTGCTGTTATCGGATGAGGTAAATTTGAAAATTTGTCATGCCATTCCGTATAGGCGGTTTCTAGCTTTTCTTTGGTTATAAAGTGTGGGCAGCCGATGGTGTAACGGATATTGGGTGTCTGTAATTTATTCTTATCATGCTCGGGGGTGAATACTAAATCAAACTCTTTTATTCCCGTATGCCCTATGTGCCCCAGTTGTATGAGTTTTATATCCGGCTTTTGTTTTTTTATGTAACGGGCTATAGGGGCTGTTCTTCGCGTGGAGGATAAAATAATATCAGGATATGGGGCTATTATTTCAGATTTTGATCTTTCAGTTAATCCCAATAATGTTTTTCCGCGTATAAAATTCGGCAGTCCCGCAAGTTTTGTATATTCAAGTTCTTTGTATATTATATTTATTTCTTTGTTATTTAAATAGTTGGCAATTCCTTCCGCTTGATGGCGGCTGCCGATGCGATTGTCCACTAAAATCCAGATGTTCTTCATGAGCGTAACTTTTTGTAAAACAAAATCGTTTTTTTAACTTTTATTAAGTTATATATGATATGGATATATTTGCAAGGGATTTTTAAGAGTGGTTTAATATGTTGAAAAATTTGTTGTTAATAGGTTTTTGTTCAGTGGCTTTTTCTTATGCAGCGCAAGCTCAGGTGGCAGCTCTTAATGAAGCTAAGTATATTACAACATTGAAGGTTATTGCCGATCATAAAATGAAAGATGCTGATTTAGTGTCGGATATTGACAAATTGCGGCATAATGAGAACTTTCTGAGAGATTTAAAAAAAATGGTTGCAAAGTTGGATAATGACAGACCTAATAGTGCTAAAAATTTGAAAATTAAACGGATTTTGGAAAAGGCCGGTAAGGAAATATATAATGAACTTAAATGATTGGAAAGGTGTAATGTTATGAAAAAAATTTTGAGTGTTTTAGTTTTATGCTTGAGTGCTTGCACAACAGAATATATTTTAATGGATGAAAATTCCAATCCTGTACCTGAGGGATATTATACTCAAATGAATCAAGGTGATTCCTTGGTTGAGGGTGATATTTTAATGACTTCGCAACGTAATCTTACAGCAAACGATGTTTTTGTTGTAGGGGAGGGAAGTGATTTTGTTACTTATCAATATAAAAATGTTCGTGTGGATGAAATATCTCCTTTGGCTTCGATGTATTGCGCAGATATTGCTTATGGCGGTTCTTCTTATTTACGCGAAGTCACTATGTATCACAACGGATTTATGCGTGCTACCTTTGATTGTGTTAGTCTTGCAATCTAGAATCTTATTCCCTATATAATAGCTAAAGGGGATATGATGTTATGGTAAAAAATCTTTATGATGTGTTAGGTGTCGCTAAAACGGCTTCCGAGGCTGAAATTAAGTCTCAGTATCGTAAATTAGCTCGAAAATATCATCCGGATTTGAATAAAGATGATAAAAGTGCAGCGGAGAAATTTAAAGAAATCTCCGCGGCTTATGATATTTTGGGCGATAAAGAAAAGCGACGTAAATATGATAATAATGAAATAGATGCTGATGGAAAACCTACCGGTTATGGCGCCGGAGGATTTAATTCCGGCGGGGGAACATATAAAACTTATTCTGCCGGTGGTTTTAATGGTGCACAGGGATTTGGCGGTGCCGGCGGTTTTGATTTTTCGTCTCTTTTCGGTGAAGATATATTTAGTCAATTTAGCAATGCTGGTGGTGCAGGGTTTGGTTCTACTGCTGGTTTTAATACGAGAAGAGCTCAAAAGGGGCAAGATGTGGCTTATTCTCTTGATGTCGATTTTTTGGATGCAGCTAAAGGAGCTGAGAAATATATCTCAATTAACGGGAAAAAACTTAGTGTTAAAATACCGGCCGGAACTTCCTCTGGTCAAACATTGCGTCTTAAAGGACAGGGAATGCCAGGAATTAACGGTGGAAACGCCGGAGATGCTTTGATTACCTTAAACGTTAATTCTCATCCGTATTTTAAAGCTGACGGGAATGATGTTCTTGTGGATTTACCTATTTCAATGAAAGAGGCTGTTTTGGGAGCTAAAGTTATTGTCCCAACTATCAGCGGTAAGGTTAATGTTAAAATTCCGCCTTATTCTTCAAGTGGTGAAAAATTGCGCTTGAAAGGAAAAGGTATTAAAACTAATGATGGTTTGGGGGATGAAATTGTTAATTTGGTTATTATGGCGCCTAAAACTAAAAGTAGCAATTTGGAAATGGCACTCGGTGGTTTGCCTGATGAACAGGTGAGGAATTTTTAATGCATTTTGAAGCCTTAGAGAATTTTGAATGGTATAATGACCCTGAAAATGTTCGTTTTGAAGATGATGCGATGATTATTTATGCTCGCTCCGATACGGATTTTTGGCAGAGTATTCACCGTGGCTTTAAAAAAGATGACGGGCATTTTTTCTTTTGCCGTCAGAATGGTGATTTTTTCTTGACGCTTAAATGGAAATTTGAGGTGTTGGAGAAATTTTCTCAATGTGGAATTATGCTGAGAATCGATGAACGTAATTGGTTTAAAGCCTCTTTGATGAACGAAAATGCTTCCCAAAATGTGATGGCGACTTCTTTGACTGCCGCAGGACATTCTGATTGGGCGGGCTTTAACTTGTCGCAAAATGTTCATGAAATTTGGTTTCGGTTGAATAGGGTTGGAGATGATTATATCTTGGCGTATTCGTTGGACGGTATTCAATTTATTAAAATTCGGATGTTTTATATGCAAAGCTATGAGGAAGTTAAAGTCGGTGCTTATATTGCCAGCCCGAATTGTGATAATTTTTCAGCGGAACTTTCTAACTTGAAAATAGGTTTGTAAGGTTGTTTATGCGGGAATCTGCTTCTTAATAGAATGTAAAAATCTTTCTCTCTATATGGAAAATTTTTTTCTTGACAAGTGGTGAAATTTGTTGTCTTTTTATCGTGTTTGTAACATACATTTTAGTATGTATCTATAATTTTAGGAGGCTAGATGGCTAGAAAATGCAAGGAAGACGCTGAAAAAACAAGGCAGGCAGTGTTGGAATCTGCTTTGGATGTTTTTTCTGAGAAGGGATTTGCTAAGGCAACATTTGATGAAATTGCTGCTCGTGCCGGCTTTACTAAAGGGGCTGTGTATTGGTATTTTAGAAATAAGGCAGATTTGGTTGCTGCTTTGATTAATGAATATGTTGAGCGTAAAAGAGCAGAGTTGGCTCCTGTGGTTCCTGATGGGAATTCATTGGATGATTTGCTTAACTATTTTGTTTTGTGGGCTGGGGCAAGTGAGCGTGATCAGCGCTTTTCTCGCTTTAATCGTTTTATGGCTTGCCAAATGGAATGGTCTGAGGCTGTTATTGATAGGGTTGATAAAGCCAGAGCTTTAACTAAAAATCATCATTTAGAAAAAATTAATGCAGTTTTGGTAGAATCTAAAAATAAAGGCGAACTGCGTGATGATGTGGATATTGAAATTATGTCTCATGTGATAATGTCCACATATATGGGGATTATTTTTTCTGTTTTAAGTAAAAGAGTTAACTTTAGTATGGTGGAAATGGTTCATTCAGGATTGAAGGCTTTGTTGGAAGGAATAAAAATAGAAGGTGAAAAAAATGCGTAAGGTGGATATTAAAGATGTTCTTAAAGTCAATAAAAAAGAGGGGGTGAAAATTATGAAGAAAAGTTATCTGTTTGCCGGTACGGTTGCTTTGTTGGCGGTTATTGCGGGTTGCCATTTTTATAGGCAAAAATCGGAAATGGCTGGCATGCCTGCTGTTAATGTGACTGTTTCAGAGGTTAAAGAGGAAGAAATCAATAATCCTAAAACTTATGTTGCGTTAATTGAAGCTATTAACAGTGTTGATGTTGTGGCTAAGGTTAGCGGTAGTTTGGATAAAGTTAATTTTGTAGAAGGTAGCTTTGTGAAAAAAGATGATCCTCTCTTTATTATTGATAAGGATACTTATAAGGCTAATTATAATTTAGCACAGGCTCAATTGGAAAGTGCTAAGGCTAATTTAACTAAAACGGAACGTGATTATAATCGTCAGAAGCAGTTGAGTGCTAAAAATATTGCTTCTAAGGCTACATATGATAGTGCGGAAAGTGCTTATCTGCAGGCTAAAGCTGCTGTTTCTCAGGCAGAAGCTCAACTTCAATTGGCTAAAATTGATTTAGATAATACTGAAGTTAAGGCGTATATTGATGGGTATATCGGGAAAACTCAGGTTACCGAGGGAAATTATGTTAACGCTTCGGCAGAACCTTTGGCTAGAGTGGTTCAGATTAACCCAATTAGAGTAGCTTTTTCTCTTACAGATAAAGAATTCTTGGAATTGAATGCCGGTTCTGATAAGCCTTTAGAAAATTTTGTGATGAATATTGAATTGGCAAGTGGTGAAATCTTCAGCGAAAAATTAGAGAGAGTTTTTGCCAATAATGAAATTAATCAAGGTACGGCAACAATCGCTGTTTATGCGGATATTAAAAATGATAAAGGTTTGTTGAGACCTGGTGCTTATGTTAAGATGTTTATTACTTCTGCTAATCCGAAAAAGGCTTTAACAATTCCTGAAACGGCTATTATTCAAAACGAAGAAACTTCTCAAGTTTATGTGGTTGGTGCTGATAATGTTGCAAATCTCAGAAAAGTGGAATTAGGTGATGCTTTTGATGGTAAACAAATTA
The DNA here is from genome assembly GCA_949297665.1 of uncultured Alphaproteobacteria bacterium. Taxonomy (GTDB): domain Bacteria; phylum Pseudomonadota; class Alphaproteobacteria; order RF32; family CAG-239; genus CAG-267. The sequence continues at coordinate 21,825 of CASFTO010000026.1, read as the reverse complement.
TTGTCAGTGGTTTAAAAGCCGGTGATAAAGTTATTGCCAGTGGTATGCAAAACAGAATGATGCGCCCAGGTGCTACAGTTAACATTGTAAGTGCAAACTAATTTGAGGAGTGAGGGGTATGTTTTCTAAGTTCTTTATTGAAAGACCGCGTTTTGCGGTGGTTATTGCTATTGTGATGAGCTTGGCCGGTTTAATTGCTATTTTTTCATTGCCTATTGCAATGTATCCGGAAATAACCCCGCCAACTGTGACCGTTTCTGCCGATTATACCGGCGCTAGTGCCGAAACTGTGGCTAATACTGTCGCTATCCCTATTGAAAAAGAAGTTAATGGTGTTGATAATATGCTTTATATGAGCTCTTCATCATATAACTCCGGTAACTATCATTTGGATATTAGCTTTGAAATCGGTACTGATCCGGATTTGGCGCAAGTAAAAGTGCAGAATCGTGTGCAAAGAGCAATTAACAGCTTGCCGGACGAAGTTCAAACTCGTGGTGTTAATGTTATTAAACGTTCTTCCGAAATATTGGCTTTCTTACAAGCTGTTTCTCCTAATGGTACTCATGATCGTAATTTCTTAAATAACTATGTTACCAATAATATTAAAAATAACTTGGCGCGTCAGTATGGTGTCGGTGATGTCCGTGTTATGGGATCGGATTTGAGCATGCGTGTCTGGTTAGATGCTGACAAAATGGCTGCTTTGAATCTTCCTATTAGTACAGTGCAACAAGCTATTACCAGTCAGAACTACCAACCTTCTTTAGGCTCTGTTGGTGCGGAACCAAATGATGGTACAAGTGAAATCGTATTTTCTTTGGAAACTAAAGGTCGTTTGAACGAAGCTAAAGATTTTGAAAATATTATTGTCAGAACTGAGGCCGAGGGTGGTTTGGTTCGTTTGAAAGATATTGCTAAGGTCGAAATCGGTTCCGAAAGTTATTTGACGGTTTCCGATGTGGATGGTCAACCAAACGTTGCATTGATGTTGAATAAACTTTCCGGAGCAAACGCTTTGCAGGCTATGGATGCTGTTAATGCTGAATTGGAGCGCTTGTCTAAGTATTATCCAGAAGACTTTGATGTGCAAGTGTTCTTTGATGCAACTGAGTTTATTCGGGTGTCTATCGAAGAAGTTGTGTTTACATTGGTCTTGACTTTCTTGTTGGTTGTTTTGGTTTGTTATATCTTTTTGCAAGATTGGCGCGCAACCCTCATTCCGTCTATTGCTATTCCTGTGTCTATTTTAGCAACGTTTGCTGTTATGTTGGCGTTGGGGTATAATCTTAATATTTTGACATTGTTTGGTTTGATTCTGGCCATTGGTTTGGTGGTGGATGATGCTATTGTGGTTGTGGAACGTGTTTTGTATTTGATGCAGACCGAAAATCTATCTCCGAAAGAAGCCGCTGTTAAAGCGATGGAACAGGTATCTTCCGCTGTTGTTGCTACAACTTTGGTGTTGTTGGCAATTTTTGTGCCGATTGCATTTATGGGCGGTGTTACCGGTAGAATTTATCAGCAATTTGCTATTGCTATTTCATTTGCGGTACTCTTCTCCGGTGTTAATGCTTTGACGCTTAGTCCGGCATTGAGTGCGACTTTGTTAAGACCTATTAAGCCGAGAACATCTGGATTTTTGTTCAGATTTGAGCAAATGATTAATTCCACCAAGAATAAGTATACACAGGCTGTTGCTTGGCTTGGACGTAAAATGGCTATTATCATTTTGATTGTATTGATGTTGGTTGCTCTTAATATCTTTTCTGTATTGAATATTAAATCATCATTCTTGCCTGATGAAGACCAAGGTATGATTATGGCGAATATTCAATTACCAGAAGGGGCTTCCGGTCGTCGTACTCTTGATGTTATTGATAAAACAAGAGATGTTATGAAAACTGAAGATAAAATTAAATCGGTGATGAATTTGCGTGGTTTTAGTATTATGGCTGGGCAAGGTGAAAATGTCGGATTTAATGTTATTGCTTTGAAACCTTGGTCCGAGCGTGAAGATATTTTGGATAAGTCTTCTAATATTAGAATGCGTTTAACTCAAGAATTACAAGGTATTACAGAAGCAAATATTATGTTGTTTGAGATGCCAGCTATTCCTGGTTTGGGTAACAGTAACAGTATGGATTTGAGATTGCAGTCAATTGAAAATTCAGACATGAACCAATTAGAGAAGACCTTAAATGATTTCTTGATTAAGTTAAACCAACTTCCAGAAGTGGCTATGGCTTATTCTACATTTACTTCTCAGACACCTCACGCTTATTTGGATATTAACCGTGAAAAGGCAGAATTGATGGATGTTTCTATCGGAAATATTTATACAACGTTGCAAACATATTTAGGTTCTTTATATGTTAATGATATTAATATCGGTACGCAAGCTAATAAAGTCATGGTTATGGCTGATTGGAAGTATCGTAAAAATCTTGACAGTATTAAGAATTTGTATGTTCAAAGTAATTCCGGTCAGATGGTTCCTTTGGGAAGTTTGATTGATATTCGTCGTGTTACTTTGCCACGTTCTGTTGATAGATACAACCAATATGCAGCAGCTACCATTAATATTATGGCTTCGGAAAATTCCAGTTCCGGTGCAGCTATGCAGGCAGTTGAAAAATTAGCAGATGAAGTTCTTTCTAATAAGTATGCATACGAATGGTCTGGAATGAGCTTGCAGGAAAGACGTAACCAAGGTCAAATCGGTTATTTGGTTGCGTTGGCTATCTTGTTTGCTTATCTTTTCTTGGTTGCTCAATATGAAAGTTGGACTATTCCTTTGTCGGTTATTCTTTCGGTTATGACCGCTATGTTGGGCGCTTTTGTCGGGATGTTTGTAACCGGATTATCCTTAAGTATTTATGCTCAGTTAGGTTTGGTGCTTTTGGTTGGTTTGGCTGCAAAGAATGCGATTTTGATTGTTGAGTTCGCAAAAGAAGAACATGAAAGAGGCGCTTCTATTATTGATGCGGCAGTTGTCGGTACTAAAGAAAGATTTCGTGCCGTGTTGATGACAGCTTTGACCTTTATTCTTGGTGTGGCTCCGATGGTTTGGGCGACCGGTGCTTGCTCCGGTTCGCGTGTAGCCGTTGGCGTACCGGTATTCTCAGGAATGTTGGTTGGTACAATCTTTGGTTTGGTGGTTATTCCTTTACTTTACATCATGATTCAATCTGTTGTGGAGTATCGGAAGAAGGCTAACTAATGTCATTAAAGGAGTGATACTTTTGTATTGCTCCTTTTTCTTTGGGAGTGTGTCGTATGTTTTCTAGGTCTGATGTTTATGAATATATTAGCGGTTTGTTGCAGTTTGATCTGGCACATGGAAGAGAGGCTGGTACATGGTATAAATACCATAATCATGTTTATGGTGTGGGATATTTGGCAGAGAAAATTGCCAATGTTCTGGGAAATGTTGATTCCGAAAAAGTGTGGATTTTAGGTGTTATGCATGATGCAGGGAAAATTCATGAACGATTGGAACAGAGATTTCATGGGCTCATCGGATATGATTTTTTTAAGGATAGAGATTTTGACATAGCACGTATCTCTTTAACTCACTCGTTTCACTTTAATCATATTCCATCATATGACAAAGTGGAGAGGATGTTTTTTGGTAAAAAAGATGACTATGAGTTTGTTAAAGATTTTTTAGAGCAACATCCAGCTAACGAATATGACAAGATAATACAAATGTGTGATAGTTTGGCGAATTGTAGTGGTTATGTTACATTGGAGCAGAGGGGAGAGGAGTTTGCTCAAAGGTATAAAATGCCTGTGCCTGATTATATGTTAAAAGGAGCATGTCAGCTTAAAGATTATTTTGATAAACGACTGGGACGGAATGTTTATTCCTTTTATGAGGAGCTTTCATGTGATTTTATGCTCAACCCCGGGGGGGATTATAAATGATTTAGAGTTTGCAGATATTTTTTTGATAAGGTAGAAAATGCTTGCAATCTGAATTTATTTGTATTATCAAAGAACTGTTTTTAATGGTCCCATCGTCTAGAGGCCTAGGACGCGGCCCTCTCAAGGCTGCAACACGGGTTCGAATCCCGTTGGGATCACCAATTCAAACAGCAGTCATGAAAATGGCTGCTTTTTCTTTTATTTATCTTAGTTGTTTATATTCTAAAAAAATAGAAGCTGTTTTAAGGCTTTTGTTTTTGTGATTTTGTAATATTAGGTATACAAATCAAAAATATGGTAAAAACAAATATTGCTAATGCTACTGTTTCAAATAATTTAGTATAAACATTCGGTAGTTCCTCTGTTGTTAAAAGAGTAAAAGTACCCCGAAAAAAACATTCTCCCCGCATTTTAAGTCTTCATTTTGAAAAGTAAATAATGCTTCATTTCTTTTTCTTTACTTTTTCAATTATTTCCTTATAATAATGAGGAATTTTAATTATTATTGTCTAACCTTTTAAATTATTATTTTATGAAACAAAACAATCTAATTATTCAAAGAGAAGTTTTGAAAGGAACGCAAAACATGGTTGTAAATAAGCATAAAGACATCATCATAAATAAATATACAGAATATGATGAAGATGCTCGCTTAGTAAGTGATAGAGGGCATAATGTTGAATATTTAACCACCATGCGTTATATTCAAAAATTCTTAAAGTCGGGAGCTAAAATTTTAGAAATTGGAGCTGCTACAGGTCGTTATTCTATTGCTTTAGCAAAAATGGGATATGATGTTACGGCTGTTGATTTAACTCCTAAGCATGTTGAAATAATGAAATCTAAATCTCAGGGAATGAACAACTTTAGATGTATGGTTGCTGATGCTCTGGATTTAAGTATGTTTGAAGATGAGTCCTTTGACGTGGTTCTAAATTTGGGACCTATGTATCATCTATTTAATCAAGAAGATAAGGAAAAAGCTGTTAGGGAAACAATTCGCGTGACTAACAAAGAGGGAATATGCATGTTTGCATATATTCCTTGTGCAGCAATTATGTTAGGTTATGGATTGTGCCACCTGAAGGCGGAAAACTTAAGAGATTTAATGGATGATGTTGGTCGATTTAAGGATGTTCCTGAAGAGATATTTAATTGTTTTAATATTGATGATTTTAAAAAATTATTTAACAATTTAAATACGGAGTATATTACCAATGTTGCAACGGATGGGATAGCTTATGCTATGAAAGAGCAACTTGAGCAATTATCCGATGAAGGGTATCAAACGTTCTTAAAATGGCATTTTTTGACTTGCGAAAGGGCTGACCAACAAGGATATAGTGCTCATCTGCTCTATATATGTAAAAAGAAATAAAGGCCAATTTTCTATTGACAATATTCTTTATCTCTATTATACGTTTCCAGATTTTTTTTATTTTTTTGTTAAATTAAATTTTACAATTATGATTAAAATACTTAAAATTATTAGTGCCTTATTCTTTGTATTTATTTTTTTGGGATGCATTGTATTGTTTTTGGTAGCTTGTTCTTCAGAGAAATATATACCAATAGCAATATTCCTTGTATTTATTGTTTGGGGAGTCATTGTTTTGTATTTGGTCGCGGCTTCTTCAGAGAAATATATACCAATATCAATGTATGAGATTTCCAAAATGTCGTCGGAAAAACTTAGCACGCGTTATGAAGAATTAAAGAAAGAGTTATCTAAAGAAAATTTATCTAAAAAAGATAAATACAACATAGAACTAGATATGTATATAATAAAAAAAGAATATGATAGGAGGCAAACCTGGAAAATGCAATATTATTGGAGTAATTGATGTAGTTCTTAGAAAAGCGCCATTAAGGCGCTTTTTTTAGTGGTGATTCGCCGATTTGTTAAGCACCAAGGAATGCGATAGCTTTTCGAGTGCGGTGTTACTAGTCAAGTGCCCGAAGCACTGTTGGCAAGCTGTCAGGTGAGTCTTACGAAGCAAGATACCAATTCAAACGGCAGTCATGAAAATGGCTGCTGTTTCTTTTGTTTCCAAGGCTTTCAGTAAGTTCGGATGTTTCATTTTCAAAAATAGTCATTTTTTCAATTTGTCCGAATTTTTTTTATAAAAAAAGTTCTTCAAAAGATGATACTTTTGAGGAACTTTTTTAAGAAACACTAAGTGTTACTTGTAGATGACTTCTTGTTCTTTAACTTCAGGTGGTAGTCCATTTTTTAGACGGTAGACGACTGCAGTTGAAACATGTCTATCAAGAACACTATCATAAACGTCATATAAGTTTAACGATGGGAAAACCAATTCTACGGCATATTCAGCTTGTTCATCCGCTAATAGATATGCTGGGAATTGCTGTATTATCTCATCCAAGCCAGGACGTAAACAACCATAATATCCGCCGTAACGATGGAAACACACAAACTCACATACTTTTTCTATTGATTCAACGGGGAGGATTTCTCCGTCTGCTTTTTTGAGAATCGAGTCATCCTCGAAATTGAAGTAGAAACTTTGAGTGAGTGGCACAGGCTTAGTCCAATATAGTCCTTCTTTTAATGAACTCCCCTCTTTGGGGCGCATTAAAGGTTTAATGCGGTGTGCTAGTTGAATAAGCTGTTCTACCGGCATTTCCTCCTTTTCGACCAGCATTCTGCCAAGTGCCAGATAGTGTTGTTTCATAACAGGAGAAAGTTCTCTAAAGGAAGTAAAATGGTCCTTTTGAAATTGTTTTACTTTTTTTTCTATATTATTCATACACAAATATAACTACTGCCTTTTCAGTAGGATTTAAGTTAATAATATTATTTGTCTAAATTTAGTATAAAACATAAATTAAAAAAAACAAGATTTTTTTGTCTATAGATTATAGGCTAAGTATTACTCATTCAAGCGATAGTCTGTAAATTTCTATAAAAAAAACAGAAGCTGTTTTAAGGCTTCTGTTTTTGTGATTTTGTAATATTGGGTATACAAATAAAAAATATGGTAAAAGCAAATATTGCTAATGCCACTGTTTCAAAGAAAATGAATGTTTTTTTATAAAACTCAAAAGACGTATCTTGAAAATTTCTTTATCGCCAATACATAAAGCATGTTATGATATTTTAGGAGAGGTAATATGTTAGGTAAAATAGCGCTTATTTTAACAATAGTCGGGGGTATTAACTGGGGATTGATTGGAATTGCTGATTTTAATTTAGTTAATATGCTTTTAGGTTTTGCGCCAATGTTAGAAAAGATAGTTTATATTGTCGTCGGATTGTCGGCGATTTATACAGCCTACGATATGGTGGAAAAATCGTAAGATTAACATATAAGAAGCAAAAAGCTCAATCTCTTTTGAGGTTGAGCTTTTTTGTATTGGTATTTACTGTTTCTTGGTGGTTCTTATTGTTAAAATGCTGGTTATCATTAACCCTAAAACAACTAAGATGGGCCACGAAGATGTGATGGATCCCATTAAATAACTGAGATGCAGTACTAAGGCTGCTAATATCAGGAGGAATAATAGAATAAATTGAAAAAATACTTTTTTTAAGGGCGAGAAGTCCTGGTTCTTTTTACATGTTTTCTGCAATTTGCTATACTTGATGAGTGTGTAAATGCATAGAAGTATTGCTATGCCGAAATAGATGCAGATTATGTTTTGCCACTGTTCCATAATAGTTAAATTTAATTGTTGGACATAATTGTTAATTTTAGAATTTTTTTATAGGATATTTTTTTTGCAAAATCAATAAAAATAAGTGTTGTTGTGCGAAATATTTATATATTTCTTGTGAAAATTCTTGACGTAGGTGGATTTTTAATTACCATATTTTGTATGAAAGGATTAATGCAGGGGTGTTGAAATGAAAATTGCAGTTATAGGTTCCGGTGCGTTGGGCTGTTTGTTTGGTGCAAAGTTTAGTAAAAAACATGATGTTGTTTTATTAACGTATGCCCAGAAAGAGGCAGATATTATTAATAAAAATGGTTTGAGTGTTAAAGAGGAAGATGGTTCGGTTGAGCGTTTTAATGAACATGTGAGCGCGTGTGTTACCGGTACTTATGAACAATCGGTTGATGTGGTTGTTATATTGGTCAAAACTTTGCAAACAGAAAATGCTTTGCAACAAAATTTAAAACTTATTGGAAAAGATACTTTAGTTTTAACTCTTCAAAATGGTTTGGGGAACTTTGAGGCTATTTCTAAATATGTGGATGAAAAGAAACTTATTTTGGGGACAACAAACCATAATTCTGTATGGTTAAGCGAAGGAAATGTTTTTCATAGTGGCAGTGGCATTACAACAATCGGTAATGATAAAGTTTCGGCAGATAATCTTCAAAAGGTTAAGGGGCTTTTCGAACAATCCGGTTTTGAGGTGGCTGTTTCTGAGAATATCGGATATTTGTTGTGGCGGAAATTGTTTGTAAATTTAACGCTTAACTCATTTACTTATATTACTTTAACACCGCTTGGTTTTGTTTCGCAAAATCAGTATGCGAGGGTGTTTGCTCGGAAGATTTTATCTGAAGCGGTGGAGGTTGCTCGTGCGGAAGGGCAAAATTTTGACGTTGATGAAGTGGTGAAGTTTGTGAATTATGTGTCTGAAACGCATTTGAATGGCTATTCATCAATGTCACAAGACCGCAAGAGAGGTGTTAAAACGGAAATTGATTGGATTAACGGCGCGGTGGTTAAATTGGCTGAAAAACATCATATTTCTGTTCCTTATAATGAGTGTGTCGTTAATATGGTTCATGCAATTGAAGATGCTGATGCTTATAACTCATCTATGAAATAGTTTAATGAGTTTATTTACATTATATCGGAACGGAAAATGTGTATGTATTAAATTTAGATTAATGGTGCATTTTGTTAAAAATCAAGGCTGTGTAAAGGTTTATCGGTATTGACAATGTTGCTTCTCTGTGCTAGCGTTGCGCCAAAATGAAAGGATTTTAAAATGGATGTTATTTTAACAGGGGATCGCCCGACCGGTAAATTGCATTTGGGGCATTATGTTGGATCTTTAAAACGTCGCGTTGAATTGCAAAATAGCGGTAAATATCATAGTATCTATATTATGATTGCCGATGCGCAGGCTCTTACTGATAATGCCGATAATATCAATAAGGTCAGAAATAATATTTCTGAAGTGGCTTTGGATTATTTGGCTTGCGGATTGGATCCTCAGAAGTCCACTATATTTATTCAATCTCAGATTCCTGAACTTTGTGAATTGTCTTTCTATTATATGAATTTGGTTACAGTTTCCAGATTACAGAGAAATCCGACTGTTAAAAATGAAATTCAATTAAGAGGCTTTAAACAGAGTATTCCTACGGGGTTCTTTACATATCCAATCAGTCAGGCTGCGGATATTACAGCTTTTAAAGCAAATATTGTACCAGTTGGCGAAGATCAATTGCCGATGATTGAGCAAACACGCGAGATTGTACGCTCTTTTAATTCGCAATATAAGCCTGTTTTGATTGAACCGACTGCCGTATTACCGGAAAATTCTGTATGTTCACGTTTGCCGGGGACAGATGGTGCGGCTAAAATGAGCAAGTCTATCGGTAATTGTATATATCTTTCTGATTCTTCTAATGATATTAAGAAAAAAGTGCAGAGTATGTTTACCGATCCGACGCATCTTCGGGTGGAAGATCCGGGACATACCGAGAATAATCCCGTATTTATTTATTTGGATGCTTTTTGTAAAGATGAGTATTTTAAGGAATTTTTACCGGTTTATCAGAATTTAGACGAGATGAAAGAACACTATCGTCGCGGTGGTTTGGGTGATGGTGTGGTTAAGAAATTTTTGAATGAAATTTTGCAAACAGAATTGAAGCCTCTTCGGGAGAAAAGAGAACTCTTGGCTCAAGATTTACCGCAGATTTTTGATATGTTACATCAGGGAAGTATTAAAGCTAGAGAAGTTGCTGCGCAGACTTTAAGTGAGGTTAAAACCGCAATGGGAATTAATTACTTCAAAGATAGTCTGTTTAATAAATAAATTCTTTAATTTTGCGAGGAGGAAAATATGGATACAGTGATTAAGCAAGAATTTATACCTCCTTTGACTTTGTACAATGGAATCAAAGAAATAAATGTTTCTTGTAGAGAATGGGGAAATGCTGTTCGAGAAGGCTGTGAAATCCAACAGATGGGATATATGGGGCGGATGCAAATTCGAGAAGTTTGGAAATTAGCAGGTTATTTTAAGAGTAAGTATTCTAAAAAGATTTGGGAACGTGTCGGCGTTTATGACAGTATGAGTGACAAAATTGCTTATATTTATGTTAGCAATTTGGGATATGTGGCCGTTTTTTCTAAAGAAGAGGAAAAGGAAGTTTTCAAAAATAATGACGGAATACTTCTAGTTGATAAAAATAAGCAAAAACTGAAGGATAGGATTATTATTCCCGAAAATAGGGAAACGAGGTGTTATGTTTGTTTAAATGTTCTTGCAGAAACACAAAATAGTAAGTGGGATATTCATCGGTTAGTTGCTGAAAATTTCCTTAAAAAACCTTTAGGGGCGTGGGGTGTACACCATATTGACAATAATTCGTATAACAATAGTGTTACGAATCTTGTATGGGTTACGGCTGAACAACATGGAAAATTGCATCCAATGTCTAATTCTCGGTAAAAGGATTTTATAGTCTTTTCCATGTGCGAAGCTTGTTTTTCTCTTCTTTATCTCTGAAGGCTTGTTCTAGGTCTATATTGTGCATATTGGCTAAAGAGCATATGTAGATAAAAACGTCTACCAGTTCCTCGGCAATGTTGCCGGCGGTCGAACCACTTCCGATAGAGCCTTTTTTGCTATTTTTGCGGATGGCTGAAATTAATTCACCACATTCTTCGGCTAATAGGCAACATTCATAAAATTTATCAGTGGTATTGAATCCTCGCTCTTGTTTCATTTGTAGAATGTAGTTTTGAAAATCTTGCAAAGTCGGGTTTTCTTTTAATTTTAATGTCATGTTTTCCTCCTTGTTGATGATATTGTATCTCAAAAGATGTAAAATGCTATCTTTTTTTGCTTGTAAACCGGTGAGGGTGTATTATTATGCGCTTATTGGGTATAATGTTTTTTAGGATGATACTATGGCTGATACTGAAGATGCGGATGTTCCCTTTTCTCCGATTTTAATTATGGAATTTATTCGTCAATCTACGGTGGCACGGTGCTTGAATAATGAAACAACTCAACTTGTCGTCCGCTTTAAATTGCCGAAGGTTTATTATGACGAAATTATGGGCTATTATCTTCACGCTCAGCTTATTCGCTTGTATCTTGATTATGATGAAACTTCTGAAATTCTTTCGGTTAAAACGGATGATGTGTTGATTAATCGTTTTAAAGAGCAAAAATCTTTGGTTGAAATTGCAGGAAAATACGAAAATAAATTTGCGGAAAGATATAAAAAATTTATAGAGGTTTTGGGAGAGGAGAAAATTGCATGATTGCCAAATATGAATTTGATTCCGGTCAAGACGGATTTGATTTGTTAGTTTTGGCCGCCGTACATGGAAACGAAACCGCCGGCACAAATGCTTGTTATAAATTAATCGAAAAATTAAATCGCGGTATGATTAAATTGATGAAGGGAAAGTTGACGCTTGTTCCGATTTGTAATCCAGAAGCATATCAAAAAGATGTTCGCTCTATTGATGAAAACTTGAATAGAGTTATGGTTATGCACGACAATCCGCAGACATATGAGCAAAAATTGGCTAATGAAATTTGTCCGCTTATTCAAAGTCATCGTGTTACCTTGGATTTGCACTCAACACATTGTGTCGGAGATGTGCCTTTTGCTTTTTGTGATTATCCTGATGTGTATAATCAAAAATTGATAGATGCTCTGCCAGTTGATTTTGTTTTGGAGGGATGGCCCGATATTTATAGTAAGCAAGATGCTATTCAAGATTTTTCTACGGAGCATTGTGCCCATATGTATGGTCATACGGCAACGACGCTTGAATGTGGTTATCATAAAGCTCCAGAAGCTGTTCTGTTGGCTTATCAGGCGATTATTAATACTTTGGTGACGTTTGAGATGATTGATATGCCTCATCCGTCCGTTCATCCTAAAAAGCATATTCAGATGGATAGTTATATTCTGAAAGTAAAAGAGGGGCAACTTTGTCGTGATTATAAACATCTCGATTTTGTATCGCAAGGTGAAGAAATTGCTCGTTATAATGATGGTGATAGTCTGTATGCACCGTATGATGGATTTATCTTGTTGCCGAATCTTCAAGCGCCGGTGAATACGGAATGGTATTATTTGGGACGGGCAAAAAAATAGCTCTTTATTATAAAGAGCTGACTTTCTTGCTGTTCCAGAATAAATTGAAATCAAGTACGTTGGTTCTTGTGTTTGATTTCTTTTCCCATATTAAACTTTTTGTTTCTTTATCCAAACTCACTCCGTGATAGCCTTTTTGGATTAAATATTGCATTTTGTTAAACAATGTCGGTATTTTGGTATGAATGTTATCACCAAGATACATGCTGTAATTCTGAAAAGTTTGCGGAAGCGGTTTTTTAGTTTCCGGTTTGTGATTGATTTTCTTTTCCAGATAAATAACTTTGACTCCGTCGTTTGGGTCCGTATCTACTTTGGTGATTGACATACCATGATGTAACGCGTTTATCCAACTTGCCGGATTGTCTACGGCGATTTGAATGATAGAATGGGTCCGCCCGTTATCTATGGCATGATTTTCTATGTATTCCAACATCTTTTTCATTAAACTGGACCCTCTGTACGCGGGATCTACTAAAATTGCTTCATATAATACTAAATCTTTGTTTTCAATTTCCGGTTTGAACTCCGGCATATCTCTTATTTCATCATTTTGCGGCATGCAATATACTGTTTGAGCGATTAGAGTGTCTTCGTCAAAAACACCTAATATATTAGAGCTTTTGCCATTGAGCGATTTTATGTAATCGGCTTCGGTCCTATGTAAAATGAAATGTTGCTCATCAGGATGTAGACCTTGTATGATTTTTTCTTGTAGTTTCATGACATCCGGCAAATTGTTTATATCAAGTTTTTTTACGATTAAATGTTTTTTATTCATTGTATCCTCTGCGTTTATTGGTGAAATCTGCGATAAAAAAAGATTTGAGAGAACTCAAATCTTGCGACTAACTTATCTCGGCGTTGATAAGTCATCGTCGCAATGTTAATCTGCGCAGACGCAGAGATATATTCTTTAAACTTTTCATCTTTTCTTTATGTGCATTTAACTTTCCGTGCTACTATGGCAAAAAACTTTGTTTTTGTCAATGTTTTTTTGCGAGATGGTTTTATTTTATTTCCTTATGCAAAAAAATAAAGTTACCGATTATGGTAACTTTATTTTTTTATGGCTTAGAGATAAGATTTTAGGCGGGCATTTTCTTGACCGAGATTTTTTCGTGCTTGTTGTTCAAACATGTTGTGGAAAAAGTCGGTTTGAAATATTTGAGGACGCGTTATGAAACTTTCTAAAGTTTTTATTCTTTCTTTTAGATAGTCTTCTTCGGAAACAGGACCGTATTCCTTGCGGATATTTTGGTTGTATTGTTGCCATGTGTCTTCTTCATATGTTCCTAAAATACTTAAGTCTAAGTCGGCGATTAATGCTTCTTCATCATTTCTTGCGGGGCAATCGTGTTTGGTGGCCAAAATTAAATTTTTGACGACGTTCAGTGGAACGGCAAAATCGTATTGTCCTTCTTGCAAGATTGTTTTTACGGATTGTTCCTTGTTGTTCTCTGCTAACGGATTGCATATATAGTCGTGCGCAAAAATGGCTAGAATTAAGGCGGAATATTTATTGGTATCCCAACTTGCTTCCGTGCAATTCATATATATTTGCAACATGTTTAGCATGTAACCAATATGGGAAAGATTGTGGTAGGCTCTTGCATTGTAAGTTTTTGCAAGTTTTTTGTATGTCCGCGTTATGTTCATTAAATGTTGATATTTTGCCAGATGTGCAAATTGCGACTCTAGGTATTTTACCATCAACTTTTTATGTACATAAGGAGAAACACATTTTGCTACGGCAATATATTGCTGTAACTTACATAGATTTTTTACGTTTGTTGAAGAGATAGTCCGTAAAAACGAATCTTCTTCCATAAAAAAGTGTGTTTGTAAGTTAAGCCCACGAATCGTGCCTAAGTATTGATTAAAGGTGGCCAGATTTTGTTCGGCTTCCGGATCGTTGGTACCTAAACGTATTCCTCGAATTAGGGTGTTTACGTTTTCCTTTAGGGCTAAATCAGCTGTGAGGCAGTTGTCCGCTATAAGTTTAACGCGCTGTTCTATACCGTATTCGCGGAGTGTTTGGCGAATCATCTCTAAGCGTGTGTTTGTATCAAAGAGAGTCTTCTTTTCTGGATTGTTTCCAACATTGATGATTAGCTCGTCAAAGCTCAGTAAAGCCTTTTCTACGATACTTAGGTGTCCCAGTGTGAAAGGATCAAAGGACCCGCTAAAAATTGCTCTTTTCATAATAATTGATTTTTTATAGGTGGATAATAATTTTTTTGCATGTGACGTATAGCATCGTTTTTTAGTTTTAGCAAGTTAAAAGGCAGGTTTTCCTGCCTTTTGTGGTTAATAGCTTTGGTCAACTTCAATAAGAAATCCGCCTATTTGAGAATCCGGATAAAAATCTACAGAAGGGGCTTGTTGCATGGGCTGAGTGGGTGTTGCTGATGGGGTGGCTTCCACTTGGTGCATCCCGCGGTGCAATTTGTGTTTCTTTATTTTATTTAAATGTTTGGGAGCGGGCATTGCATAGTATGTATTGTTTGGATAATAGCACGGACGGCAGTTTCCGACCATTATTCCTGCGATGAACGCCAATAGCAGCATTACAATATGCATGAATATTTTTTTGCAAGGACAACATTCACAGCAACAGTGGTTGGAATATTCTTTAACTTCTATCTTTTCTTTGGTTTCAGCCATAGCTTTTCCTTTCGTTTAGGTTAATATAAATGAGAGCTTTTCTTTTTATTTTTGTCTTGATATAATATCTTTTGAGAGGATTTCCAGAGTAGTTAAATTTAAGTTGCAAAAATATGTATAAATCTTTAGTTTATGACAGATTTAAGTGAGTGGTGAAATTATGGCAAAATGGCTTGATTTTATTTTGGGATTGTTAAAATGGCCTGTGGCTCTTTTTATGTTTGCTTCTTTGCCGGCGTTGGTGCGGGCATTGGATTATTTACAATTTGGAAATTTACGCTTTTTTGCTTTTTTAGGAGGGGCTTTTTTATATTTGGCTCTTAAAATTGTTGCTTCCGCTCGTTCTAATGTTTCTATGCAAATTTTGGCTCATGAGTTGACACATACGTTTTTTGCTTTATTGACCTTTCATAAAGTGGTACATATTCATCTGAATATGGATGAGTCCGGAGGTGCGATGGGGTTTAAAGGTAAAGGAAATTGGTTGATTACTATTTCACCTTATTTCTTTCCGTTGTTTTTATTCTTTATGATGTTGGGAATTACGTTTTTTTCTGAAAAAATTCCGGACGGGTTAATGGTTAATGGTGTTTTGGGTTATTTCTTTGCATATCATGTTGAAAGTATTTTGGTTCAAATACATGGCGAACAACCGGATTTTCATGAAGTCGGTTTTCCCTTTTGTTGGCTGTTTTTGCCCGGGGCTAATTTATTTATGTGCTCAGTTGTTCTTGCGTTTAATAATGGGGGATGGCTTAATGTGCAAAGATATTTTTGGGTGGTTTATAAATTAAGTACTCATTATGTTGCTGAGTATTTGGCTTATTTTACCATATAAGAGTACATTCTTTTTGGGTGGCTCGCATTTTTATAGGTATTCCTAAGGGGATAAGATGACTGTTTTGAATGTGTCCGTAGTCGAAATTTTTGATGACCGGTATTTTTAGCTCTTTTACAAAATCATCTATACAATCATCTATGGTGCCGTCAAAGTCATCGATAACCGGGCAGTTTGTAAATTGTCCCAGAATGATTCCTTTGAGTTTATCGAAGTTCTTTAACTGTTTTATTTGGCTGAATTTTAAATCCACATTAAATGTTTTTTCGCCTTTGTCTTCCAGTAAGAGTATTTTGTCTTTAAAATCAGGGAGATATTGTGTTCCGGCTAAATATAAAAATGAACTTAAACAACCTCCGATTATTTTTCCTTTGGTTTCTCCTTCTATAACAGATGTTCCTGATTGTAAATGATTAGTGTCCGAAAATAATGTCTTTTTCAGATGCTCTGCCATTTCTTTATTTATACCGTCTTGATTTATGTTATATAATGGAAGAAAACCGGTATAGCACGAGTTGTTTGTTTTTGCCAGTATGGCATTTTGGACGCTGCTGACATCACTTAAACCAAAAAGAGGTTTGGAATTTTTCTTGATAATGTTGTAGTCCAGTAATGAAAGCATTCGAAAAGAACCTCCGGCGCCGCGTATGGTGAAAATCGCTTTGATTTCTTTATCTTCGTACATCCGTGTGAGTGCTTGTGCACGTTCTTCATCCGTGCCGGCCATGTAGCGGTAGGCTTTGTTTAGATTGGGAGCCAATTTTACTCTTAAATTCAATACTTTTTCAAAGTAATTGATTGCAGGTGTCGGATCGCGCCCTTCTAATCCTGATGAGGTGGCTGCAAATCCAACAACGTCTCCTTCTTGCAGTATGCTCATTATAATCTCTCCAAGAGTTCATAACCCATGGTGGTAATTGAATTATCTCTTGCTCCCATTAAAACTATTCTGTCGTTAGGTTCGGCAATTTTCAGAATGTGTTCTTTTAGTTCATCTCGGGTTGCAAAATATAGGGCGTTTAAACTTTGTGATTTGGCGTGTTCAACCAAGTCTTTGGAGGAAATGTCTTTCTTTACGGTTCCTCCGGCAAAGAAAATTTCCGGTATCAGCAGTATGTCTTCTTTATCCAGGTGTTTTGCAAAATTGTCCATAATCTCTTTTCCCATTAGACGCATTGGAGAGAAACCGTGGGGCTGGAACATGATAATTAAACGACCTGGGTAACTTTTTAAGGCGGATATTGACGCATTTACTTTGTCCGGATTGTGCGCGAAATCATCTATTACGGTTATTTGACGGGCTTGTCCAAGAACTTCCAGACGACGTTTGGTGCCTAAAAATGTTTGTAAAATTTCACAAGAAGTTTTTCCGTCAATGCCGAGTAAAGAACAGCATGCGGCGGCACACATCGCATTAGCAATGTTGAAAGCTCCGATTAGATTTAATTTATAGGTTTGGTTTTGATAAGTGTAAGTTGTGCCATCTGCTATCGGGGTAATGTTTGATGCGTAGAAATCGGCTGTCGAATCTTTGATGCTAAAAGTTAAAATGTTAGAATTGGCCTTTTCTAAGATTTTGCTGTTGTTGCAATCTTTATTTATTATAGCGCCGAGTTCGGCTTTGGAGGCAAAATTTTTGAAAATGGTTTGTAATTCTTCAATGGATTTGTGGTCTAGAGTTATGTTATTGATAACAGATACACTCGGGGTATATTTTTCTATGGAGCCATCGCTTTCGTCTGCTTCTATAACACAGTAATCACCGTGGTTTAATATAACATTCGGAATACCTTTTTGATTTTCATAATTTTTCAACAAAGCTCCGTTTATAACAAGCGGTTTTAAGCCGACTTTATCTAAAATGTAGCCTATCATTGCGGTTACGGTTGATTTTCCGCTTGTCCCGCCCACGGCTATTCTTTTTTTGTAAGAAGCAAAAATGTCAGCCAATAAATCCGAGCGCCTTTTTATCGGAATATTTAATTCATGTGCTCTTTTTATATCGGGAATCGTGTCTTCTACTGCAGTTGAGGCATATAATACGGAAAAGTCTTTGTCTAACATTGAACCGTCTTGCGGATATATTTTTATACCAAGTTCTGCTAAGGCTTGTTTGTTCTTTTGATCTTTGCCTTGGTCAAAGCTACGGTCAGAGCCGTATACGTCGTTTCCTTGATATTTGGAAATTTGAGCTAATGCGCTCATGCCACTGCCCGAAATTGCACAGAATCCTATTTTTGCCATTTTTTGCTTCCTTATATTGTTGTTTTTTTGTGATGTGTATCTTACTTCTTAATGGTTAACTTTTTTATAAAAAAATACTTGAACAGTGTTATAAAATATTTTATCTTTGTTTTGAGTAAACAGAATTCATTCGGATTGGTAATATGACTAAAACAAAAGAAGAAATCAGAGCCGATTTAATCTTAAAAGCCAGAGAACTTTTGGTTGATAAAGGATTTGAATTCTTAACGGCCAGAAAACTTGCAGATTATTCCGGCTATTCGGTCGGGACGATTTATAATCAGTTTAAAAGTATGGATAATCTCTTTTTGGAAGAGAATGCTCTGACATTGGATGAGTTGTATCAGGTTTTGATTTCTGCTGAGATGAGCTCCGATGTTTATCTTAATCTTAATAAGTTGCTGAATAAATTTGTGCAGTTTGTTTTGGAAAATAAAAATCTTTGGTTTGCGCTTTATAATACTCATTTTCAAAATTCTTTGGATGGGTTTGATGTGTTTTATTTACGGCGTGTTGCTAAAATTGTGCAACTTTTAGAGCGAAATCTAAAAAAATTGTTTCTTAAAATCCCGTATAAAGAAAGAGTTGTTTCTTCTCAGGTCTTGTTTATTACACTATTTGCACTAAGTTCACTGTTGACGTCTGAAAAAGAATTTGTTGCTCTTGAAAAGAAATATGTTGTTCGAATCTTGTTTAATACATATTTGGCAGGAATGTCCTATTTGGCTAAAAAATAGTTTATTTGCTGTCGTTTTCTAAATTTGTTACGATTTCTTTGGTGATTTCTTTACCATCGCCTAATAGCATTAATGTCTTATCTTCGTAAAATAAAGGATTGTCTAATCCGGCATATCCGGGCGCAAGCGAACGTTTTACAAATAAAATTCGTTTCGCTTGTTCTACTTCCAGTATCGGCATTTGATATATGGTACTGTCTTTTTTTGTTTTTGCCAGTGGATTTGTGGTGTCATTTGCGCCGATAATGTAAACAATATCCGCAGTTTTGAATTCCGGGTTGATTTCGTTTATTCCATAGATTATTTCCGGGGGAATGTCCGCTTCCGCCAGTAATACGTTCATGTGGCCGGGCATCCTTCCGGCAACAGGATGTATGCCGAATTTTACGTCGACTTTGTATTTTTGTATCAGTAGGTTTGCCATATTGCCAAGTTCGTGTTGGGCACCTGAAGCCGCCATACCGAATCCGGGAACGATAATTACCTTATGTGCATTTTCCATTAAAAATGCCGCATCTTGAGGCGTGCCTTTATGAATGTCTTGCTCGGTATGTTGCGATGTATCTTCTTTGTGCTGATTTAGGGGGGCAAAAATGACTTTTAATAAATGGCGATTCATGGCTTTGGTCATTATATATGTTAAAATGCTCCCGCTGGTACCTATTAGTGTGCCGATTATGATTAATAAACTGTTTTCTATGCTAAAACCAACTAAAGTTGTACACCATCCCGATAGGCCGTTTAAGATGGAAATAATAATCGGCATATCCGCTCCGCCTATCGGTAAAATAAAACAGAAGCCAAGTAAAGAGGATAGTAGCGCGAAACTTATAATATATTCAATTTCTCCGTTATAAGCATAAAAACTACCAATTATACTTAAAATTAATAAGATGATGCTGGTTGAATGTAGAGTTTCCGTATCACTTATTTTTATTAAACCCGATAATTTAAAGAAACCGGCAATTGAACCGCTGAAAGTTAAACAACCTGTAAAAATGATAAATATTTGTAAAAAATTTGGTTGGGTGAGGTTTATGGATTCGCTTATTCCAATTAATCCAGATGCTAAACCTCCAAAGCCGTTTAATAAGGCAACCATTTGCGGTAATTGAGATATGGAGGTTTTTTGCGAGCCGATTATTCCTGTTATTCCGCCGAATAATATGGTTGTTATAGCGTAAATTTGGTATTCAGGTTTTATACTTATTAATCCGAAAATTAAAGCTACACTCATTCCGATTATCGCTAATATATTGCCTTTATAAGCGGTGCGTGTTGCGGACATTTTGCTGATGGATAAAATAAATAAACTGTAAATTAAAATGTTTGTGATGCTAATCATTGTTTTTTGTCCTTGTTTTTAAACATCTTTAACATTCTTGCAGATATGTGGAATCCGCCAAATATGTTTATTGAGGCAAAAAATATGGCAGTTAACAGTAACATGGTTGTAAAAAGGTTATTCGACAGATTTAGACTTTGTAAAGCTCCTAAAATAACAATACCAGAAATGGCGTTGGTTACACTCATAAGCGGCGAGTGAAGTAAGGGAGTTACGTTCCAAATGGCAAAATAACCAATAAAACCTGATAGTATTAATATGTCTATTAAGTAAATTTCCATGTTTGTTCCTTGCTTTTTATTAGGCGGTGGTTATTGTCGGGGCAATATATGGAAGGCTTAAGTCATATTCATCTTCTTCAGTGATGATGAGTTTAATTAAATTATAGATACTGTTCGCCCATAAAATTGATGCTGTTGTGGAGAATAGACGTTCTGCTGTTGAATTGCGGTAAAATTTGTAGTCCTTTGTTTTTTTACTGTTTTCGCTAATGTCTATGTTGTTTTCGGTTGTGTCGTAAATAATTGTGCCCGAACTGATATGTCTTAAATCTTCTTGTCCGATGATTTGAGGGGCGTTTCCGGTGGGAGATGATGCCGCAGTTAGTATAAAATTTTTGTCAGTTAATGTTTTTCGTATTTCTTCCGATTTCTCTGTTTTTATGAAATTGACACCTATTGATTTTGCTA
This sequence comes from uncultured Alphaproteobacteria bacterium, assembly GCA_949297665.1. Lineage (GTDB taxonomy): Bacteria > Pseudomonadota > Alphaproteobacteria > RF32 > CAG-239 > CAG-267. The sequence goes on along the minus strand of CASFTO010000026.1, from coordinate 1,039 downwards.
ACTCTTCGGCTTGTTCATTGATGTCTGATATGGTTACTAAACATCCTTGTCGCTTAAATACTGTTGCGGCTTGCAGTCCTGTTATACTGGCTCCGATTATTAGCGCCGTGCAGGCTTTTGTGGTGGCGGCACCAGTCATTAGTTGTGGGGCTATGCGCGAAGATGCTGCTAGGGAGTGAAGAGCTCCGGCATACCCCCGAATTGAGGCTTGAGTGCTTTGTATGTCTATACTTTGTGCAACTGATGAACGTGGGATTTTTTCTAAATGTAAGTATCTTATGTTTGGTAAGTGTTTATAGCTTAAGTCTTTTTTGAAATCTGCTATTATCAGTTGTTCCTTATTGCGTAGACTTAGTAGTTGTGAATCCGGCGGCGCGATTTGTGTCAGTATGTCGCTTTGGGTGCAAATTTCTTCAACCGATCTGGATATAATGGCTCCAACTTGAAGATATTCATCATCTTTGTATCCGGCTCTTTGTCCATAATTCTTTTCTAATATGATGGTGTGGCCTTCATTTTTTAATTTATTTACAATTGAAGGGGTTAAAGATATACGGGTTTCGTGGTTGTCTTTTTCTCTTATTGAACTTATTATCATAAAAAAACCTTTATTTTAAGAATTTTTTGTATTATCTGTTCGGTATATAAACAATGTTAGAAGAATATCAATGGTAGAACTCGGAAAAATTTTTGTTTCGTTCTTTAAAATAGGTCTATTTACTTTTGGGGGCGGTTATGCCATGATGCCGCTATTTCGACAAGAGCTTATTGAGAAGAGAAAGTATATTACAGAAGATGAACTTATTGACTATTATTCAATCGGACAATGTACTCCGGGGGTTATTGCCGTTAACGTGGCGACTTTTACGGGATATAAAATTCAAAAAGTCTTGGGTGCTGCGGTGGCAACTTTGGCGATTGTTTTGCCGTCACTCTTGATTATTATGGCTCTTGCCGGTATCTTGAATACTCTTGCCGATAACCAAATTGTTGCTCATGCGTTTGCCGGAATTCGTGTGGGGGTTATTGCTCTTATCTT
>CASFTO010000025.1 GCA_949297665.1 uncultured Alphaproteobacteria bacterium | reverse complement strand
TTTCACAATGTGCAGAGGTTTTTTTAGGAAAATGTGATTTGAAAGGACAACCTAATCTTCGTTTTAAAGAGGGGGCAACGGTTAGTTTGTACAACGCAAAAAATTTACCGGTAAATATGGATTTTTCACAATGTGCAGAGGTTTTTTTAGAAAAATGTGATTTGAAAGGACAACCTAATCTTCGTTTTAAAGAGGGGGCAAAGGTTAAGTTGTACAGAGCTGAAAATTTACCGGCAAATCTTGATTTTTCCCCATGTGATGAGGTTGATTTAAGTTACTGTGATTTGAGTTCGGTTAAAAAGTTGATTTTCAAAAATCGTCAGCAGATGAAAAAAAGTCATGCCATACTTCCTGATGATTGGAAAGGAAAACTTGTGTTTACCGATGAGGTGTCGCAAAATGATTTGAATTTGGCGATGACGGTGGCGAAAACTAAAGGCGGAAGATAAATCTGATATTTGTGTCGTATTTTATCTCTTAATTCTCAGGCTTTTGCGGGGCTTGGGGTTTGGCTTGGACTTTAGTTTTATTGAGGCATTTATGGCGTTAGGCTTTAAGCACCAAAAAGCTAAATCTCGCCGCACCGTATATCCGCTCATCTATCAGCTCTAACTCTTTGGGCAATATCAGCTCTTCATCGTTGGCGGTTTCGGTGATTATCAGGCTGTCTTCTTTGAGCCAATTCTGCTTAATCAACGCTTCTAAAACCGGTGTGCTTAATCCAAGATTATATGGCGCATCCATAAAAATTATATCCGCTTTTTCTCGTGCGTGGGGTAACAATCTTGCGTCTTTGTTGATATAATCCACGTTCTTAAAACCGCAGGCGGCAACGTTCTTTTTGGTCAGATTCAAATTAATGTCTACAAAGGTTACATGCTTCGCGCCTCGTGAGCACGCCTCCAGACCAAACGCGCCGGTACCCGAAAAAATATCCATAAAACGATAACTGCTCAATGGTGCAGCTAACTTGGAAATCAAAATGCTAAATACCGCTTCTCTCGCTCTGTCTGCTGTCGGGCGCACGCGATTATCCGTCGGCGTAAACAGCTTCTTTCCTCGGCAACTTCCGGCGATAATGCGCATCCTTTTTTATCCTTTCGCTTTATATCTATTTGATTTCAAACACTTTGCCTAATTGCTCTTTTAAGACTTTTTGCGGAACTTCTTTCACTTCGCCGCATTTTAACGAACCTAACTGAAACGGTCCATACGACAAGCGTATTAAACGTGCCACGTCCAAACCGATGGACGCCATCAATTTACGAATTTCTCGGTTTTTACCCTCAGTCAACGATACGGTCAACCAGGCGTTGGTGCCGTATTTGCGTGAGGTGTCTTCCGTCTTTTCTTTAGCTGTGTTGGTTTCGGTTTTTGTGGCGCTGGTTTTTGCTCTTTTATTGGATTTATCAGTGGTGTTTGTCGGTGTTTTATCCGTTTGAGTTTTCTTTTCCGCTCCTTGACGACTGTCTATGCTGATTTTACACGGCGCATAAACCACACCGTCTACCACTGTTCCTTTTTCCAACTGTTTAATTTTGCGCTCGTCCAAAAAGCCATGCACTTTTACCTTATAGCGACGGCTCCAACCATTTTCCGGCAACTCTAATGCGCGTGACAAGGTACCGTCATTGGTGAGCAATAACAAGCCTTCCGAATTTAAGTCCAATCTTCCCACCGAAATCACACGTGGTAAACCTGCCGGCAAATGCGCAAATACCGTATCTCTGCCTTTTTCGTCTTTATGCGTGGTGACTAACCCCGCAGGCTTGTGATATAGCCATAGTCTGGTCTTGTCTTTTTTGTTTATCTTTTCGCCGTCAAACATTATGTTTTCGGTTCCTTCAACCAAAAACGCCGGTGTTTCCACAGTTTCTCCATTAACGGTAATGCGTTTTTGACGGATTAACTCTTCGGCTTCACGGCGTGAACTCACACCGCAGCGCGCAAGGTATTTGGCTATTCTTTCACTCATTTTCGTTCCTGTTTTTTTGCGTTGGTGGATAATCGTTAGGTCCAATGTTCTTGTTCAAGCAGAACGCAGGCTTTTTGGGATACCGCCAGATATTCATTGACCACATTGTTGATGTCTTTTACTCGGTCAGGTTCAATGTTCATTACTTCCGCTATATCCAAAATATAGTCTATCTCACTGTCGTCCAGCGAATTATCTATGTTTGATACCATGCACATGTCTTTTATCAGCATTAAGGCTTTGGGACGCTCGTCTATCATGCGCGCTTGCATGATTAAGGCTTTGCGGTCCGCACTCTTTATCATTGTTGCCAAGCTCTCGCCGCTGACTTCATATTTTAGGGCGATTTCTTTTAAATACAGCAACTCCGCACGGCTTACTTGACGGTTGGCTGCCACCGTGCCGCAGATTATTTTTAGAAAGATAAAACGTTCACCTTGACTTAAGGTGTCAATAAAGTTTTTATCTGGATAAAACATCGTTTCTTCTCCTTTAAATTCGCCTTATCATAGGTGTTTTTTTATGCCTTGTAAAGAGTTTTTTTACCTATTTTTGTTAGATTTACGGCAGGTCGATTTTTTTTTGGAGTACTTGGTCGTGCAGGGAATGAGAGGTTCGGTTTTTAAATCCGTTTTGCTTAATCCGTTAGTGTGGTTTGGGTTGATTTTAACCGGATTTACACTTCATTATGAGGGATATTCCGATGCATTTAAAGTCTTTTTTGAACTCGAAACTTATCGGAATCTCGCTATCGGGGCGGCAATTTATGTTGCGCTGTTTAATCGACAATATAAAAAAGGCGGCGGAAAACTCGATATTGCGGAAACTTTGGCCGCGGTTGTTGTTGCAATGTATGTTATTCTTTTGGTGTGGGGGCTGTCTTTGTTTGCCGTGGTGAATTATCATTTGGGCGGTTTGGCGTATAGTGACGGGCTTCGGCAACGTTATAAAGACGCCGGCTGGATTAAAAACAACGACGCCGCAGAAGATGCCGAGGCTATACGCGAATTTACTTCTGATATTGTTGATGGTGTTGAGTTTGAAAAAGGAAAAACTTATCGAGTTATTCCGCAGGAAGACGGCTCTATGGTTATTGAGGTTGTCGGCGAGTAATTCGTTGTTTCTTGCTTTGAGAGTCTCGTTATTTTGATGTGCAAAATGTGAGTATATATAAAAAAAATCTCTCTTTTGGGGCTTTGAGGGCGGCCAAGAGAGAGAGTTTTTTTTATAAAACAAGCTGATTAGTAGCTAAACCAGCTGTTTTTTGCTTTCGCAATTTCCCACGCTTTTTTGATAAACTGCTTTAAGCGAGGGGACGGAGTTTTGCCTGTTTCAAACTTGTTTAATTCGTCCACCAGCATTTCCGGCGCGCAGCAGACAACGACTTCCGGTCCGGGGAAACTTTTTCGTTCATCGTAGAATTTTCCATAAACGCGAATTTCCCGACTAGTTGGATTATAAGTTAAGAAAGCGGAGGCGTTGCTCCATGACTTTTTTCCAAGATAAATTGTTCCCATAATGTATATAGTTTTAGTTTGACATAATTCTTAAATTTGTAACTACCTTTATAGCACAATTTGGGCGTGGTGTCAAAAAGTTTTTTCAGAAAATATGATTTTTTGTCAAAAAAATCAAGCGATGCTGAAAATCTGCGGAGAATTGGTGAATTTTATTTGTAAAATTTGGCGCTATGGGCTATGTTGGTAATTGTTACGGATGAAAAATAAATATCGGGGGAGTTTTATCCGTTTTTTATTATAAAATCTCTGACACCCCCTTTCAATTTTTTTTATTACCCGCTCAAAACGAAAAAAATCCCCCTTAAAAACGATAAATGATTTTTTTTGCGCTGAATGTGTGGATAAATCGGTCATTGGTGTTTTTATTTCGGCAAATAATGCTATATTGACGGCAACTTTGTTTATTGAAAGGATAGGGCTTTATGGCTGATAATGATGATTTGATGGAAAACGCCTCTCAGGGGGCGGAGGGGGAAAAGCTTTCCGCCGCTATGGTGAACTTGCCTAAGGAAAATATCGCTCCGACGATGATTGTTGATGAAATGAGACGCTCTTATCTTGATTATGCGATGAGCGTTATTGTTTCTCGTGCGCTGCCAGATGTACGTGATGGTTTGAAACCGGTGCACCGCCGTATTATTTATGCCGCTTATGAAAATGGTTATGACTATAATAAGCCATTTAAAAAATCCGCGCGTATCGTCGGTGAAGTTATGGGTAAATATCACCCACACGGCGATAGCTCCGTTTATGAGGCTATGGTTAGAATGGCGCAGCCGTTCTCAATGCGCTTGCCTTTGATCGACGGACAAGGTAACTTTGGTTCTATGGATGGTGACTCTGCTGCCGCCATGCGTTATACCGAGGCTCGCTTGGCTAAAGTTGCTTACGCTCTTATTGAAGATATTGAATGCGATACGGTTGACTTTATGCCGAACTACGACGAATCGTTGCAGGAACCGACCGTGCTTCCGGCTCGTTTCCCGAACTTGCTCGTTAATGGTACAAACGGTATTGCCGTTGGTATGGCGACCAATATCGCTCCGCATAACTTGGGCGAAGTGTTAGACGCTTGTACCGCATATGTTGATAATCCGGATATTTCTATTGATGAACTTATCCGCATTGTTCCGGGGCCGGACTTCCCGACCGGAGGTCTTATTCTCGGTTATGGCGGGGCTAAGAGCGCTTATCATACCGGACGTGGTTCAATTATCATGCGGGCTAAATGCTCTATTGAGGAAATTCGTAAAGATAAAGAGGCGATTGTTGTTCATGAAATTCCTTATCAAGTTAATAAAGCGATGCTCGTGCAAAAAATCGCTGAACTCGTTAAAGAAAAGAAAATTGAGGGAATTTCTGATATTCGTGATGAGTCTGACCGTCAGGGCGTGCGCGTTGTTATTGAAGTTAAAAAAGAATTTCAAGCCGATGTGGTCTTAAACCAACTCTATAAATATACACAACTGCAAACCAGCTTCGGTATGAATATGCTCGCCATTAACAACGGGCGTCCGATGATGATGAACTTGAAAGACATTATTGCTGCGTTTGTGAAATTCCGTGAAGAAGTTATTCGCCGTCGTACCGTGTTTAAACTCAATAAAGCACGTGACAGAGCGCATATCTTGGTTGGTTTGGCGATTGCCGTTGAAAACCTTGATCCTGTGATTGAACTTATTCGTACCGCTGCTAGTCCAAACGATGCTAAAGACGCATTGCTCGCTAAAGCATGGCCGGCCGGTGATGTTGAACCGCTCGTTAAATTGATTGCGGAACCGGGAAGAGAAGTTGTGGATGGAACATATCGCTTAAGCGAAGCTCAGGCTAAAGCTATTCTTGATTTGAAATTGCAACGCTTGACTGGACTTGAACGTGATAAAATCCATGATGAATTGCGCGCTATCGGGCATGAAATTGAAGAGTATCTCTCTATTCTTGCCAGCCGTGAAAAATTAATGGGTATTATGAAAGATGAATTTGCCGCTATTAAAGCAGAATACGCAAATCCTCGTCGCACGGTGATTGAAGATATTGAAGTTGATACCGATATTGAATCACTTATCCAACGTGAGGAAATGGTGGTTACCGTGACCGAGGCCGGCTATATCAAACGTGTGCCGCTTAATGCTTATAAAGCACAGAAACGCGGTGGTAAAGGTAAATCCGGTATGACGACCAAAGAGGAAGATTTTGTGACACGTTTGTTTGTTGCAAGTACCCATACACCGGTACTCTTCTTCTCGTCTAAAGGTATCGTTTATAAGATGAAAGTTTATAAATTGCCGCTCGGTTCTCCGACTTCCAAAGGTAAGCCGTTTGTTAACCTCTTGCCGTTGACTGAAGGCGAAAACATTACCGCAATTATGAAATTGCCGGAGAACGAGGACGAGTGCAAAGATTTGTCCATTATGTTTGCAACAGCGTTCGGTAATATCCGTCGTAACTCGTTGATGGATTTTGTGAACGTGCAGGCAAACGGTAAAATCGCTATGAAACTTGATGAAGGCGATAAACTCGTTAATGTAGCGCTTTGCGATGATACATGCGATGTGATGTTGGCGGCTAAAATGGGTAAATGTAACCGCTTCCCAGTGGCTGACTGTCGTGTGTTTGTCGGACGTAACTCTTCCGGCGTGCGTGGTATCAAACTTGCCGAGGGCGATGAGGTTATCTCTATGTCTATCTTGAAGCATAGCGACGCTTCTACAGAACAACGTGATGAATATTTACGCTTGTCTTCCGCTCTTAAACGTACTGACGGCTTTGGCGCTGAAGAGTTTGATGAAGTTGCTGCCTTTAACGCTCTTGAACCGCAGATGAGCTATGACGAATTTAAGCAAATGCGTGAAAACGAAGAGTTCATCTTAACCGTTACTTCCACCGGTTATGGTAAACGTACTTCTGCTTATGAATATCGTATTACCGCTCGTGGCGGACAGGGTGTTGCCAATATGGAAATGTCTGAACGCAACAAGACCGTGGTCAGCTCGTTCCCGATTAAGGACGATAACCAAATTATGATGGTAACGGACGGCGGTAAACTTATTCGTATGCCGGTTGAAGATATTCGTATTGCTGGTCGTAAGACACAGGGCGTTATCTTGTTCCGTACCGCTGATGACGAGCAAGTTGTTTCCGTAACTTGGCTTGATGCAGATGATGATGAAGAAGATGAAGTTTTAGCTGAAGAAGTCAACGAATTTGACGGTGTGGCTGAGGCAGACGCTTCTGAAGAATAAAGCCACTTGAGCTCTGAGGTTTTTGAGGACTTGGTAAAGTCGCATTGAGGCCTTGAGCTTGGAAAGGTCGTTTGGGGCTGGAGGGCTCGTTTGAAAAGTAGGACGAGTTCTCAAAGCAGAACAATTAAGGTGTTTGGGGTGTGTTATCTCAGACACCTTTTTGGGGGTACTTGTACCCGCTTACTTTAGTCCTTTATGGGGCGGGGTTTGGGAGCGCAACGCGCGGACAGTGTGCTTGGGCAACTTGTTGGGGTGCTTGCACCCGCTTACTTTAGTTCTTTATGGAGCGGGGTTTGAGGTGCAACGCGCAGAAACCTACCCTGTTGCTGAGTTGTTCTTATTTGACTAGGCAAAAGGGGATATTGTGGCGGTGTGTGATTAAAAGTCGCAAAGTCGTACTTCTTTGCAGAGCTTTTTATTTTCCTTGGCAAGGGGGATATTGTGGTGGTGTGTGATTAAAAGTCGCAAAGTCGTACTTCTTTGCCGAGTTTTTTATTTTTCTTGGCAAAGGGGGATATTGTGGTGGTGTGTGATTAAAAGTCGCAAAGTCGTACTTCTTTGCCGAGTTTTTTATTTTTCTTGGCAAAAGGGGATATTGTGGTGGTGTGTGATTAAAAGTCGCAAAGTCGTACTTCTTTGCAGAGCTTTTTATTTTCCTTGGCAAGGGGGAGAGAGCTTTTTAATATCTGAATTTCGTTATGATTTATCTTAAGTTATGAGTCTAATTTCAACGCTAACATTCTGCTTTTTGTCATAAATTGTTTGACAGTATTTTTTAAAAGTGCTATACTGCTACCATAAATATTATTGGCGCTTGTCTATTGCCAATGTTATGGAGGAGGATATAATTATGACGAATGTAGACGATTTTATTGTGGAAATTACCGAGCCGTGGGATCCACTTAAGTGTTTTAAAAAAGTGGCGGAAAGTGAGAAAGAACGGTTTTCACCTCTGTTTGCGTTGGATATGATGACGCATACCAATAATCCGAAAATTATGGAAATGATGGCTACTCGTACTCGTGATGCTCTGGATAAAGGCGTCGTCGATTATGAAGATTGCGAACCTGTCGTCTTGGGTATGGTCGCGGGACGCGAAGTGCGACACGATGTGCGCGATATGATGCGTAAAATTGCCGTCGAACATGGCGCGGCTGACGATTTTGATGATGTGGAACGTATTCCTAAGTTTATTGATAAAGAAAGTCAACGCGCTCATATGTATAATGCTTGGCATTTACATGAAGTCGCGGATTTGTCTAAATTGGATTTTACGGGATATTCCGATGTCGGTTTTGCGCCGGAATGCGAAATTATTGATTTGTCTTTGGCGAAAAATATTCCCGAAAAAGCATTCGATTTCAGTCGCTGGAAAAATGTGCGCTCTTTGAGCCTCGGTATGGCCGATTGTAAACGCGCTAAAGAGGTTAAAATTCCTGACAGCGTTGAAGATCTTGATTTGCGTAAAAATCATCACTTGATGACTGATTTGTCCGCTCTCAAAAACTTGAAAACTCTGTATCTCGGTGAGGAAGATATTAAACACGACTGTATTAAATTGCCCGAAAATCTGGAGGAACTTTATTGCGGTTATGCTTCCGGTTTGGCGATGATCGGCGGTCAACTGGCGGATTGTTCCAAACTTAAAAAATTGTCTATGGTCAGTTGCGATTTGACGGCTTGTCAGCTCTCTCGCTTGCCGAAAAGTATTGAGGAATTGGATTTGTCGTTTGCGCAAAATATCAGTAAAGAAGTGCGGGATTTGTCGGCTTATACAAACTTGAAACGCGTTACCTTTAACGGTGTCGATTTTAAACCCGAAGACCTTAAACTTCCCGACGGCTGCGTCGCTTCCGTTAACGGGGTGGAGATTGAACCGAAACAACCCCCTAAGTCTAAACCGAAATTGAGAGATTTTATTACGCACCATTATCAGGAGCGGCGTAATCGCGCTTAATTGTTGGTTGGGGGAGGAGGCTAACGCGTATCTTTTTGATTGACGTGCGGTCGGGTTTGTGTTAAAGTCGGCGCAATAATAATAAAAAGGTGCTCGAACATGGCTGATTTTATCGTTGAACCGCAAAATGGCATATCTCCTCTTAAACTCTATAATCAGGTTAAGTCTTGCTCGGAGTTTACGCCGGAAATTGCTTTGAATGTCTTAAAACAAACCAATAACCCACGCGTTATGGACGTCTTGTTTGAAAAAATCGAGGCGGCTCTTCAGCTGGGAGCGGATTATTTCTCGTATCGGGAGGCTCTTTTGGGGATGGTTGCGGGGCGAGATTGTCGTAATACCATTAAAGATAAAATAGGGGAAATTGCTTCTTCGAACGGCGATAAACAGGCTTTTGATGAAATTGCCGCTTTTCCGGTCTTTATCGGCAGAACTGGAGGCGGACATCATATCTTAAACCTTATTGCTTACGGGCAAAAAGTGCCTTGTCCTCCTTGTTATATGAAAAATTATAGTGGGCTGGTGATGGCGCCGAATGTCAAAGAAGCGGATTTGAGCGGATGTCTTGATATGCCGGTTGCCGTGGCGGATTTTTCTTCTTATACGCAACTGAAAAAACTTTGTTTGAAAGGGCTGAGGTTTCGTGATGATGTCGGTTCTTTGAAGTTGCCGACCGGTTTAGAGTATGTTGATGTCAGCAATATGAAACATAAAATTTATGACTGGAGCGTGTTTGAAAATCTACATACTCTTGTCATTGGTTTGAAAAAAGGTGATAAGTTGATTTTTCCGCACAACTTGCAAAATTTGCATTTGACAGATGCGCAGATGGAACCGAAAACCTTAGATAAACTTAAAGACTGTCAAACTTTGCGGTGGTTGAAAATCTCGTATGGTACGAGTGTGACGGGCGTAAAAGGTGCGTATTTTGAATTGCCCCAAACGCTCGAAGAATTAGCTTGGCATAGTGTGGATGATTTGGACGACAGAATGTTTCAACTTGATAAATATCCGAATTTGAAAAAAATTGAGCTGGTTTCGATGGATTTTGAGGGAAGAAAGTTATCTTTGCCGACAAATGTTGTAGAACTTAATCTTGATTTTGCCAAAAATGCCGCGCCGCAAACGTTTGATTTTCGCAAATATTCTAAACTTAGAACGTTGAGCTTGCAACATGTTAATTTGCACGGGGCGAACTTGAAATTGCCGCAAAGTATCGAAGAGCTTACTCTTCATTTTATGACCGGCACATCGCATCGTACTTTGGATTTATCCGGCTATCCGAATTTGCGAAAAGTATGCTATTTGGCGAACTTCGGCGAAACTAAACCCGATGCCATTTGTATTCCTCAAGGATGCGTTATGGCCGGGACTATGGAGGTGAAGAAAAATGTTGTGTCTGCGCTGCGGGCGTTGTTTCAAAAAAATAACTCTCGATAAATGGGCGGTCGACGGGATATTCGTCTTGTCTTTGTGATTGACAAAATATTAACTTTGTGTTAATAGACCGTTGCTTTAATTGGTGTAACTATAATAAGGATAACAATAAAGTGACTGATTTTATTATTGAACCGCAAAATGATGGCGGTTCGCCTCTTAAACTCTATAATCAGGTTAAGTCTTGCTCGGAATTTACTCCTGAATTTGCTACGAACGTCTTAAAACAAACCAATAATCCGCGCGTTATGGATGTGCTGTTTGAAAAAATGGAAAAGGCTCTTAATGACGGAGCTGATTATTTCTCGTATCGGGCGGCTCTCTTGGGGATGATTGCAGGACGCGAGTGTCGCGATACTATTAAAGATAAAATCGCGATGATTGCTTCTTCGAACGGCGATAAACAGGCTTTTGATGAAGTCTGCGGACAGGCGCAAATTATCGGCAGAGTGGCGAAACTTAATGTTTATGACGCGCGTAAGTTAGGTAAAAAGGCAGAGCTTAATCGTACTGAGTTTGATAAATATGACGATATTTTGTTTGTGCCGGATGTGGAAACGATTGATTTGCAACACTCAAGCCAAATACCGGCAAGGGTTGCTGATTTTGCACGATATCCGAATTTGCGCGCGGCGATGTTTGGGTGGACCTCTTTTCAAAAAGGGTATAAATTAACATTGCCGAGGAATGTTGAAATTGTGGATATGCGTGGTCATGTAGATTCTTTTGATGATTTTATGCAATACAAAAAATTAAAAACTCTTTATGCCGGAATTTCTAGGGATTTTAATGCGCCGTTGCCCGAAAGTTTGCAGTCTTTATCGCTCACGTTTAGTAGACTTTCTCCTGATTTTATGGCGAAAATTAAAGATATGCCGAACCTTAAAAGTTTGGATGTATCTTATTGCAGTAAAGAAAAAGCTGATGAAGAGGAGCTCTTTTTTGAACTGCCGGCGACGTTGGCGGAGTTTATTTGTAATAAGTCGGAAGTGCTCGATAAGCGGATGTTTAATCTCGAGATGTATCCGAATTTGAAAAAATTGGAGTGGGATAGTTTTAATTTTGTGGAGTTGGAAAATAATGGGGCAGAGGTACGGTTGCCGTCGAATTTGGAAGAATTTTCGGCGAAATTCAGCACCCTTACGCCACAAATGTTACAGCAAATCAGTGAATTGAATACTCTTAAAAAGTTGGAATTGCCTTGGGCGCATTTGGGGGGTGTTCAATTACGCTTGCCACCGAATTTGGAAGAACTTGATTTGAGTGCAATTCAGGAGATGAATGGTAAAACGCTTGATTTATCCCACCTCTCACATCTTAAAAAGTTAAAGATGGACATGTATGAGGGCGGAACTCCGAAAATTGTGCTTGCGCCGAAAAATTGCGAAGTGGAGGCTAAAAATATTCAGGTGGTTCGGTTCAAATCGGTACGGTTTGTTTTGAACGGAGTGTTCGGTAAAAGCAGCCGATAGATTTATCATAAAGGGCGAGAATTTCCGCTTGTGCAGGAGATAGAAAGTTTCCGCTTGTGCAATTGCCTTTTGGGTGCTATTATCTTCTTATATTCGTTTGTGGGAGATGGGGCAAATGTTTGTCGATATTGAGAATTTTAAATCCGTTATTGGGGTTGAAAACCTCTTGATGCCGTATACGAAAGGACGCGTGCTTAATGGGCTGCGACAACAAAAAGAACATATTACTCCCGATGTTTGTATGCAAATCCTTAAATCCACCAATGCTCCTCTTAATATTCAGCATATGCTCGAATGTATCAAAGAACTTCCACCCTCTGAGCAGGCGCAGTTCAAAGATGTGGTGCTTGCCACATTTGACCAACGTGAACAACCAAACGATATTACTGTTTTAGGTAAAAAGTTGGCGGTCGCTAACGGATTTGAGGCGGAGCTCTCGGAAGCGCAGAAACTTAAAAAAGGCGATTTTTTGCTGTCTTCTTCTAAAGGCGATAAGGGGCTTGTCAGTTTGGAAAGTGCGTTTAGAAATGTTGATTTTAGTGCGTATGAAAAATTGATTTGCTTAAGTGATGCGAAAATTCAATTTCTGGAAGGGGTTAAATTTCCGAAACATCTGGAAATTCCTAACTCGTCTGATGTTTCGTTTGTTTTTGGGGTGTATCGTGATGATTATATATCCTATGTGGGAAGTGATTTATCTGGCTTGCAAAGTATGCGTTTTAAAGAGGGCGCTAAGGTGAATTTGAGCAAGTCGAAAAATTTACCTTCTCAGCTTGATGTATCTATGTGTTCTGAGGTGGATTTAAGTGAATGTGATTTAACGGGTGTGCAAAGTATGCGTTTTAAAGAGGGCGCTAAGGTGGATTTGATCGAGGCGAAAAACTTACCGGCGCAACTTGATTTTGCTATGTATTCTGTTGTGTATTTAAATAAATGTGATTTTAGCGGTGTGCAAAGTATTCTTTTTAACGAGGGCGTTCATGTTAATTTGAGCGAGGTGAAAAATTTATTACCACAACTTGATGTTTCTAATTGTTCTTATGTAAATCTGTGTGTTTGTGATTTGCGTGAGGTGGTTAATCTGCGTTTTAAAGACGGGGCTAGGGTGGATTTAAGTAAGGCGCAAAATTTGCCGCCGCAACTTGATGTTTCCACTTGTTCTGATGTGTCTTTAATTGGTTGCGATTTGTCGCAGCAAAATCTTCGCTTTAGAGATGATGCGAAGGTTGATTTAAGAAATGTTATAAATATATCGCCAGAGGTGGATTTATCGCAATGTGCTGAAGTGAAATTATCTGGGGAAAGTTGGAATGAAAATGCTTATTTCCGTTTTAAAGACGGGGCGAGGGTGATGTTGCAATATTTTAAAAATTTACCCGATAATATTGATTTTTCAAAATGTTCCAAAGTACATTTAGAGTTTTGTAATTTATCTAATCTACCTCATCTTCGCTTTAAAGACGGGGCGGAGGTTGACTTGAAATCTGTTCAAAAATTGCCGGAAAGTGTTGATTTTTCTCAATGTTCTAAAGTGCGGTTAGAAAATAGTGATTTATCTCATCTGCTTTATCTTCGCTTTAAGGAGGGGGCGGTGGTTGATTTAAGGGAAAGTCGTGATTTTCCCCCTCAACTTGATGTGTCTATGTGTTCTCAGGTAAAGTTTTGGGGGTGTAATCTTGAAGATGTAGAGCAATTAGTGTTTAAAAATCGGGAGCAAATGGAAGAAAGCGGTGTAAAATTATCTGATGATTGGAATGTTAAAGTCGTTTTTGTTGAGCCGGACAAGGGGAGGAATTTGTTGAAAGACGGAGCGATTAAAAAATCTTCGGCTCACAATCGTTGGGGGAAATTGGTCGGCAAAATCTTTGGTAAAGGCAGCCGATAGGTCTTAAATTTGCAAAAGGGAATTCGGATGAGTGAGGTGCAGAAATTCTACTTCTGTTTCAATGGCAGATTTTTTTCTGTGCTTAATTTTATTTCAGACTAATTTTATGCTTTTTGCGTATTTTTTACGCATTTTTTACCCTCTTTTGCGATTCTCGCCCATATCGCATTTAAATTCTTAATTTCTGGTTAAATTCTTAAAATAATTGTTGAAAAATTATTTTATCGGCGCTATACTCCGCACGACTTTGAAACATTATGAATTTGTAATTACAAATTATTCTACTTTTTATCAGAGCCTTTTTGTTAAACCTTTGGAAATACTTTATTTTCTGAGGCACATTTTGACTCTGAGACATATTTTAAACTTAAGTTTTTCGTATAACCTTCTGCGGTCGGGGTTGAAATCGGCTTTAAAATCGCTCAAATTTGCGGAAAATGATTGGTTTAGATGGCGAATCGTGGTTTATGCCTTTGGCTCGGTTTGGAGGTCGGCTTTCGGAGTGAGTTCTCGGGCAGGCTTTCAGGAGTGAGTTCTCGGGGCAGGCTTTCGGGAGTGAGTTCTCGGGCAGGCTTTCGGAGTGAGTTCTCGGGGCAGGCTTTCGGGAGTGAGTTCTCGGGGCAGGCTTTCGGGAGTGAGTTCTCGGGC
>CASFTO010000024.1 GCA_949297665.1 uncultured Alphaproteobacteria bacterium | reverse complement strand
GATACTGCGCAGGCGTTACAAACAAACCATTGAAGTTTATACGAATATTGCCAAACTCTTCGTCTTTTACTTGATTTGAAGCCTTTTGACGTTGCTCTTTCGGTGGGCGAGTACTTTCTTTTGCTCGCATGGCTATGACATAAAACTCTTTCTTCCAGTTCTGATAACCGCTGTTCTGCAAAGCAACTTTCAAACGTGCCAACAATACCGTTGTTTCTTCCGGACTTTCCAAATAGTCATCCCAGAACTTTGTCACAAGCTCTTCACAAAAACTTCGATATTCGGCTTGTTTGAGTTCTTCTTGTTCCTTGCGTGCAGCTTCTACTTTTTGACGAGCGGATTCAACTTTTCGTACCGCAATAAAATATATCCATGTGGCTATCATTATACATAGTAATATTGTTCGATGAAGCGCACTCTTTTGGTTTATATACTTCATTGTTGCTTCGACAATATTTCTATCTTTATCAAAACTTTGATATAGTCTGTAAAATCCGCAACTTTTGTAAATCATACCTTCCGATGACGGATTTAATATCTTACCATCTCGCTTATATACAGGAAAAACCGTAGAACTAATCCGGTAGTTTTTTTTCTCTCCCATATCCGTTTCTATGGTGCATGAACGTCCGTCAAACTGTAATATCTTTCCATAATCCATAATTTTACTTGGCATCGTAGTGAGAAATATCAACTCCAATATTATAATTGTTGTTCCTCCCAGATAAACTCCAATAGTTTCTATTTTACGTTTTTGTGTCATATTAGAAACAATTGTTTTCAGAAAGGCAATTAAAAACATTAAAGAAATAAACCCAATACAAATCCATGTACAAGGCTTTAATATTTTCTCTACTACGGTGTTATCGACAAGACTTAAGGCATTGCCGTCGTAAACCATAATATCTTGACCTTTTGCCTCTAGAGGAGTCTTTAGAAATAAATCCAAAGTATCTTTTAATTCTATTGTGGTCACTTGTGAACCACTGTCCGAATATACTCTAACCGTGGCTTGATTTCCTTCCAACTTCTCTAACCGCCCCATACTTGGACTGTAGCAAGAACTGAGCAACAAAATACAGCTCAAAATAAATAATAATCTTTTCATAACACATAAAGGTTTTAGGTTCATAATAATTGTTAATTGGCTACATCTTATTACTAAATTTCCTTTTATCAAGTTTTTTTGTCGTGAAAGCCGATTTTAATTTGGCATAAAAGTTAATTTAGGCTTGCATTGTCAAAATATTGTACCTAAATATTCTTAAGATTAATTAAGTAATGTTTTATTCTATGGTTTGATGATATGACTACCACGGCTGACTACTATGAAGTTTTGGGTGTGACCAAAACCGCTTCGGGGGATGAAATCAAAAAGGCGTATCGTAGATTGGCGATGCAGTATCACCCCGACAGAAATCAAGGTAATAAAGAAGCGGAAACTAAATTTAAAGAAATTAACGAGGCGTATGAAGTCTTAAAAGATGACCAAAAACGCGCCGCATACGATCGTTACGGTCATCAGGCCTTTACCAGCGGTATGGGCGGGGGTGCCGGGGCTAATCCGTTTAATGGGTTTGATTTTACAGGTGCGGGCTTTGCCGATGTCTTTTCCGATATCTTTTCCGAATTTACGGGGCAGGGACGTACCAGACAGCGTTCTTATGCCGAACGCGGCGACGATATTCGCTATGATATTGCGCTCACGCTTGAAGAGGCTTATGTCGGCTTGGAAAAAGAAATCAATATCACTACTTCCAAAGAATGTGATGCTTGTCACGGTCATGGTACCGCCGACGGTAAAGAACCTCCGGTTTGTGCTACTTGCGGCGGAACCGGACGGGTGCGTACTCAACAGGGTGGTTTCTTTGTTTTTGAAACGACTTGTCCGCAATGCCGTGGTACCGGGCGCGCCGTTACCGATAAATGTAAAAAATGTCGCGGTACGGGTAAAGAAAAACTTGATAAATCTCTTAAAATCAAAATTCCCGCAGGTATCGAAAACGGTACGCGTATGCGGGTTTCCGGTGAAGGTGAGGTCGGTAAACGAGGCGGTCCGAAAGGGGATTTGTATGTCTTTATTACCGTTAAAAGACATAAAACATACGAGCGGGACGGCGCGGATTTATTCACTGTTTCACCAATCTCTATGTCTATGGCGGCTATGGGCGGTAAGTTTAAACTTAAAGGTATTGACGGCGAGGAAATTGATGTTGACGTTAAACCAGGAACCCAACCTAATGATAAACTGCGCATAAAAGGTAAAGGTATGCGCTATATGAACTCCGATAAACGCGGCGACCTATTTGTCGAATTTAAAGTGGTTATTCCGACGAAATTAACCGATGCGCAGAAAGAGTGCTTAAAACAGTTTGATGCGGCGGCTCCTGAAGAAGAAAAAAGCTTTTGGGATAAGCTGTTCGGATAAATCTTTTTCTTTTAGCTTTTTACGGCGCTTCTTTGTGAGGCGCTCTTTTTTTATTTATAAAACTACTTTCCTTTTACTCTACTACCCATAGCAATAACCCCAAAAAGATAATAACCGATAAACTCAGCGGAGAACGGGGAAATTGCTTGGTCTTAAATATATCAATGATTATCGGTGACAACAATAACATCGCAATCACATACGCCGGATTTTCCGCCTCTCTTAACGCTATCGTCTTTACCGTTATCAATATTGTGCTAAATATTATCAGCCACACGGCATTACCGGATTTTAACGGCGCCAGTAACATTTCCTTTCGCAGCGGCGCGGTTTCTTCCTTTATCTCTTCTTTTGTTGTTAACGGATCTTGCTTATTCCTTAAAAACATTATCGCATTATATATTCCACTGGTGAAACACGATACCGTTAAATAATATATTACTCCCGTATATACTTTGCCGCCATGTATCGCGATGAAACGTGTCGCTATGCTCATCAACGCCAAGGCAAATACCGCCGGATATAAATATTCTTCCGCTTGATGACTTATCTTTACTTTCATCATCTCCCAATAACTTACCGAAAAACCGCATAATATCAAAAATAAACTAATCAGTATATGCGGTCTTTGGATTAAATCTTCCAATTCTTGAAAATCTATACCCCACCACATAAACGTTGTTATCAAAACACAGGTCGCCATAAAGCCTGAACACGAATGACTGCCGTATTTCGCGGAGGCAAAGAAAATATGACTGTCATACACGCCTATCATTACGCCTTGCAATATCAATATAATATAGTATGGGGCGGAGGTTATTATCGGTACCGTCCATAATAACGGCGATACTAATATACTTACACCAAAACCTCGCCATATTCCCAATACATATCCGTTATAGCGATGTTGCTCGTTAAAAGTGGTGTATATGGCATTAAAAATTGCGTATATCAGGCTTAAATATATCCAGCTCATTTTGTTTTTTCCGTTGTGACCTTCTTGATATAATCGCTTTTTTGAGAATTTAAATAATCTGCGTATACTGTTTGACTTTTTTTGCTGTTTTGTGTATAATCTTCTTATATATTATTACGGAGGCGGTTATGAGCGACGAAAATGAAATTTTTGTTGATGATGGTTTAGAAATTTCTGACGTGCAACGCAAAGAAGTGCGGGAAGGTTTGGCCTCGCTCAAAAACTGGCTCGAAAAAAGACGCGCCGCTTCTAAAAATGCCGATGGGGAACCTGACTATCAGCAAGCTCTCGATAACCTTGATAATACGAAAGTCTTTATTACCGAAAAAGGTGTTGATCGTTTGATTGATGCGGTTGAAAGTGGTGAACTCCACTTGACCGATAAATTTGTTCAGGCTTTGGGCGGAAAAGATAAGGCTATGGCGCATCTTCATAAATTAAGCGCTCAGCAAGGCGACAATAATATCGCATTTAATACGCTCGGTATTATTAAAGAACCTACTGTCTTTCTTAATCTCAAAAACTATGAACAAAATAAAGGGCATATTGAGTTGCGCTCTATCTCCAGCTTGGTTACGCACGAAGCAACGCATGCTTTAGGACTTAAATTTAGTGAAAATATGGCAAATGTTATCGTTGGTAAAGAAGTTAATGATGGCGTAGAGTACAGCAAATATCGTGATAGCGGAAAAGAAGTTTATGCTAGAGTTATGCAACTGCGACATGATTTAAAACTTGATCCTGAGCATGAATTTAGTTTAGACGATGTTACGAAAATGCGTCAAGATTGTATGGAAAAACGCCAAAACTATCTAAAAGTTGAAGGAAAAGCTGCTCCGGAAAATCTGGATACAATGTTGTTTGAGCGTTATTCCGACGAGCAAATTCAATATCTGCTTAACGCAACTTCCGAGATTTTACCGCAGCAAGATAATTCTTTAG
>CASFTO010000023.1 GCA_949297665.1 uncultured Alphaproteobacteria bacterium | reverse complement strand
TCTAATCCTGTTTGATCCCCATGCTTTCGTGCCTCAGCGTCAGTTGATAGCCAGATACTCGCCTTCGCCACTGGTGTTCTACCCAATATCTACGAATTTCACCTCTACACTGGGTATTCCAATATCCTCTCTATCACTCTAGATCTATAGTTATAATGGCAATTCCTAAGTTGAGCTCAGGTATTTCACCACTATCTTACTTATCCGCCTACACACCCTTTACGCCCAGTAATTCCGAACAACGCTCGCCCCCTTCGTATTACCGCGGCTGCTGGCACGAAGTTTGCCGGGGCTTCTTTAGATGGTACCGTCATCATCGTCCCATCCGAAAGAGCTTTACAATTCGAAAACCTTCTTCACTCACGCGGCATGGCTGGGTCAGAGTTTCCTCCATTGCCCAATATTCCTCACTGCTGCCTCCCGTAGGAGTCTGGACCGTGTCTCAGTTCCAATGTGGCTGTTCGTCCTCTCAGACCAGCTATAGATCGTCGGCTTGGTAGGCCTTTACCCCACCAACTACCTAATCTTCCGCGGGCCAATCTTAAAGCGATAAATCTTTCCCCCTCAGGGATTATGCGGTATTAGCAGTCGTTTCCAACTGTTGTCCCCCACTTCAAGGTATGTTCCCACGTGTTACTCACCAGTGCGCTACTCTCATTGCTTCTAGCAAGCTATAAGCAAATCCCGTTCAACTTGCATGTGTTAAGCCTGCCGCCAGCGTTCGTTCTGAGCCAGGATCAAACTCTCATGTTATTTATGAGTTAGTTCTCATCCTGTCTATTCTCAAAGTATTTATAGGTTCCTTCGATATATAGACATCATATTCTCATATATACTGCCTACATATCCTCTTCTCTTTTTCACTATTTCTTATAACCGAGCTCCTTTGAACTCAACCCGCAAGAATCTCTCAAGCTTTCTTGCTTGCTCTT
The DNA here is from genome assembly GCA_949297665.1 of uncultured Alphaproteobacteria bacterium. GTDB lineage: Bacteria > Pseudomonadota > Alphaproteobacteria > RF32 > CAG-239 > CAG-267. The sequence continues at coordinate 54,789 of CASFTO010000023.1, read as the reverse complement.
CCCTGCCGGTGAGTGGGTTTATATGGCACTCTTTTGCAAATGTCAATAACTTTTTTTAAAAATTTTCACTTTTTTTTAAAAAAATTTTATCACACCTCCTAAACCCTTGTTTTTATTACACACACCCCTTCTCTTTATTCATACTCCTAATATTTTTTAATCTCTGTATCTTACCTTATATATAATAGGTGTGGTATGCGGTGCTTTTTCTTTTATGAATTAGCTTCTTGTTTTCTTTTTGTTAACTTTATCTGATTTATGCTGAAAGAAAGGAGATATTATAAAATGAAAAGAATTTATTTATTGCTTGTTTTAGCTTTATTATGTGGTTGCGCCAAAGATCCTACCCCAATGTTGGGTTCCGACGGACGTGAAATCCCTATGGTTTTTCAAAACTTTCCTGATATTCCTTTTCCCGATGATGCTTTTTTAGTTTTGGAAGACTCCAAAACAATGGGAAGCGGTGAAAATTGGATTGGTAGCATCTGTTTTACAGTTAATTTTAATGCGGGACGTGTTTTTGACTTCTATGTTGCCGAAATGCCTAAAAAAGGATGGGTCGAAATTGCCGTCGTAAGAGCGGGAATTAGTCAGATGACTTATGTGAAAAATGGTCGCGCCGTTCAAATTCTTATTCAGATGGAAGGGGACGACTCCGCTTTTGTTACTGTAACGGCTATTCCGAATCAGGCTAGTGTTAAAGCCTTAACTATATAGAGGACTCCGATGGCTTTTAACTTTTTTACTTTCGGCGGCTCGCTTTTTTGGGAAGATGTCTTTTTTTATCAAAAATGGCGAATCCAAAGACATTGCGGTACTAAACGATATAGACTACTGGACTCTTGGGATATACGTCGTGCCAGTGGTTCTTTTGAAGAATGTCAGAAGGCCTTTATCCGTTATATTGAAAGTTATGAAATCACAAAACAAAAAGGTAATCTTGTCGTTTTGCTACATGGGTATATGGATGGCAAAAATATTTTTAAACCTTTGTGGCGAAAATTGGTTCTTACCAACTCTACTGTTGCCGCCATTAATTACCCTTCCCTTTTTCGAAATTCATTAGCCTCTGCTTATCAGCTTTTGTTCTTCCTTAATCATATGGAGGATGTTACTAATGTTTCTTTTGTTACAAAAGGTGCTGGAAATCTTGTCTTGCAGCAATTATTTAATCTTCCGCCGGAATTGCAAACGTTTCAGACTAAAATGAGAATCCGAAATATTGTGGCGATTAATCCGGTTGTTTCCGGAAGTCTGTTATGCGACTTATTGGCTAAGTTTCGCTTATCCAGACTGTTGTGTGGTCCAATGATTGAAGATATGACTGAAAATAATATTAAGAATATTCCAGATTTGCCTAGTCAGTTTAATACTCTTAAAATATTTTCTAATTCTAAAACATATATGGCTATCCTCAGACTCTTAAAGTTAATCGGATTTCCTCTACCGGCATTCAATTATAAGAAAAAAAATACTGTCATTGTTCAAGGTGATACTTTCAAAACGCTTAATAACGAAAAAATTTTGAATTTTACCGTCAAATTTATTAATAATGGAAAAATTTAACGATATTGTAATATTTTTTTTGCTTTTTTTATGATATAATAAATCTAGGTTAAGGAATTTTCCGAGGTTCGCATGAAATCGGTGATTAGTACAATTGTGATATTTATTGGGTTGTATATCATTGTTAGCAGTGGTATGATGGATTTTCTTGCGCAAAATTATGTTTTTTATATTGCTCTCGGCAGTGTGATTATTGCTCTTTTGGCTGCCGTGGCACTTATCGGGACTCCTTTTTCAAAACCTTTTATTAAAATTAAGAGACGAGGTGACGACCATGATCAAAATACCGACATCTCTTAGACTTTTCTTTTCAACACTCTTTTTTTACTTGCTTTCCTTCTCTTATGGATTTGCAAAAAGCGAACGTATGTGTCCGACGCTTAATGATTATATTCAAGAGGGAACCAGTAATGGCGCTACGGGGGCAGATGATCATTGCCTTTTGTGCGGTATATATAAAATTGTTACTGAGGCTTGCGCCGATATAGCAAACTTTTCTTGGAATACTTTTGCTGTTCCTTTACAAGGTGTTGTTGCTGTGGCCGCTTCTATCTATATTGCTGTTTATACTCTTAAAAATATTGGTAACTTCTCTCAACAAGATCCTGCTGCTTATCTTTCTAATGATAAAACAGGTATTATTCCTCTGTGTGTTAAAGTTGCCGCCGTAACCTGGCTTCTCGGAAATCAGAGTTTTGTTTATAATAATATTATATGTCCCGTTATTGCAACCGGTATGGCTATCGGACGAGATGTTACTGGTGGAACCCTGAGCGGCTTTGGTAGTGCCAGTGATGTATCTGCTTTGTTTGATATGGTTATTGATAATGTCAGAGAATTTAATGATAGCCTTTATGAAATTGTGGCTTTTGGACGATTGCTTTTGTGTGTTGCTTTTCTGCCGGACGGAATTCTTGATTGGCATTTTCATCTTATTCCTTTTGGTGCTGTTTTGTATGTTTTCGGTTGGTTCCTTTTAATCGGCTCAGGATTTTATTTGTTAGATGTTATCTTCAGACTGGCTGTCGGTTGTATGCTCCTCCCAATGGCTATTGCTTGCGGCGTATCTAAATTGACGTCTACTTATACCAGAAAAACTTGGAACTTGTTTGTTAATGTCTTCTTTAATTTTGTTATGCTTGGCATGATTCTTGAGTTTATCAAAGATATGATTATGGAAGCTATGAGTGGTAGTGGTGATTTAAGGGCTTTGCTTTCTAAATCTACCCCGATTACCGACTCTGATGCTAAAGATATTGCTGAAAAAATAGAAATCAGTTCTTTCCTCCTGACTACTATTTGTTGCATGGTTTCGTTTAAATTATTTATGGAAATCGAAAGCATTACGGATACGGTTTCTTCTTCATCTTCCGTGGGTAAACTCGGGCAGAAGGCTGGTGCTATTACAGCGCAAGTCGTTAAATGGCCCGCAAGTAAAGTTACTAAAGGGGCTCTTGGATTTGCTAATACCGCTCGACTCGAAACGGGAAGACGAATTTCCGAAGGTAAAGCCGGTACTTGGTTGCGTACAAATGGACGGAATATTAAATCACGCGTCAAAAGATGGGTGGGATTATAATGAGGGCTTGAACTATGAGTATTTTTAATAGACATAATCTTCTAGAACAGCTCTTAAAAGGACTTAAGTATATTACTCCTTTGGTCTTAGTATTGTTTCTTACCGGATGTAATGATGAAGATGTTTGCCCTACTGTTCAATATTATTTAAATGAAGGAAAAAGTGATGGAGCAGGAGGAGATGGTAATTGTTTACTTTGCCGTATGTTTTCTGTTATTACCAAATCTTCTGCCAAAGCTGCCAATAAATCTTGGGACTTATTTGCTGCCGATTTAATTCCTGTTGTGGGTCTTGCGGCGGCTATATATATTGCTATTTATGTTCTTAAAAATGTTGGCTCTTTCACTAAACAAAATGCTGCTGATTTCTTAACCGGTGATAAACGCGGCGTCCTTTTGCTTATGTTTAAAACGGCGGTTATAACTCTCCTTTTAACTGATAAGTGGTTTGTCAATAGCATTATTTCTCCTCTTTTGCAAGCCGGACTTAATATCGGTTCTAAATTGTCGGTTACTGATGCTACTATGGCTACTGCTTCCGGTACCGGATATGATGCTTTATTTGAAATGATAAATATTTCCGTTCGACAATTTAACGATGAAGTTTATAAAACCGTCGCCATTGGCGAAGCTATGATTTGCAATGCTACTCTTCCTGATAATATTTTCAAATGGGAATGGCTAATGCTGTTTTATGGTTTTCTCCTATTCGTATTCGGATGGATTCTGGTTGTCGGTATTTCTTTTTATATTGTCGATATCCTTATTCGTTTAGCTTTTGGCGCAGTTCTCTTACCTTTTGGTGTTGCTGCAGCTATTTCTGCAATCACGTCGCCTTATACTAAAAAGATTTGGGAAATATTCTTAAATGCTTTCTTTAGTTTTGTTATGCTCGGAATTATGTTGGGACTGACTATTCAATTAGTTAACTTAGGTATTGGTGTTGAAGGAAGTAGTGAACAAGCTGCATTGGAAGGCGGCGGCGGGGCTCTTAGTGCTTTTATGACTGACTTGAATATGCGTATGGATGAAAATCAAATTAAAGAAATGGCTGAAGATTTATGGAATCATGGTGATTTGTTGCTTACAATTGTTTGCTTCTGTGTTATTGTTCAAATGGCTTCACAAATCAATAACTTGGTACATAAAATATCCGGTACCGATAATTTGACAAGTGTTGGAAGTCAAGTCGGCGCTGCTGTTTCACAACCGCTTGTTAAAGGAGCTAAAAAAGCCGGGAAAGCGGTTGGAGGTTGGACTGGTGCCGGTGTTAAATATGCCGGTCATGTCGGGGCTAGAGTTACAAGACTTGATAAACTCTATAAATGGACCGGAAATAAAGCTCAAATTACACGGGGTATCTTAACTGGTAGCGGCAGAGAAGGTTATCGTGCTTTTTGGCATAAGAGATTTTGGAGAGATAAACTTTGGCGTTAGGATGTGAGTGATGATGTGGAACTGGATATATATATGTTTTACCTCAAAGGCTTTTCGCATAATGTTTAGCTTTATGCTTCCTCTTTTCTTATGCGCTTGTGATGAAAGTCAAGATAAAGCCTCCGGTATGGAGGGAAATTATACGGGGCAGGCTGAATGCTGGCAAACTAAAATTATTGAAATCGTACTCACTCCGGTAAATGATATGTTTAAAGAGGCTGCTCAAAAAGTTGCCGTCGACGGCTGGGTTGTGGTTATGCTTGGTTTCGCAATCTGGATGGCTTTCAGATTACTCAAAATCCTACCTTCTTTTAAGGAGGAAAATTTAGGCGAGATTTGGACCGAAATTATTCAAAAATTATTCATCTGCGCTTTTTGCGGCTGGGCTGCTTCCAGTGTTGATTTAATTACTTGGACGCTGAGTACCTTTGTTGTCCCGCTTTATAATACTATTATAGAGTTAGGTGCTAATGTATTGGGACAGATTAATCCGAGTACTTCTATTGATTTGGGAAGTGAAATGGGAACGATCGTTTTCACTGGTAATTATAATCATTGTACTACTTCTAATCTTGTCGCAACAGATCTCACTAATTCTATTAAACCTATGACCTATTGTATGACATGTATGATTAGCGATAGATTAAACGGCGGTATTAGAGTTGGGGTTGTTCTTGTTTCTTCTTTAGATTTGGGGGCCATATTTGTCGGACTTTCTATGATGGTTCTTTATACTTTTGCAAAATTCGCTTTTGTCTTTTTCCTTGTTGATTCTTTATTTAGGCTTAATTTTGCGGCTTTTCTTTTCCCTCTACTTATTTTAGGTGTCCCTTTTAATTATACACGTAAATGGAGTAAATTTGGATTTGAAATGTTCCTGAATTCTTCCGGTATTATTCTTTTCTTGGGAATTTTAATTTCTATATCCGTCACTTCTTTGGAATATATCCTAAAAACATTTGCGACCCAAAACTTCTTTACCGAAACAAGTTTAGCCGGTCAGGGTCCTATTTTGCTTTCTCTATGGTTAATCGCAGTTCTTATTATTAATATCCCTGGTTTGGCTTGCACTATGGCTGATAAATTTATCGGCGGAGGACGTGGTTTGGATTTTCAAAAACAAGTTTCCCAATTTGCTATTAATACAGCAAAACGTGCCGGTGCTGCGGCTTTGGGCGCTGTTACTGCCGGTGCGACAAAGGCTATTACGACTACTATGGAAAAATATCAAGGTTCCAGAGAACTATTAGATAGTATTAGGACGGTTAGAAGCAAAATTAATTCTAAAATTGATTCAATGGCGGGGTATAACGATGATTAACTTGATTAATAAATTTATTTGTTTTGTGCAGCGCCATAAATTACTTGTTATGACGACTTGTTGTCTTGCTGTTTTGTTATATGCTGATTTTGCTGTTTCGGCAACAGAAGATTGTAGTAAAAAATCAGATTCCGAAAAATATCTTTGTTACTGCAAATCCTCCGTCATCGATAAAAAATACGCCGATGCAGGTTGTTGGTCGTGTGATGTTGTTTTTACGCTAATGATGTCTATGTCTGATGTCGCCGGCACTCTTTTTGATGCAACTCTTTCTCTTTCGAAAATAATCTTAGGAGGCGGCGCTTGTATCTGGATTGCTGTTTATTTCTTAAAAACACTCGGCTCTTTTACAACGCAAGATCCTGCTAAAGTTATTGACGGACTACTTCTATTTTGTTTCAAAGTGGCTTTGATGTATGCTTTAATTAATTCGGGAATCGATGCTATTGTTCATTATATTGTTAATCCTCTTTTGAGTATCGGTTTTGATATAGGCGGCGCTTTTGCTAATGCAACAGGATTGGGAGGGTGGTAATATGTTTAGACGTTTTCTTTATCTGATTCTTGCTTTATTTCTCCTCTGTACCGTTGTTCCTGATGCATCTGCTCAGCTTGGTAATATGGGACCGCCGGATTTGTCTTTGGATGGTCAAAATATTACGGCCATGGAAAAAATGGTTGATGGTGTCACCAATATGACCAAAATAATTAATAACGCTTCTAAAGAAATGATGAAAATCGGAAATTTACTCATCTGCAATTCTTTACATGGTGAAGCAGCTACCGTTAAAATCGGCGTGGAAGGTTTTAATTATTCTTTTCAGTTTGTCGCTTTGGATATTTTTGTCAGCGGATGTATCTTGTATGTCTTAGGTTTCTTTATTTCCATTATTGCATCTTTCTATATGTTTGATGTGGCGTTTAATCTTTCTTTTGCTATTGTGCTTTTACCGCTTGTCTTGGCTTTGTGGCCTTTTGCTTGGACTAAAGGTAAATTAAAAATTGTTGTGGAAAATATTACTTATTATACAGGTTTATTTATCTTTTTGCCTTTGGGAATTTTAATCGGAACGGAAATTGTCGTTACTATTATTGAAAATGCTTTTGGTGAGGCGGGGACAATCCAACAAGTTTTTGATGAGGACAAATCAGATATTATTCGTGATAATTTGGGGGTATTCACATTAACTTTCCTTAAAGTTCTGGTTTCTTATCTTGTGGCTATGCATATTATTCCGCTTATGGCTAAAGAATTTTGTAATCACTTTTTTGACGGAGCTTTGCTCGGAAGCCCTATGGATGCGAAATTAACACAAGTTATTGCTCTGGTTAATCAGAAAACTCTCGGTAAAGTCGCGAAATTTGGAAAAGATGCTACCAAACACCAAATTGGCAAAAAAATGGAACGTATGGGCGAGAAAAAAGGTGGTTTTTTAGGCGATGTTTTGGCTCGATATGGAAAACAAGTTGCCAAAACAAGAAAATAAGGAGTGGTTGTGATGAGTAAAATATTAAAATATATATATCGGAGATTGCCTCTCTTTATCTTTTTAGTTCTTTGCTTGGGTACTATTCCTGCTCAGGCCGGTTGGTGGGCTGATCTTAGAGACACCGCACTTCAAGGTGCCGGTTGGACTGCTGCTCAAATCTTAGGTATAAATACTGAGGATAATTGTACGCCGCCTAATATGAACTCTACTAATTGTCTCTTTTGTCCTTTGTTTAAAATCATATTTAATGCCAGTAGTCTGCTCGCCGCAAAATCCTATCAGGTCTTTTCTTCTGACTTGGGTAAATTGGTTATGGTATTTTTGAGTGTGTCTTTGGCTTTAATTATTTTGCGCAATATTGCCTCTATGGGCTCTAAAGATCCTAGTGCCTTGTTAAACGATATTTTTAAAAAAACGTTTGTTTGTGTGGCTATTTATATCATTATTTCTCGTGATTATTACAATATCCTTAATATGACGCTTTCTCCTATTTTTGAAACAGGATTTGCTTTTGTTAAAAGCGGAAACACGACATGCGCTAATGCCGGTGGTATTATCGGATATTCCGGTGCTGCCAGTAGCGGAGGAAATGGCGGTCTGCCTATGGCTATCGGAACATCTATTGTTTGCGCTGTTGAGGATATCGAACGTAAAATTAATACTCTATTTGAATTTGGTGATTGGGCTCTCTGCTTGGGATATGGACCAAAACGTATTTTTCACCTTATTCCTCATCCTATACTGATTATAGATGGAATTGTCTTATATATTGCCGGTATTTTCTTTATGGTTACTTATCCTTGGATTATGGGTGATGCCGTTTTGCAATTTGGTGTGGCTATGGCTATACTACCCTTTGCTGTTTGTGGATATGCGTTTAGCGGAACAAGAAGTTATCTGTCTAAGGTGTTTTCTTGGCTATTAAATTCTCTGTTTGTATTTATGTTTATGGCTATTTTGGTTATGTGTATCCTCGGGTATATTAGTGAATTTTTGGAAGCTAAATTTGATCCGTCTGCTGCAGATCCCGAAAAATTCTTTACTGAACCTAATCAAGGATTGGCTTTCTATGGGCAGAATATGATGAGACTTATTTTCATCCTTGTTATCGGTTGGGCTTATATGCCGGCTATCTCTGATATTGCCGGTCGCTTTTCTGAAGGCTCCGGATTGAATGCTGCCGGAAAAATCGGTTCTGCCCTCAGAAATACTATTGATGAAAAAACGAGAAAAGCAGCAGATTGGGGGGTTGGTGCTGCAGGTAATGCTGCAAAATCTGCCGGGAGAGTCGTAGACCGCCGTGTTCGAGCAGGTATCAGACAAGGGGTTATGGCCGGTGTCAGAGCGTTTGGAACGGATAATGGTGCAGGTGTCAAAACTCTTAGCTTTGCAGGTATTAAATTTCAGACACAACGCAATGCTGACGGTTCTCATGTTTTACGCAGAGAATTTAGATCAATTACAGGGCGTCGACATGTTATGATTTCTGATAAATATTCTACTATTAAAAAAGAATATGCAAATGTATCAGGTCGTGAAGTGAAAAGCGAGGTCAAATTTAAACACGGCTTCATAAAAAATCACTTAATTGATGATGCTACCGGAAAAATTAATGTCGGTGCCGTGCAGACGCTTTTGAATTCACCTTTGGGACAAGATCCAGAATATCGTAAAGCACTGATGGCTCAACTCGCTGTCGAAGTTATTAAGAAAAAAACCGGCAAGGATATCGGGGCTTATTATTACGATCGTCATGTGCAATTTGATCCAAATGATCCTTATAATTTACATATCGAACAAAAAGACAATACCGGAAAAACAACCAGCTTTGGTATGAAAATTGATCCGACTACCGGACAGGTTGCCGTGCAATTCTATCGTGAACGGGATAAAAATCGTATTGAAAAATTAGGACGAGTTAGAAAACGCGCAGGAAGAGCTATAAATATCGCAGCTACCAGTGCTATTATTCAGACACTTGGGGCAAATGTTCCCGGGGTCGGACATGTTTTTAGATTTCCCGGTGGTCTTTTTACTTACTCAACAAAACTTGACGGTTCAGGACAGAGATTTTATGAACGCGAAAGTCGTAAATACTTGTTCTTCGGTCCGAAAATTACAAAAATATATAACCGAAACGGAGTTGAAATAGAAAAAGACACCACTCGAAAATATATGAAACATATACAGAAAATGATAGATATTCAACAGGCTTTGAACACTTCTCCCTCGGCCGTCAATAACTCTACCGGCGGAGCAACAGCGAGAGTCGGAAATAAAGTTTATGCCAGCCATATTGATGCATCTACCGGAGATACATATTATACCCAAGTTGAAGCCATGGGGCCTAATACCGTTAAGGTTACTAAATTTTATAAAAATTCAACAATTGTTGAATATCAGGATAAAAACGGAAATGTTCTCAAAAATGCCGATGGCGTGCCTTTAATGAAAAAGACTTCTATTGATATTAACGAAAAGATTCGTAAAGATGTTGACGGTAATAAAACAGTATCGCACGGTTCATCATCAACCGTTACTGAGGCTAAATATAATGCCATGTACGAAAGCGTTTTTGATAACGGTCTTGTCAATATTACGACTACAGGCTATAAAACTCAAGGTAATTTGCGTAAAGGACAAGCCAGTACCATCGGGGAACAAACTGTTTATAAATTCTCGGATTACGCGCAAAAGGGACATGATCACTTTGCCGATAAAATTGACGGGAATCAAATCCTTGAGAGAAACGGAGCAGTTGCTCAAGATATGGATCCTGCGTTTGCCGGAAGAGATGGTTATAAAGGAGATTTATTCTTTGGACTGGATGACTTGGCCGGAGTTCAAAATATTAACGGACAAAATACTAAAGACTATGTGCGTGATAATATTCTTCGGCGCGGAAGAATCAAAAGAACTAATAAATTGAATTCTAATATTGATTGGACTATGGATACTCTTTATGTTGCCGATGATAATGGTAATATTATCGGAAGAGCTGATGCATCCGGAGCTATCTTTGGAAACAGCGGTACTAATATAGGTAACGTTACCGGTGGAATTGCTTATGATCATTCCGGTACACCGATTGGCAGAGTTCTTTAATTTATTTTAGTCTTTTAATTTACACAAAATCGGCAATATTTTTTATTAGATGGTGGAGGTTTTGTCTTTTCGGTTCTTCCTGCCTTATTTTATTTAAATTTAACTACTTACTTCTTTTTACTCTTTTTTGATATGGATAAATTCCTCTCCCTTGACAAAAGTTATACATATTTGAGGAATTTTATCTTTTTTGACTTGCATATTTTTTTGGCAAGATTATTATTAAGTAAAATTATTTTCATGTGAGGTGTATTGCTATGGAAGAAATTGTATTCCCTAACCAAATTAGAATTAATCGTAAAATGCGTGGCGTTTCTATGCAGGATTTGGCTGATAGATTGGGTATTAGCCTCTCTGCTATCTCTAAAATCGAGAAAGGTTACAGAAGGCTTAATCAAGAACAACTTATCTTGGTTGCAGAAGTGCTGGATTGCTCATTGCAGGATCTTTATGTTAACGAACAAAATTCTCAGCACGAAGTCGTTATGGCTTGGAAAAAAGAACAGGAACGTCGACAGGAAATTAATAAAAGCAGTGGTTTGAAAGTTTTGGGCGCCGCTCTCAGATATATTAGAAATGAAAAGTCTTTGACTTTGATTGAAGTTGCCGAAAATGCTGATATGACCTTGTCCGTTTATCACCGTATTGAAATGGGGCAACGTGAGGTTTCTGATAAAGAATATAAAAGTATTGCAAAGGCTTTAGGATTGGAAGTTGAAGCATTGAAAGAGGAAATTAAAAGACTTGATGCCGCCGGTGCTTTGGAAGAAATTATGGCTCATAATGATACGAAGTATAAAGTGCAAAATATTGTTCGCCCGGCTAATGATCATAGTAATGCTTATATTGATTTGGAAACATTAAAAGTTCCTGTATTCGGTTCTTCAGGTGTCAATGGTTCTATCGTTGTTGATAAATCTTTGGCGGCTAAGGAAGCTATTAAACCGGCGAATCTATCGGATAAAAGAGATGTTTATGGCGTTAGCTTGTGTACCAGAAGATTAGGCTCTATTCTTTCTAATCGTGCCGTTATGTTTGTCGCTCCAAGTGAAGTTGCCAGTGTGGGTGATATCGCACTCTATTATAAAACAGAACAGGAGGCTTTTGTCGTTAGTATGAGAGAAGATGAAACTGGGCAACTTTATGGTTTAATGTGGAACCCTGAAGAGAGAATCTATTTTAATAATGATGACTTTAAAAAAATACATAAGGTCGTAGATATTGCTTTGTAAAAATTCTTCTGTTGTCGTTATATAGAAATTCTTTTATTAATCATTTTGCATAAAGGTTGGGATTGTGGAAAACTTAAATGATGTAGAATTCGGTAGCGATAAAAGTGGCGAAGAAGCTCCTATTCTTGTCGCTCAACGTTATCTGAATATCTTTAGACAGGTTCATATTTTTAATAAGGCTAAAAGAGATGAATTTGATAATGAACTTTTAGCCTTACCGCAGAATATTACTGATTTCTTTAAAAGAATGCCCGGTGGCCGCTTACTTGTCGAACACATCGAAAACGTTAAAACAGAACGGGGAATCGCTTTTGTTAAAGCTAATCGGGAAGATTTTGACGAAGGTGCCGGGAAAACTGATACACCTAGTGTTGTTTCCGGAGGTGTTGTACAAGCAGTTTCCGGCAATATTACTATTGACGCATCATTTGCAGATGCCTTAGCACAGGCTTTGGCTAATGCTTTTAAACAATTACCGCAATCTCCCGTGTCTTCAGTCGCTGCGCCATCTGCAATTACCGCTGATTTTGGCAATGCTTTTGATATTATTGCTGAAGAAATTCGTACTTCTCGCGCATCTTTGCTTGATGTCTTAAAAGAAACTCGCAGCATTACAGACTCCGTTATTGCTTCTCAAGTGTCTATCTCTCGTATCTTGGAAGGAATTTTAGCTACGCGGGATAGAGATGATACCGATATTGCAGATTTGAATAATAGAATTATTGCTTCTCAAGCATCTATTACTAAATTGTTGGAAGGTCTGTATACGGCCAGTAATAAAAAAAATGCCGAGATATCTGAGTATTTGAATATAGAGAACCGTTTACAACGTTTCAGAGAGGAAATCTCCGGCGATTTGGATATCTCTTTGCAAAAAATGCAGGAATTGTTCAGACTTTGTGCTCAGAGCCTTCAGGATAGAAAACTTATTATTGAGACCAGGTCCTCTTCTGCAGATACTCAAACTTCTGTTCAGACCGTCGGTAATGCTCGTGATGTCCATTTCTCTGATAAAAGTCATTCTAATACTAATGTCTTTGGAAAAGTATCGGAGCCAAAAATTTCTCATGAGGATAATTCAATAAATCCTTCCGTTTCTACTACTCAGGTTTCGTCTTTAAATACATCGGAGAATATCGTTCGTCATTCGGTGGAAGATGAATTGCTTTCTGATGATAACGGTGATTACTCCGGTTTTCAAGATAATCCTTCCGAGGTCAAAAGGAAGAAAAAAAAGAAAAAAAGAAATAGAGACGGATTTTTTGTAGAGGAGCATCAGACTCATATGGTGGATAGTCAGGCTCCCATAAAAGATACAATTATTGATGTTGAGCATAATTTTAATACGAAAGACGTTGTCCACTCCGATGATAATTCTTCACATAGCAAAGGAGGAATTCCTTCTTTTGATGGCGTCATTCGTAATAAAGCGTTTAAGCATGAAGATAATTTTGACAATGTTCGTCTTGATATTCCACCGCTTGATTCTGACGATATTTCTGTTAATCCTCATACTGAGACGCATCTTGATAAAAATAGTTATTCATCCCCAAAGGAAAATGTTGTTAATGATTCCCTTTATGAGGATAATACTCAATCTGTGGTTTCCGATGCTTCATCACGCCAAGTTCGTGACGATTTAGACTTTGTATTGCCTGAGATTGAAAAAGAGCCTCCTTTTACCGAAAAAACACAAGTTTTTTCAAATATTGGGCATATCAGTAATATTGATAGTGAAAATGTTTTTGATGATGACTTAGACTTTGCTTTACCTGAAGCCGTTTTTTCCGGGAGTAGTGATACTTCTTCAGAGGTTTCTCATTCCATGGGATTTGAAGATATTAGTGCTTCGTCAGATAATGTTTTAGATAAAGATGATATTTCCGATGAGTTTGATGATGATTTGGATTTTCCATTACCACGTGTAACTCTAAATCAAAATAGTAAAAAAACTGATGAAACGGATTTTTTATCCTCGAATAACTCTTTTAGTACAGATTTATCAGCATCCGAAACGGATCAAATTGATTTAACACAAGACAAAACTAATATTACGCCTTCGAGGGAGAAGATCGAAGAAAATGCCGATCAACAAGCTATTATGCATCCAGTCGGTAACAATGACATTTATGCTGAATCTTCTTCTATTAATATAGGGGAGTTTGGTGATGTTGATATAGAGGAACAAGTATCTCAAAACAATTTAGCACAGAAACGTGAGCAAAATATTTCTAATCTAGACACGCTTATGAGTGAAGATATTAGTCGACAGCCTAATCAGACTATGTTGTCGGAACCTCAAAAAGACGATATTGCCAGCTTAAATAACGAATCCGCTCTTGACGATTTTATGAGCGAAAGTATCGGTCAACAATCTAATCAGACTGTCTTATCTGAACCTCAAAAAGACGATATTACTGACGTAAATAGAGAAGCCGCTCTTGATGATTTTATGGGCGAAAGTATTGGTCAACAATCTAATCAGACTGTCTTATCTGAACCTCAAAGAGACGATATTACCGGCTCAAATAGCGAATCCGCTCTTGACGATTTTATGGGCGAAAGTATTGGTCAACAATCTAATCAGACTGTCTTATCTGAACCTCAAAGAGACGATATTACCGGCTCAAATAGCAAATCCGCTCTTGATGATTTTATGGGCGAAAGTATCGGTCAACAGTCTAATCAGACTATACAAAGTCGTTATAGCGCAGAACTTGATAAAATTCGCCAAGCGCTAACTTCCGATAATATTGATATTGCTTCTATAGATCAACCGATTGAACTTGATGATTATAGCGATGATGAAAATGTAGGTAAGGATAATTATGATGACATTTTGTCAAGTGTTTCAAAATCCACAGCTTCTGATTTATCATATACGGCAGTTTCCAACGATTCATCTGCCGTGGCTTCTCAGCAGAATGCTGTTTCTAATTCCGGTGATGACGATTGGGAGTGGGAATACGTTGATGAAAATGGTAATCCGATTTCCGAAAATGATGATCAAGATTGGGAATGGGAGTATGTGGATGAAGAAGATGATGATGAAAATAATTCCAATGTAGATGGTGCAGATTCTAAACTTGATGATAATAAAAAATAAAAAAGATTTACATTGTTTCATATTTTCTTTATTTTATGGTTATAGAAAAAGGGGGTATTATGGCTGATAATGACGAGTTGACTGTCACAAAAGAATCTCTTTGGTATATAGATAACTATGTACTTATCAGAGATTATTATGACCGTACCGTTTCTAGAATCGCCGCAAGATGCATCAGACAGGGAAATATCGCTGTTGAGGATTATCCTTTCTATCCATATATTATTGATGTTTTGACTGAATTGTGTGAAACTGGCGATTATATTCTTGAACATAGTGAACTCCATCCTTTTGTTGAGAAGAAAATTAAAGGCGGTGTGGCTGCGTTGAAAAAAAATCTGGATTTATATAAGCAAGAATTGGAGAGAAACGCATCTGTCGATATGGCTGCAAAAAAAGATGAGGATTTAAGTGCGGCAAAAGATGCTTTCGGTGGTTTTACCAATCAAGCAGATGATCCAACTAAAGGCGCAGGCCAGAGTATTGATGATGTTGTTGCCAAATTGATGGCAGAACAAGAAAAACTTATTGAAAATGAAGAAAATATTGAAAGTAAAGGTGAGTAACGTGAAGTTGGGTCTAGGAAAGAGAAGTCTTTTAATTTTGTTTTCTTTATTATCCTTTGTCGCTTGTAATGCTTACCAAAGTGATGAAGAAACGGTTATTACCAATACGGCTGTCAACGGTAGCGCTACGGATAACTTTATTATTTTACCTCAAGAAAATCCTTATATGCTTAGAACAACTTTTAGAGCAAATGATTTAGATTTGGAAACACCTTTGCGTTGTAATGTTAATTGGAAAACGCAAGAAATGGTACAAATTTTACCTCATAACAATGTTTCTTTCAGAATCGAACGTAATGATGTTAATGATGAACTGCCGGATTTTGAGGTCAGAAATTTTACTTTTGACAATATTCCTGCTGAACAAGCTCTTCTTAAACTTACACAAGAAGCTAATATTGTTCTTGTTGCTAAAGACGCTCCTTATCCAAATCTTTACGGTAAAAATTTAAATGGCAGTTTTAAAGAAGTTGTAGAGATGATTTCTCGCTCGGCGGATTTGTTTTACAGATATGATGCCAAAACAAATTCTCTTATCTTAAGTCGACGTGCCAGTTTTACTTTGTATGCACCAAGCTCTAGAACCCTTTTACTTGGTTTCTTGGATATTTTGAGAGGGGCCGGTATTACTGATGTCGTTACAAATTGGCGTGATTATACGGTTTCCTTTGAAACAAATTTGGAAACAATGAATAAAATAAACGAATTAATAGCAGATTTTGAAAATAATCCGGCTATGATTATGTATGATGTTAGTGTATTTAGAGTTATTCCTAAAGAACCATGTGGAGTTGTTTGGAACGATTTATTGAAAGATTTTAAATTCGGAACTATTGCAACTGCTCAGACCGGTATTATTGGCAGAATGTTGACAGTAACTAATGATTTATCTCTTGAGCAGTTACAAAAATTTGTTGCAAAATACGCTACTGTTGAAAATATTTCTGAGGGACGCTTTGTTGTTCCGACGCGATGGTTCTCTCGTTTTGATGTGGGGCGTTGCGGTAAATTAGATAATATGGAGTATCCTCTGTCTGTTTTGGCACGGGCGTCTTTGGAGAAAAATAATCGTATTTACTCAGAGGTTACTCTGGATACAACTGAAGGGGAAATTACTAAATTTAAAGTTAGAAATAAATTAGGTGAGAACTTCTTGATTATTGGTTTGCCCAGTGAAATATTTGGTTCGGCTTATCAGGGAACGGAGACTATTGTGTTTATTGTCCCAAGATTGGTTAGAATGTTGAAAACAGATGAAAAAATAAAAAATAGAATTTAGAGAGTTTGTACATGAGTAATGAAAATTTAGATGATTTAGTTACACCGACTCCTGAAGGTGATATTTCTTCTGAGAATTTTTCGCAAAGTTTATATCCGCAACAAAACGATCCCTTGCAGAATCGTCCGAAACTCAGAAAAATAAAAAGACCAAAAATCAGAGCTGCAATTGATATTCCGATGCCGCCTGACAAAGTTATGCCATCTGTATCTCAAAATTCTAATGTCGCTTCTAGTCAGTCTTTTGACAGACAGCGAGAACTTAGTCACGTCTCAGAAGGAGATTCTATCTCAGAGAGGGCTTCTTCTAATTCTTCGGATGCCTTCGATAATTCTGAACAATCTGCGTCCGATGAGTTTAATTCTCCTCAAAGTTCTAGTCTTGTTAGAGCCAAAGATGCTCAATATCTTACTTCAAACGAGCTTCATTCCGATCTGTCTTTTTCTTTAGATGATTTGGATAACGATTTAGATTACGATGAAGACGATGAAATAGCTGATGAAATTTTGCAAGACGACACATCTTATGTCAAAAAAAATATTTTATATATTGCTGCAGTTTTTTGTCTTTTTGTTGGTTTATTTATCGGAAAGGCTTTCTTTTCTTCCCAGACAATTGAGAATCGGGGACTTGAAGGTATTGTAGCTAATCCTGATATTCCAGCCGGACGTCCACGCTGTGGTTTGACCGATAAAAGTCAAGCGTGTGTTTTTTATTTGATGAATTGGGAAAAGCAAGAACTCAATGGACGCGATTTTTATAAATTGGCTGCGTATTTTACAGGTCGCGAAGAGTATATGATTGAAACTGAAAATTTGCGTTATGCTACTGTTAAAATTAAACCCGGAGATTTTGCTCAACTAAATATTCCGGCTCTTAAATAGTTTAATAATTGATGAATAAAAAAACTCGTTGCTAAACGAGTTTTTTTTGTGTTTTATATGCTTTTGTGCAATGCATGAAGTCTTGATACCGCAACTTGTGAGATTATCATCTTACAAGTTGCTTTGGTGAATTATTGTTACATTCAAGGCTATTTTTCTGCTGAGGTATCTTTTTTATCTTCAGACAGTTTCTTCTTTGCTTGCTTTTTTTCTTGGTGTGCGGTTTGAGCTTTTTCTTTAATTTCTTTTGAAGCTTTTTTACCCGCCTCTACAATATGCGGAACTTCAGCTTTTACTTTCTCCATTATTTGCGGCATCTTTTCTGCATTATATATTATAATTACTACAATTATAACCAAAACCCATATCATTTACGTTCTCCTTTCTTGAGCATTTGATGTAATACTTCGGTTGCATCATACGAATACTTTTCTTTAAAACTTTCTTTTAGCACATTTTTATAACGCGCTTCAATCTCGCTTAAATCAATCTTCTTTGGTTTATTATGAATAACTTTTTCTATTTTGGCAAATCTTATTAATGATTTTTCAGTCAAGAATCGATTTGTTTTACATACTTCTTCTATATCCTCAATTCTCCCCGAACAGCAGCATACAGCATCTATACCGGCATCCAGACTCTTCTGTGTCTTTTCCCAAACACTCCCGCTTAAAGCATGCATATCTATCGCGTCACTTAACAAGAATCCATCAAAATTTAAATAGCCTCGTATAATAGCAGAAATATCTTGCGGCGATTGAGTGACTGGATTTTTATTATCTATATTTTTTAATAAAATATGTGACGTCATTGCTAGCGGAAATTGATTAAATTTCCTCATGTATTTTATGTCTTTTTCTAATTCTTGCCGCGATAATGTACTTTCAGGTAATCCTAAATGAGGATCTTCCAGTGATGAAAAATGTCCGGGTATGTGCTTTATACAAGGACATATTCCCATTTCCATGTACGCTGTGGACATATTTGTTCCACGTTCAACAATATTGTCTGCATCTTCACTGAAACAGCGGCTCTCTAATACTTTATTTTGAGGAATCGTCTTCTTGTCTATCACCGGAGCATAATTTATATTTATTCCTAAATTTCTTAAATTAGAAGCTATTAAATACGCATGATAACGACTATATAAAGCATCCACTTTGCCTAAAGCCTCAGCAGAGGCATATTTTCCTTTCCTTATATTTTCTAAACGGCAAACGCGCCCCCCCTCTTCATCAATCGCTACTAAAACATTATCACGATTAATGACTTCTTTTATCTCATTGGCTAGATTTTTTACCTGCTCGAATGATTGAATATTTCTCGAAAATAAACTTATTCCTAATGGATTATATTTTGAAAACAGCTCTTTTTCTTCATCTGTTAACGTATATCCTTTGCAAGATAATATGGCTGCCAATATCGGTTTTGTCATTGTCTTAGTTCTGCTTTATTATGCTGCTAATTTGTTTTTTCTTGAGCAAATCACTTAATTCCACTGCCTCTTCACGACTCTTAAATGATCCCACTTTTAATCTATATAAAACATTGCCTTGAGCGGTCTTAATTTCTTCTATCTCATAAGGATATTTTCTTATAAAATCATGCCGTGTTGACAAATTATTCCATAATGACTGAACAGCTTTACGACTCGATGATGCTATAATTTGTGTATACCATGTTCCTTTCGCAAAATTATTACTCTTCACCGGTTCCGTTACAAGCTCTTTTTTCATATTTTCATTATCTTGCAATTTTTGCACCTGTGAATTTATCGTTTTTTGTAACTTTACTTTTATATCATCTATCTTCTCGGGGATTATCACTTTATCCTTACTATTAGTTTTAATGCCTGATAGTTCTGTTGATACTACTTTTACTTCATTATTGCGGCTATTATCCAATTCTAAATCTTGATTGTTCAGACTATTATCGTTATTAATACTTTCTACTAAATTTTGCATTTCTTCCGATGAAGAAATTGTTTTATCCAAATCTATTTTTGGCATATCCGGTGCCGGGCGAATTTTTACTTCTTCTTGCTCTTTTGGTGTATTGTCTACTATATGATATATTTCTCTGTCTTGATTATTAATCTCCATCCCTCCCGGGTCATTGGGTAGTACTTTGGCAGCTGTTAGCGGACGTCTAATAACCGGAATTGCTTTTTCTTTATTTATATTGTCTGCAGGCCCTAAAAATAACCACCCTACGATGCCGCCAACAACTATTCCCGCTAACATCCCAATAAAACCATTCTTTGCATGCCTTAGCTCTTCTTGCCTATCTTCTATACTTTGAATGTTTTGGTCTGCCACTCTTTGATGGAAGTCATTTGTTTCGGTGTTTTGATTTGTAAAACCTGATAGCATATGTTTTTCCTCTATTTTATCATACTTGAGCTGATTATATCCTAAATATGTTTACAATCATTTAATATTGTATCGGTTAAAGTTTCATAATGAAAAAAATTGTTTAGAGGCAAAAAATGAAAATCGCTACTTATAATATTAATTCCATTAAAGCCAGATGCTCCAATCTTTGCCGATGGCTGAAAGATGAAAATCCCGATATTGTTTTTTTGCAAGAGATAAAATGCGAAACCGAAAATTTTCTTTATTTTGAATGTGAAAGTTTGGGCTATCATGTTGCTGTTTTAGGTCAGAAAGGTTATAATGGTGTTGCTATCTTAGCTAAATTTGATTTTATCATCTCTGCAAAAAATTTACCTAATTTTCAGGAAGATACTTCGGCAAGATATATCGAAATTTTCGTGCAACATCCCATTTCTCCTTTTTATGCCGCTTCTATATATGCTCCAAACGGATGTGCTCCCAGTAAAGATCTTGAACAGATTAAACTTGCCAATAAATTAACTTGGTTTGATAAATTGCATCAGCATGCTTCTGACTTAATTAATTCCGGTTTTCCTATTATTTTTGCCGGCGATTTTAATGTTATGATGAATACTTTAGATGTTTTTGATGAAGAGCGTTTTTTAGGTAGTCCGCTTTATCGTATTGATGTGAGAAACAAACTTAAAGCACTTTCTTTTTTGGGATTTCATGATGCTTTCAGACTTTTGCACCCTATTTCGGAAGGTTATACGTTTTGGGATTATTCCGCTAACTCTTTTGTAACTAATTTGGGATTAAGAATAGATTATGTTTTTGTAACGGCTTTCTTTGCCGAGCGTTTGAAGGAATGTTTTGTTGATAAGTCCTTGAGAAGTATGAACAAACCTTCTGACCATACAGCATTGATTGCAAATTTTGAGTTTTAGCTATGCTTAGAAAATTTTGGTGTGTTCTTTTGGGTTTTTATCTCTCTATTTCTCAGGCTTACGCTTATGAATTTACTAAAATCGCGGAGCTTTTTAATAAGCTACAAAACAAATATGCCGCAAATCTTGATTTTGAGGATATTGCTTTAAATGGATTAAAAACCTTATCCCAATTTGATAATTCTTTTAAGCTCTATCACAGCGACTCTAAAGCCTTTTTATATCACCAAAATAATCTCGTTGCTACATATATGCTTCCGAAAGAAAAAAATAACGCTGCTTTATGGAAAGATTTGACACATAAGGTTCTAGAGACCAGTCTTCATTCCTCTCCCAATCTAATAACTCATTCGCAATCTTTAGAAACGCATATTTTGGAAGCTATGGTTAGTCGTTTGGATACTTTTTCAAGAATCGGCAATATTCCTTCTGCTCATATTGTTTCTAAATTTGATGAGGAAAATAATATTGTTTATTTGAAACCTTCTTTGTTCTTTTCCGGAATTTCCGGTGATATTCAAAAGATTATTTCCGGTTATGCAAATCTTAACGGAATTATTTTAGATTTAAGAGGATGCAAAGGCGGTAATTTTAATGAAGCTCTGAAAACAGCCGATTTGTTTTTGGATGGAACAATTATTGCCTATAGCTCTAATAGCAAAAAAAAACAAAAATATTATAATGCTACTCCTGGAGATATTCTTCTCGGAAAACCTATTGCTGTTTTAACAGACTCCTTTACGGCCTCCGCTGCAGAATTAATTGCAGCAGCTCTCAGCGAACAAAGTCGAGCAATTGTTATCGGAACGAAAACTTATGGAAAAAACAGTATTCAGGATATTTATCAAATTGATGACCAAATCTTATTTTTGACAAGCGGTTATTTTTATACACCTTCGGGAAAATCTTTACAAAATGTCGGTTTAATGCCGCAAATTTGTACCGGAATTGATAATAGTTGTCTTTTACCTGATACGCGTGACAGTCTTAAAGATATTAGAATTGCTACAAAATTAATAAAAAGATATTTCAGTTAAAATTCTTATTGACATTAGCGATTATAATTGTATATTGCTTGTAAAGTTTTTTGTGTTTAACCTTAATTTATAAGAGTAAAATAATGGCAAAAGCAGTAAAAGTTAAAGTAAAATTAGAGAGTAGTGCCGGTACAGGTACTTTTTATCTTGCTGAAAAGAATCCAAGAACTCATCCTGAGAAATTGGTTATGAAAAAGTATGATAAGAAATCTAAAAAGCATGAAGAGTTTGTTGAGAAAAAGTTGAAGTAATTTTTTTTCGTTTTATGAAAAGCGCCTTAATGGCGCTTTTTTATTATCTTTTTTAGTTTGGAAAGGCCTTCTTATATTCTTTTTGTATCTTTTCCAAATTAACGTCTGTATATCGTTGCGTCGAACTTAATGATGCATGCCCTAATAACTCTTGTATAGACCTTAAATCTGAACCTTGTGCCAATAAATGTGTTGCAAAAGAATGTCGTAATGCGTGTGGTGTTATGTTATCCGGTAAATTTAGTTTTACCCTTATTTTTTGTAACTTTCTTTGAATAATTCTGGGACTTACTCTTTCTCCCTTTGCTCCTAAAAATAACGCATCGCCATTTTTTAAATTGTATGGACAACTCTTTTTGTAGGCTTCTATTCTCTCTATAATAATCGGTAATATGGGAACATATCTATCCTTGTTTCCTTTCCCCTTTATTTTCACAAATTCTGTGTGGTTTATATCCTCAACATTTAGTCCTAATGCTTCAGATATGCGCAATCCACATCCGTATAATAAAGTTAAAATTGCTCTATCTCTTATTCCTATCCATGGTTCACTACAATCTTGTATTGCCTCGTCTATAACATCAAACATAGTGTTCACGTCTAATGAACGCGGTAAAACTTTTGGTAATTTCGGTGTTGATATTTGAAAAATTGCATTATTCCTTATTATTCCGTTATTATCCAACCATTTGAAAAAATTTTTTACGGCAGACTCTTCTCGGGCTATTGAGGTGCGGCTTATTCCTCTTTTGGCGCGTAAACTGAAAAAATTCCTAAATCCTCGTATGTCTATCTTTTTTAAATCACTTAAGGAAACTCTTTCTTTGGCTAAATATTCTATAAATATTTCCAAATCACTTACATAACTTTGTATGGTGTGCGGAGAGTAGTTTCTTTGGGTTCTTAACCATTCAATCCATCGTTGCATCTGTTTTTTCAGCTCTCTGTCTAACATATAACTACCTCCCTATCTTAACCTCTTAATGTATCTTTTTTAGCATTAAGAGGTTAATAATAGGTTATAGCTTTTAGAAACTAATAATACTTAAAATCTGTTAGGAAATCTTCCATTTCTTGCTCATGCTCCAGTTCTTCTTTTAGTATCTTCTCTGATATCCGAAATGTTTCAATATCTTGGTCTTTACACTTTTCACAGATTTGCTGATATCTGGCAATTGCACAACGTTCTCCTACTAAATTCTGTGATACAAGTATTTCCGTATTGCCGTCTTTAGGAGCTTCATACTTACATTGCGCTTTTTCTTTCCACTCATTTGGATCTAATAATGGACTTCCGCCTAACTGTATAATTCTATCTGCCAACCATTCGGCGTGCTTCAATTCTTCATTACCATGTTCTTTCAACTCCTTGGATATTTCCGCTCTTTCTATCCCTTTCGCCACCTTGGAGCCAAGCCAATATTGATAATAAGCCAGCCATTCTTCCGCATAGGCTGTATTGAGCATGTTGATGATTTCTTCTTTTTCTAACTTACATATTTTTTGCGCTAGTTCTCCCATGTTTTTCTCCTTTTACTAAATTTATTGACTTCCTTTACATAATCTTTGTTCTTGTTTTATCAATGCCTCTTTTAATATATTTACCTCAATTTAAGTTTTGTGATATATCCTACTTTCAGATTTTTATAAGGAGTTTTATATGGTAAAAATTGCTCCAAGTTTACTTGCTGCCGATAGCGCTTATTTGGGAAAAACAATTTCTGATTTAGAACTTGCAGGTGCAGATTTTATCCATTTTGATGTTATGGATGGTCATTTTGTTCCGAATCTTACCTTTGGGCCTAAAATCTTAAAAGAATTAAAAAAATATACTTCGCTTCCTTTTGATGTCCACCTTATGGTTACTAATCCTGATGAGTGTATTTCTTGGTATGCCGAATCCGGCGCAGACTTAATTACTTTTCATCTTGAAGCTACTGAGAGCCCAATTCAAACAATTCAGCTAATTAGAAATTATAAACTGAAAGTCGGTGTCACTTTGAGACCTTCATCCGATATTAAACAAATCATTCCTCTTATTAATGATGTTGATTTAATTTTGGTGATGGGAGTGCAACCTGGATTTGGCGGACAGAAATTTTATCCCGATACACTCGAAAGAATTAAACTGACTAAAGATATTATCGCAAATCGTAACGTCCTGCTGGAAGTCGATGGGGGAATTAATTTTCAAAATGCTTCTTTATGCGTTAATGCCGGGGCTGATATTTTAGTTGCCGGAACTGCTGTTTTTCAGAATGGTATGTTATCTGAAAATATAGCTACTTTGAAAGGAATACATCTATGAGTTTAGTTATGATTATTGAAGATGAAGAGCCTTTGGCTATGCTTTTAAGCTATAATCTGGAAAAGGAAGGTTTTGATGTCGCTACGGTTGCAAATGGGCTAAATGCCGTCAGTGAAGTTGAGCGACTCATGCCCTCTGTTATCTTATTAGATTGGATGCTCCCTGAAGTTTCCGGCATCGAAATTTGCAAAATGATACGTTCTAAACCTGATATTAAAAATATTCCTATCATTATGCTGACTGCTAAAGGACAAGAAGAAGATAAAATTCGAGGTTTGGGTGCCGGTGCCGATGATTATGTTACCAAACCCTTTTCCGTTCCGGAATTGATGGCTCGGGTTAAAACTAACATGCGCAGAGCTCCTTTATTTGAAGAAAAAGAAAAAGTAATCGTTTTTGATGATATTTCTATGGATTTATCTGAGCGAAAAGTCTTTCGTAATGGGCATCAACTTCACCTTAGTCCTACTGAATTTCGCTTATTAAAAATGCTTATTAAAGAACCAGGAAAAGTCTTCTCTCGTGAAGTTTTATTAAAATCTGTTTGGGGGGAAAATATTTTTGTGGAATCGAGAACTGTTGATGTTCACATCAGAAGATTGCGTAAATCTCTTAATCAGTATGGTCCCGATTACATTAGAACTGTCAGAGCCAACGGGTACTCTATTGATAAAAATACCTTGTCGGATACCGATGATGAAAAAGAGGATGAGCTTTAAAACATCCTCTCTTCTGTTATATCTGTTTGCGCAAATCCAACGCCAGTTTTATTGTTCCGTCGTCCATATAATCTAATTCGCCCCCGACAGGAATACCTTGAGCTAGGGTTGATATTTTAATACCTTTGTCTTTTAGCATAGATGAGATATAATGCATGGTTATCTGACCATCCACTGTTGCCGGTAATGCTAAAATTATTTCGGTTATTTCTTCCGTATCTATCCTTTGTATCAGTTTTTCTATATTTAAATCTTCGGGTGTCACTCCTTCTATGGCTGATAATACTCCTCCTAAAATATGGTATTTGCCTTTATATAAACCTCCTCTTTCTAATGCCCATAAATCACTTATATCCTGAACAACGCACAGTAAATTATTTTCTCTGGTTGTTGAACTGCATATTGAGCATGGAGATTGCGTATCATAATTGCCACATATTTCGCATACCTTTATGTTATCATAAACATCTTGTAAGGCTTTTATTAGCTGCGGTATCTGCGTTTCTTTCTTCTTAAGTAAGTGTAACACTATTCTCCGCGCCGAACGAGTACCTAATGATGGAAATCGCGCTACTATTTTGATAAGGTCTTCTATATATTGTCCAGACATCTACGTTCCTAAAACGGAAGTTTTAAACCACCTAAATTTACACCACCGGTTGCTTCTTTCATTCCCTCTTCTGCCAATGCTTCTACTTGGGTGTGTGCATTGTTATATGCAACCATTATCAAATCTTCCAACATTTCCATATCATCTGAAGCTAAATTTTTATCTATCGAAATCTTTTTCATTTCCGATTTTCCGTTTAAAACAACATTAACCATTCCGTTACCAGATGTTCCGGTAATTTCCGTGTCGGCTAATTTTTCTTGTGCTTCTTGCATTTTTCTTTGCATCATTTGCGCT
The DNA here is from genome assembly GCA_949297665.1 of uncultured Alphaproteobacteria bacterium. Classification (GTDB taxonomy): domain Bacteria; phylum Pseudomonadota; class Alphaproteobacteria; order RF32; family CAG-239; genus CAG-267. The sequence continues at coordinate 28,720 of CASFTO010000023.1, read as the reverse complement.
TGTTTCATTAGTCCTTGTATATTTAACATCAGTCTATTCCTCTTCTTCAAAATACGTTGAACTGTTATTTTCTTCTGAAATTTCCGGTTCTTCTTCGGCTAGGTTGTCTAAGTTTTTACGGACAACTGTTTCTATTTTAGAACCTTTAAACTCTTCTAATATTTTCTTTACTAGTGGATATTCTGCAACATTTTTTTTCTTTGCTTCCACCGCTGATTTTTCTTTTTCTGCGATTGTTTCTCCCAATTCACCTTTTACAATTTCTATTTCCCATTGTTTACCCGTTGCGTCACTTAACAATTTATGTAAATTCATTATGAAATCTTGATGAATTGTCGGCGCTATGTTCATTGCAATATGCCCATCAGAAAACTCTCTAATACATACATCATTTTTTATGGAATATTCTATCAGAGCTTTTTTCGCTCCTTCTAAATAACGCAAGAAGTCCTCTACTGTGTTGAAAATTGTCATATTTTCATCAAGCGATGGTTGTGGCTTTGTCAGATTTTTTTTTTCGTTTCCGACTGAAGGAAATTTATTTGTATTATATTCGTTTAGACTAGAGTTTTTTTTTACCTCATTTAAAATCTCGTAAGGTGTCGGTAAAGATGCTGAATATGCTATGCGTAGTAAAATCATCTCCAAGGCTTCCACCGCTGATGGAGCCATGTTAATCTCACTAATTCCTTTTATCAACATTTGCCATATTTTTGATAGTATCCCCAACGAACATTTTCCGCTTAAATCAGTAAACGTCGTTTTCTCTATTTCACTTAAACTTGTGGAATTTAATAGTGCCGGAACAATCTTTATCTTTGCTAAATCATGCGTGATATTTATCAAATCTTGTAATATTATAATCGGGGTGGCGCCATTGGTATATTGCTCTGAAATATCTTGTAATACCGCTTCCATATCCCCTTTTACCAGTTTCTCAAACAAAGCTAAAGTCTGACTTCTGTCTGCAAGCCCTAACATCTTTTTAACTGTGGCCGTATTGATATTTCCGTTACTTAATACAATAGCTTGGTCTAACAATGACAAACCATCTCTTGCAGAGCCATCTGCCGCTTTCGCTATAATATCCAAGCATTCGCTCTCGGCCGGAATATTCTCTTGGGCTAATATTTTGGTAAATAACTTTGTCAATGTTTCCACAGACAGACGCTGTAAATCGAATCTTTGGCATCGGGACAGAATCGTTACCGGTACTTTTCTGATTTCTGTTGTTGCAAAAATAAATTTTACATGCGCTGGGGGCTCCTCCAATGTCTTTAACAACGCATTAAAAGCACCTTTGGATAACATATGGACTTCGTCGATGATATATACTTTATAACGAGCATTTGTCGGTGCATAGCGGGCACTATCCAAAAGCTCTCTTATATCATCAACGCCGGTATGTGAAGCAGCATCGAGTTCCATCACGTCCATATGACGTCCGGCTGCTATCGCTTTACAATTATCACATACACCGCACGGATGTATTGTCGGTCCGCCCTTTCCGTCTGCTCCGACGCAGTTTAACGCTCTGGCTATTAAACGAGCCGTCGTTGTCTTTCCAACTCCGCGAATCCCCGTTAATATATATGCATGGTGTAATCGGTTATTTTGAATGGCATTTGTTAATGTCTGCACAAGTGCATCTTGCCCCAGTAAATCTTCAAAATTTTGAGGTCGATATTTGCGTGCTAGCACGACATATTGATTTTCATTTGTATTTTCTTCTGCCATTTTTTTATCTTTTGAGGAGAAGGGTAACAGACCTTGTTTTAACTGTTACGGCTGCTTCCTTCCGAACCTGACCGAGTTGGCAGCAAAACAACCCCGCACCCTTCATTTATCACTTATTCTTTATGGATTATATCCTGCTATTTTGCAAGTCAAAAAGCAACTATTAACATTAATTATTGTATAGCCACTTTAAGACTTCTGAACTGCTCTTTCCATAAAATTTCGGTAATTTTTCGTATGGAACATAGCGGATGTCTATTTCGCTATCAATATAATCAGACTCTTTATTATCTGCCTTAGACACAACTTTCGGGCCTTCTTTGGTTACTTCTACCATTTCCAAACTATGATAGCTTTGCCCTGTCGGTAGAATCTTAAAGAATCCGTTTACACCGATAAAACCACTGTTTTGTATTAATGTGCTTTCTATGTTTTCATCGCTTTTTCCAGCCACTACTGATGCTAACAAAACACTATCATAGGCAAAGGAATATATGCTTTTCGGTTGTTCACCAAAAGTTTCTTTATATTTGTCTGCAAAATATGTTCCGTAACTTTTGGAAACCATCGGATATACGCCATGATATAAAATTGTTTCTTTGCTCAAATTCGTGTTATCCCAAGCTGACGTTCCCATAAATAATACATCAGGATACATGATGTCGTTATATGCAAACATTGATGCTAAGGACTTCAATCTGTTTCCGCTATCGGCAATCATAACCGTATCAAAATCTGCTTGTGTTGACATCTCTTTTATCAGTTGCGAAAAATCTACATTTTCCGCGCTATAAAATCCGACTTTATCTAATATCATGTCCTTCGCTATGGCTGACATTATTGCGGCTTTAACAATATTTAATCCACTATTCGTATCAGGAACCAACAATGCCATTTTACGGCGCCCATTCGATGTTGCGTATGAAACAGCTCTATCTACTTGTTCTCCATTTAATAACCCGATGCTGTAAACACCTTTTTGCAATACTTGCGGAGATGTTGTAAACGATACCATCGGAATATTAGCCGATAATGCTTCTGACGATGCTCCTTCTACTTCTTCACTCATTAGTGGACCTAAAATTAGTTGTGCCCCTTCATCTATAGCTTTTTCAGCAGCTATTTCCGCCCCTATTTTGCTGCTCTTTGTATCATAAAATTTCAATGTCAAACGATTACTCTGTAAATCATCCAAAGCCATAAACATCGCATTTTGCATTCCTAACCCGATATTCGATGCTTTACCCGTTAGCGGTAAAAGTACACCTACGTTAAGTTGCCCTTCCATTGGCATTGGCTGATTTATTGCATCATAATCTATAATATCATAGCGTTGGTCTGACAGTTCTATCCGATTGTTGGTCAGATGGCTGTTACAACCAAAAATTCCAAAACAAAGAAAAAATATAGCGATCTTCTTTAACACTTGCTTTTATTCCCAAAATATTAAACAATTATGCTGTTCTATTTAAATCAAAAATCCTTTTTTGTAAAGAGCTATAACATGTTAGATGCAGGTTTATATATTGTTGCAACCCCTATTGGTAATTTGAAAGATATTTCGCAGAGAGCTATTGATATTCTTAGCGAAGCTACCATTATTGCCGCTGAGGATACTCGCGTTAGCAAAAAACTCTTTTCTTTGCTTAATATCCCCTCTAATAAAACATTTATCACCTATGAAGATCATTCTGAGCAGGATAAGTTTCAATACATCATCAATCTTATTTTAGAGGGAAATAGTGTAGCCCTTATCAGCGATGCCGGTTCTCCTCTTATTTCTGATCCAGGGTATAAGCTTGTCAGAGAATGCCGAAAACTGGATATAAAAGTCACAACCCTGCCCGGACCTTGTGCTGTTGTATGTGCCTTACAGCTTTCCGGCCTTCCAACGAATCGCTTTATGTTTGCAGGATTTATTCCAAACAAGGATAAAGCGCGTCTTGATTTATTTAATGAATTAAAAGGTATCAATTCTACTTTAGTTTTGTATGAAACAGCTCAACGCATAGAAAAAACGCTTATAGCTCTGGCACAAATTATGCCTTTACGTGAAATTGCTGTTGTTCGTGAAATAAGCAAACTTTATGAAGAGTGTATTCAAGGAACAGTTGAAGACGTTATTGAAAAAATTTCCGCTATGCCGATTAAAGGAGAAATCGTTTTGGTTATAGCCCCCCCATCTGAGATGGAATCTGAAAAAAGTTCATTAGATATCGACGCGCTTTTGATTGAAGAAATGAAACATTTTTCACTCAAAGAATCGGTTAAAAATATTTCGCAGAAATACAATCTCAAGAAAAATGATGTTTATGATAAAGCTTTGCTCCTTAAAAATAACCTCAAATAATGCTGGAAAATTAGCCGAATTTATGTGCCGTTGCTATATGCGACTGCTTGGCTACCGGATTATTGCGAAAGATTATCGTTGCGGCAGAGGAAAAAACACACCTTACGGAGAATTAGATTTTATAGCATTAAAGAATAAAACTCTTATTTTTTGTGAAGTAAAAAAACGTAAAAGCAATTCTGATTTTTTATTTGCTCTATCTCCTCGTCAACAGAAGCGTATACTAAACGGTGCCCAGTATTTTATCCGTAAGAATCCGCAATTTTCTTCTTTTTCGCAGAGATTTGATGTATTCTTTGTTAGATTTCCCCTCCATATAAAGCATATCAAGAATGCTTTACATCAAGATTTTGTAGCATGATTAATACATTATTTTACTCAAATATAATCCGCATGCAGGCGCTGTTGCTCCGGCGCATGCGCGATTTTTCTTTTCTAGTATTATCTTCACGTCTTCAGGCGTAAGTTTTCCATCACCTACTGATTTTAAGGTTCCTACCATATTACGCACTTGATGATATAAAAATGAACGAGCTTCCACTATAAAATCAATTTCATCACCTTGAGTAATTATTTCTAATTTATCTAATGTTTTAAGTGGAGATAACGCCTGACACCCAGCTCCTCTGAACGAGCTAAAATCATGATGTCCAAGCAAATATTGAGCCCCTGCTTTCATTCTATCAACATCTAGAGGAAAGCCAACATTCCACACTCTATTTGCCAACAAAACCGTCGGTGCTCTACGGTTTAATATGCGATATATATATCCTCTCCCTTTAGCCGAAAAACGTGCATGAAAATCTGGAGAAACATTTTCTACTTCTAACACAGAAACAGGAGCTTTAAGCTCTCTCAACCATGCATTAAAAGCCTCTCGGATATGAAATAAATCCATTTTTGTTTCTAAATCAAAATGTGCCACTTGCCCTAGTGCATGTACTCCTGCATCGGTTCTTCCCGCTCCAAATACATCAATTTCTTGATGAGAGAATCCATGCAATGCTTTTTCCAGATAATACTGAACACTAACCCCCTCGTCTTGTTTTTGCCAGCCGAGGAGGTTAGTGCCATCGTATTCTATTGTTATTTTATAGCGCATTTCTTACTTAAGCTACTTTGAGCATTGTATCCGATGACGTTATCGTTCTGGATAATCCTAGTACATCTTGAATTTTCCAAATGACTCGAAGCGCATTCAAGGCATCTTCACCGCTAATGCGTGGTGTTGCTTCACCTTTCACACAACTTATAAAATGTGATAATTCGGCTTGTAACGGATGATTGGTCGGAATAAACAGTTGTTCAACACTTCCTTTTAGTCCGTAGTTCATCCATTCCGGAATATTCTCTTGATTTACATACGGCATACGTCCTTGTGAGTGAACGTTAATGCTTTGGTTAATAAAGTCCATATCAATGTAGTTTGTATCTGTCGTTACAGTCAATGTACGAACGCGAGCTTGCGTAATGCGGCTTGCCGTAATATTTGCCGTTGCCCCATTTTCAAATTCAAGCAATGCGGTAATATAATCTTTTCCGCTTTCATTTCCCGGAGTTCTTACTGCACTGGCCTGAACATTTACTACCGGAGATTTTACCAAAGATTGGATTACTTCAACGTCATGTATCATCAAATCCATCGCAACGTCTACATCCGTAATTCGACCACTTGCTGCCGACATTCTTTGTGCCGTTAAAGAACGAATTTTACTTGTATCGGATAAAATCTTACCCATTTGTTCTACCGCCGGATTAAAGCGTTCAATATGTCCTACAAGTAGTGTTACATTATTCTTTTGAGCTGCATTGATTAATCTTTGGCACTCTTCTTCCGTGGTAGCCAATGGTTTTTCCATCATGCAGTGTATGCCTTGGTTTAAGAAGAATTCCCCAACTTCACAGTGTGCAACAGATGTGGTTACAACACTTACGGCTTCAACGTTCTTTGCTACTTCTTGCAATGATGAAAATGCTTTAATACCAAACATTTCAGCAGCTTTCTTGGCACTTTCAGGAAATATATCATACACACCAACCAACTCCACGCCAGGCAAAGTCTTATATGTTTTTAGATGGTTTCTCCCCATCATACCTGCGCCAATTACTGCTACTTTAATTAATTTTGACATATTAAACCTCTTTTAAAGTTCCTTTTTAGGTTTATATAACATCATTTATTTTAAAATGCTTTTAAAAATATGTTACAATTTGTTACAAGGTTTAATCAATTTCCGCTAATCTTTGCGCTTGATCTTCCGTAATTAGAGCGTCAATTATTTCATCAAGAGCTTCACCGGATACCACATCATCTAATTTATACAAAGTCAAATTAATGCGATGGTCTGTTACTCGTCCTTGAGGATAGTTATAAGTTCGAATTCGCTCACTTCTGTCACCACTGCCCACTTGCAACTTACGTTTTTCCGAATATGTTGCATCAATATTAGCTTTTTGCGTATCATATAATTTTGCACGCAAGTGATTCATTGCTTTTTCTTTATTCTTGAATTGTGAGCGATCATCTTGGCATTGGACAACTATTCCTGTCGGTATATGCGTAATTCTTACGGCTGATTCTGTTCTATTAACGTGTTGTCCTCCTGCTCCTGATGCTCGATATACATCTATCTTTAAATCTGCCGGATTGATATACATGTCAACTTCCTCAATCTCGGGCAACACAGCAACCGTGGCCGCCGATGTGTGAACGCGTCCTTGGGATTCTGTTACCGGAACGCGTTGAACCCTATGGGCTCCGGATTCAAATTTTAATTTTGCAAATACATCTTTGCCCGTAATTTTTGCTGAGGCTTCTTTATATCCGCCTAATCCATTTTCATTCGCATCTAAAATCTCAAATTTCCAACCTTGCTTTTGCGCATAACGTTGGTACATTTCAAACAATACCGCCGCAAATAGAGCCGCTTCATCACCTCCGGTTCCAGCTCTGACTTCCAAAATGGCGTTTTTTTCGTCATCTTCTTCTTTAGGCAATAAAAGTATTTTTATTGCCTTTTCCAATTCAGGAAGTTTGTCTTTTAGTTCGTAATACTCCATTTCCGCCAAGTCACGCATTTCTTTATCAAGACTAGCGTCTTCCATCAATTCCTTTGCTTCACTAAAACTTTTTTCTTGCGTCTGATAGTTTTGAATTGCATTTACTACGGGTTCTAATACGGATATTTCTTTATTTAATTTTACCAGTTCTTCCGCACTAATATTTGGAGATGATACCAGTGCTTGTACCTCTTCATAACGATTTATAACACCGGCTAACTTTTCTTGAAAATTCATTAATTTTTCCTTATTTTGTGTTATTCATTATGTCTTTACTAATCCAAAGAATCCAATGGTATATTCATTTTTCTTTTTTTTGCTAAAATATTTTTTTCTGTTCCTTTTATGTAAACCTTTACATTTTCAGGTCTACCTACTGATAAAAACAAATTGCCTATATAGTCAATCTCTTTTTTATCACCTTCATGGTAAACCCCTTGGAAATATACTTTTTTCTTGTCTTTTAGTTCAACCCAGCTTTCTCCGGTAAACTCTACAACAACTTTATTATTCTCAACTTTTTCTTCAGCAACTAGCTGCTCTTCGGGAATCGGTGTTTGTTCTACTGTTTCAGATATTTCTGTTGCTGTTATTTCTGTTGTTTGAGAAATAGTTTCCGACTTTTCTATACCTTCAGGAGTTTGTTCTTTCATATTTTCTTTTTCTTCAAGTACCTGTTCCTCTATATTAATATTTTTATCTTCTTGCGGCAACGTCGCCGGAGCCGTTCCCATATTTGCATAAAATGACCACGCCGCATAAATCGCCATTAATGCTATTATGCCGATAACAATATGTTTCCCGCTAATTTTATTTATTTCTGCTTTTTCTATTTCTTCTTGTTTATTTTCTTGTTCTTCCGTTTGAGATGCATTCTTGTATAGCTTAACGGCGCGCTCCGGATTTAAACCTAAATAGCGGGCATATGTTCTTACATATCCTACGCCATAGGGAATCGGCGGAAGAGTTTCATAATCCCCCTCTTCTAATGCTGTCAGATATATTTTTCTGATACAAAGTTCACTGGATATTTCTTCCATGCTCTTTTTACTTTTTAATCGGCTACTTTTCAATATTGTACCGATATCATCTATGTCTATATCTAATTCTTCAGTATTTTCCATTGCATTCTCTTCCTTTAATTGTTCCGTTGTGCGTATTAAAACATACTTTTTAATATATTTCAATAGTGTGATCTGCTGCATAGGATTTTAATTGCGGGCGCAGCGTCTTGCGAGATGATGATAGAATATTATTCAAATAGTCTCCTATTCCTTGGGCTGATAAAGAGCGTATCATCGCTTTCACTTTACCATATGATGCGCTCGATACCGATAAATTTCTAAATCCTAACCCGATTAAAGCCATTGCATCTATCGGAGAACTTGCCATTTCCCCACAGACCGAGCATGGTACGCCCGCATTATTCGCTTCTTTTATTATTTTTTTCATCAAATTTAAAAATGGAGCGGATAGTACATCGTATCGTCCATTTAACCTCGGATTTCCTCTGTCGCTGGCAAAGAAAAATTGATACAAATCATTCGTTCCGACCGAAATGAAATCACAATATTTTAGTATTTCTCTTAATTGAAATACCACAGACGGAACTTCTATCATCATTCCAAGATTTACTTTTGTCGGTAATTCGTAACCTTCCCTTTTTTCTCTTTCGTATGCAAACATAAATGTTTCTTTGGCTTCTAAAAATTCATCCAAGTTAGATATCATCGGAAACATAACATTTAATTCTTTACCAGATGCAGCCCTTATGAATGCTCGCATTTGTTTACGCAGTATAGCTCGCCTATCCAGCGTTATTCGTATTGAACGCCAGCCAATCGCCGGATTGTCTTCCGTTATGCTGTTCCAATAAGGCAATAATTTATCGGACCCCACATCCAGACTTCTAAAAATAATCTTTTTTCCATCCGCCGCTTGATATAGTTTTTTATAGCTTTCCACTTGTTGTTCTATATCCGGCATTTTATTGGATGACATAAACAATATCTCTGTACGATATAATCCTACCCCATCGCAATTTGTACTTTTTATATAATCAAAGTCAAACTCCATACCGATATTTAAATACAAATTCACCCTTTCGCCATCTTTTGTTCGACTTTTGTAATTACGCAGTTTTTGTATTTGTTTATATTCTTGCCTTTTCTCCTCCATTTTAGCACTGATTTTTTCTATAATCGTCTTTGACGGATTTACATAAACAGCCCCTTCCGAACCATCAACGGCTATTAGCGCCCCATCTTTGATATCCTTAAACAACCCTTCTATACCAGAAATTACCGGGACATTTAATGCTTTAGCTACAATAGCCACATGCATTGTCGGTGTACATTCTTCTATAATCAATCCTCTGATTTTTTTATAGTCATAATCCATTAGATCTGCCGGACCCATTGAGGTTGCTACGATGATGATATCCGTGTAATTGTTGTTAATTCCAGAATTACAATCCTCTCCGCTTAAATACAAGCGCAATCTGTCGGCTATATCGCGTAAATCATGTAGTCTTTCTTTTAAATAGTCATCCGCAGCTCCCGATAATCTGTTCCACATTTCGGTATACGCTTGCTCAACCGCCGCTTCTGCCGTTAAACCTAAATTTATCTGATTTATAATGCGATTATACCATCCCTTGTCATTTGCTATCATACGGTATGCATCCAAAATTTCCAAATGTTCCCCCTTTTGCATACCTTCTTGATTTATTTTGGCTGTTATATCTTCGTTCATTTTTTGACGAGCCGACTCTAAATTTTGTAATTCTTTGTCTTTATCTTTCGCAAATACCTTGGTTACAGCTTTTCTCCGCCTGTGTACCACAACATTTCCCAATCCATATCCTGAATTGATTATCGTTCCTTTTAGTCTATCCTTTGCTACTATCCCTCGGCTTTTTATATATTTTCTGATATATTGAGATAATTCCTCCGAAGACAGAAACTCACTTAAAAACATACAGATCGTTTCCAATGTTTCCGCTTCTTTTTCATCGTAATCGTGTGGCAACGGATATGATATCAATAAAACTCCAACCGGCTTATTCCATCTTCTCAATGGCGTTGCTATTTGAAATGTCTCTTTGGTTTTAACAAAAGAGGTTCGATTATCCGCACCTGCTTTACCAACAACACCCTCTCCTATTCTTTCCGCTCGCTTTTCTTCATCTGACGGATAGCCGGTTATGTGCTCAAGGGTTACACCGTCCGCTTTTACATATATATCTGCCGATAGAGCTTTGCCTTCTTCCGAAATTATCTTTATGACTTGATTTATTTTGTCGGCACTATTTTCCATGCTCAATTCGTGATGAATTCTTTTTATCACTTCTAATGCAAAATTTTTAGTTTCCGACATCTTGCCCTCTCTCGTAATTTCTTGCTTGTATTTTTCTTTATACATCTTATTATTCTTTTATTCCAGATTATTTTTTATGAAAAGGATAAAATATTATGACGACTAATTACAGAAAAGGTGACCATGATACAAGACCTTGGGGAACTTGGGAAGTTCTTGACGCAGGAGATCATTTTTGCGTCAAAAAAATTGTAGTTAATCCCGAGGCCATTCTTTCTTTGCAATTGCATAATTTTAGAGCTGAACATTGGATTATTGTTGAAGGAAATGCCATGATTGTTTTAGGAGATGATACACTATACAGACATCAAAATGATTCTATTTATATTCCGGAAAAAACACAGCATCGTATTAAAAACACATCTTCTTCTCAGCCGCTTATTTTTATTGAAATTCAAACCGGCTCAGCTTTGGATGAAAATGATATTGTTCGTTTTGAGGACAGTTACGGAAGAATCTAACAATCTCTGTTGAAAAAATATAGATTCATTTTTACAGTTCCCGCAAAGTCGTCTATCTGTATATGCATAAGATAACTTTGAGGGATTTTTTTATGTATGCGACTCAAGATTTTGAAACGGCCCAACAAGGTGGAATTGTCATTTCCGCTTATAATGAGCTTTTACAAGAAAAAGTTGCTGGTGATGAATTTTGTTGGGGTTTTTATCTTCGAATTGAAAATAATTCGCATAGCAAAATCAGTTTGTTGGGTAGAGATATTTCTATTACCGATACCAGAGGGCGTTCCGTTTCCCTTAAAACAGAAGGTTTTGGAGGACAACTTCCTGAATTAGAACCTGGTGAGGTGTTTGAATTTGAAGATTATGCAACATCTAAATCCAGCGCTGTTCTTTGCGGCAGTTGTAAAATTTCTGACAGTTCTCATAAAATTATGAATATTGAAATTCCGGTTTTAAGTTTAATCGCAAACGATAATCAGCAGCGAATCCTTAATTAACATCTAAAAAATCCCCCTTTTGCGGGGGATTTTTTAATCTTGGTATTCTTTAATTGAATAATTGTTTTTGACGTACATATTTAGATATTCGTTGATATTTTTTTCCATGCGCTGATTGAATTCGTTAAATAATTTATAAACCATATCGTTCCAATATTTTTCCTTATCCGCTATTTTTGTATCTACAGGAATTCTTAATTCGCGCCATGCATTGATTGTTGTTTCTGCTGCTGCCATATTGGACTTATCGGTTATTTTCAATACTACTGACAAATTAGCCCTATATTTTAATCTATCCTTTTGCAACAATTCTTCCGATTTTTCTATTTCTTCTGTTACTGACGCATCTTTAATGATAAATTCAGCAACACGATTTGATGAGAAACCATCGGCCTTCAATCTATCTTCGGCCCATAATTTGGCAGACTTTTCTATTGATACCGGAAACAAATGTTCTACATTCGGACGTGTAAAAGATGGAATAAATTCAGATATAACTTCTACTTTTTCTACATCCAGCTCAATCGGAGCTTCTGTCTGAAATCTTGGTTCGCTATATCTCAGCGGAACAGCATCTATATCGCTTGTTGTTGAACATGCAAATAAAAATAAACTGCTAAATACCAATAGTATATTTTTTAACTTATTCATAGATTTTTCCATTCTCTTATCTTAGTCCACGCCTTCTGTTATATGGATATTCTAATGTATAAAGTTTAATACTTATTTAATGTTAATTAAGTTTTTCCATTATTTCAGAAATCGTAAATTCATAAATCTCTGAGCAAAAACCGCATTTAGCGGTTATTTTAGAATTGTCATCAAGCATTGTTGCCAACTCATTTTCTGAGAAACCTCGCAACGTTTTTAATAATTTTTCTCTGCTACAACGACATTTAAACTCGTAATGATTGTCTTTTGTCAGCAGTAAATTGTTATTATGGTATAAACGATGTAGAATTTCTTGCAAACTAAGTGTTTCATCAAAAAGTTCCTCTTGTGTCAACGAATTCATTAATATTTCAGCTTCATTGCGTAGTTCCGGTATTTCTGCAATATCCACATTTTTACCACCTAACTCGGGTATCTTTTGCAATAAGATACCCCCGGCTTTCCATGCCCCCTCATCTGTTTCCGGAATATCTATATACAGTTTTAGCATGGTTTCTATTTGCTCGGATTGCTTGAAATATCTTAAAGCACATTCTTCCAATGTCTTTCCTTGCAAATCTACAACGCCTTGATGATAATTATTTTTACCATCATCTATGGTAAAGGCTAATGTGCCTTCTCCCAATAAATGTGGTGTCGCTTCTATTTCTCCTTCATTTTTACGCAGTGCAAAGGCTTTTTCTAATCTTTCTTTATCATAATTTGCACAGGCGCGAAGTTTTCCCTCTGAAGTTACGTCGACAACAATGGTTGAAACAGGTCCGTTTCCTTGTAATTGTAAAGTAAATAAACCTTCAAATTTTAATGCATTTGCTAAAAGCACTGCCAACGCTGTTGTTTCACTCAAAGCTGCTGATACATTTTTTATATACCCGTGTTTTTCTATTATTGTTTTTAATACATTTTCCAAACGGCATATACGACCAACAAATACTCCATTATCAATTAAGAAAGATGCGCACTCATCAAAACTTTTGTTAGACAATTTTTTATCTCCTATTATATAAAGAAATATATTTATTTTTGAAGTTAGTATATAAAAAGGTAATTTTCAAGTGTTTACAGAAAAAACGAAAAAATCGCAACCTAAAATACCTACCAAAGTTCGCCTGCGCAATATTGCACTCTATTATTTGGAGCGATTTGAGACTTCTGTTGAAAATCTGCGTAGCGTTTTGCGAAAACGGATTGATAAATATGCTTTTGTAAATAAAGACTATTCTCCTGAACAAGCCTATCAGTGGGTTGATGAAATTATCGAGGAATGTATTTCTCATAATTTTGTCAGCGATGAACGATTTACAGAATTCAAGATTAACAGTTATCTTCGTGCCGGTAAATCTCGTCGTTATATAGAGCAAAAACTCAAAGCTAGGGGAATCGAAGAACAAATCGTTAATCGAGCTTTTGATAATACTGAATATTCCGAATATGATACCGCTCTCAATTTTGCTCGGAAAAAGAAAATAGCTTGTTTTCGTTCTGATGATTATATACGCAAAGAAATGCGGCAAAAAGATTTGGCAGCTCTTGTTCGTGCAGGCTTTAGCTACGATGTTGCTTCAGAAATTTTAAATAAGGATGCTTTTGATGAGTAATGATAACAATGTTTATTTAACCAAAATTCAATCCCTTGTCTTAAAAGGAATCGCTATTTTCTGTATCATTTCGCATAATTTCTTTCATCTTTTTCCGCCAGTGACTTATCAAAATGAAATGACGTTAAATCCAGAAAATTTTTCTCATTTTATACAAGATTTTAGTTGGACGGAAATTGTTAATTGCCTTTTCTCATTTTTAGGATTTTATGGCGTTTATATTTTCGTCCTTCTTAGCGGTTACGGAATTACAAAGTCTTTTATAAATACGGAGAAAAAGACTATTCCCTTTGTTGCTATACATATTTTTAAAATTTATAAATTGTTTCTTATCAGTGCATTAGTCTATTGTATTATTGTTCCTGATATTAACTTCAAAGCTCTGGGAAAAGTTTTGTCTTTGACTTCAACTCTCTCTCCTGAAACCTTGTTTATCGTATGCGGTCCGTGGTGGTTCTTTTCTCTCATTATTCAACTTTATTTCTGTTTTTTCTTTTTATATAAACTGATTGCCAAAGATATTTCTAATGTCTTTTTTATTTGGTTCGTTTATGTCATTATTGCTTTTTATTGGGTTACTTTTAATGGACCAACCGTTAGTTTATACGCTAATGCTGTCGGGCATATTCCAGAATTTTCTTTAGGTATCTTCTTGGCTTTATATGAAAAACAATTGACTTTTCTCAATACACGCAAATTTAATGTTATGGCTTTATGTATATCACTTGTTGTACTTGTTTTGGCGCAGATTTATTTCTATGTTTTCGTTTTTAGCTTCTTTTTTAGTGCTATTGCTTTTTTAAGTGCTTATAAATTGATTCCCTCTCAAAATCAATTTTGGATATTTACAGGCAAAATTAGTCCCTATTTATTTGGATTTAACGGTTTTCTGTATCGTGGATATTTTATTGAACATGCTGTTGAAGCTCAATCTGCAATTTGGCATATTGTTTGTTGGATAGGATGGCTTGCCGTAAACTACGCTTTTGCTTATACGGCTTATTACTTTCTTAAATTTAAGAAATAGTCATTTGTTCTTTAAACGATTTTTTAATTCGTATTCACATCAGCCATTTTAAGATTTTTATCACGCCCATTTTTGCTACGGAATTATGTGCCGATACGTTTTTGCGATGTAATATTTCATCTTTATTCTTGTGATAAAACTCATAGGCGCGCAACAACATCTCTTCATTAGTCAACGTTGGTTCGAATCCTAATTTTTGTTTTACTTTTTTTGTATCAAAAATAAAGTTTGAGGCAATCATCTTATATTGATATGGTCCCAATGGCGATATTCCAAGCCAGAAACAAATTTTCATCGCCCAAATCATCGGTAATTTCGGAAAATGGAACAATCGAGATTTTGAGCCTGATTTCTTTATAACATACTCATAAACTTCATTGAAACTTTTAACATTATCGGCGCCGATATTAAATACTTCCGAATAATCCGCACCTAATGCTAATTCACAAGCTCTTGCCAAATCTTTCGCATAAATAAATTGGTAGCGATTTGTTCCATCACCAACCATCGGTAATTTGCGCCCTTCATCTATAAACTCAAACAGAATTCCCAGCAGTCCTAAACGTCCTTCGTCCATAATGGTGGGACTCCGAAAGATAATGCTGTTTATTTTATCGGGTTGCGATAATAAGATTTTTTCACCCTCCAATTTTGATTTTCCGTATATCTCTACCGGATTTGGCGTCTCTTCTTCGGTTACTTCCGTATCAAAATTCTTTGCCCACAAACAATTACTTGAGATGAATACTATCTTTTTTACACCATACTCAAGCGCAAAATCATAGACATTTTGCGTTCCATCTACGTTCGCATGCCATAATCTTTTCAAATCTTTTTTAACATGTGCCAATAATGCCGCACAGTGGAATATTGCCTCAATTTTATGCGTAGAGAAAATTTTTTCCATTAGTTCTTTATCGTTAATATCACCTTGATATGCCGTGAAATTTTTATGCGTAAAGGCATCTGGTTCCAAGTCAATACTGACGCACTCGCTTCCTTTATCCAGCAAATATTGCTTTAGTATTGTTCCGAAAAATCCGGCGCCTCCGGTGATTAAATAGCAAGACATTATCTTTCTCCCTCTGTTTGGAGAGATTGTAGGCGGAAATGGTAAAATATTTGCTAATGTTTTGGCTTATATCTTATAGCTTTAGAAGCAAAATATCTTTATGGTTAACAATGGTGCTTTTGCCGGAATTATCTATAATCCTCTGGAAAAATAATTTTTGGCAGAAGTTATATCAAATAAAGGCACCAAGCTCTTTACTCGGTGCCTTTATTCTTGTGTGAATGATTAAAACATATAACGAAGACCTAAGGATAATTCAGTCATACTTTTAATATATTCATCATCTGTCATGTGAACATAGCGAGCCATTGCTCTTAAAGCTATATGGTCTGTAATATTGTATTGTCCACCAATTCCTAAACGAATGCCGAGTGAATCAAAATCTTTATTATTTTTCGAGGTGTGTGTAAATCCTACGGACGCTACCTTTGCCGTTAATTTATCTCTTGCTTCAAAATCATACTGTGCCAAACCTAGTGAAGCCAATATCTCAAATTCTTGTGTAATAGGTGCATACCACTGAGTATCTATACCATATGCCTTGAAACTCAAATAATTTGTTGCATCAAAATCCATATTCACCTCTGATGGGATTGGTTCACTCCATCTCTCATTTTGCTCTTCTTCACTTGATTGTTGATAAAAAGCTTCTAAACCAAAATTTGGGTTAAATTTTAATCCTGCTACAAAATTTGCTGAAATATTTTTATCTTCATAATATTCTGCTGGTCCATTTTTCATTTTCCAATCTTGGCTTCCTGTTCCAAAATCCATAGTTGTGGTCATCACATCTAATCCAATATAGGGGCGGATTTTATTTGTTTCTGTGGTCTGGTAGGTATTCATATTTTGTGAACGTGTGTATTGGCGTTCTTGGTACCTTCTGCTCGCAGATGATGGTAGTTGTTGATAGCGTGGTTGTTTAGAATAATAATCTTGATTATTGTATTGTTGTCTTGCTTCATATTGGTTATATCCATCATCTTCATAATACCAACCAGCTGATTGCGCATCTCCGGCTAAGACGGTGAATATACCTGCTAACATTAAATATTTTTTCATATCAAACTTCCTTCTTTTCTAAATAGTTAAAGAAAAAGTCGCTTGACGAAGCGACTGGAAGTTGAAAGCTATATACAGATAGTGCGGTATATTCACCGCATAGGTTTATTTTACCGCCTTCCAGTCTTTAGACTGAAGGGCATGCAAATCTTTCGTCTTTACATATAGACGCTGTATAAGAGGCTTTCAAACCTCAGAATGCTTGTCTGACATTCCGCAATTAGGCTATATGATAGATATTTAAGATAGAGTTAAAAAATTTCTTTTAATAAAATTGTTTTTATTCCTTATTGAAACCGCGTATACTTATTTTTACTTTGCAAAAATATTTTTTGTTTTATTTTCAGATGTATTGACATACTTGTCGGGGGAGGTATAAATGTTGTCATAATAGGTTAAAGTGTTTGTATATTCCAAATTTGGCTCTCGGTTTGAGGGCTTTTTTTGTGGGCAATTTACAAATGGATAATCCTATTTTTAACCAAGGGCTACGACGTTTTTTTTCGTGGCTCTTTTTTGTTTTAATTTTTGTTATGAAAGGAAAAAACATGACCTTTTCTTATAATTTTGATGATGATATTCTTGAGCATCAGCGATTGGCGGATGCAGATAATGAATTGCAATTGAAAAGATTGTTGCGAAAATATGGCTCATTAGAGGGAATTGAAAAAAATGCAGATATTCGAGATTCAATGGCTTATATGATGGCTAATCAAAATGGGCTGGCTCAGAAAGTCTTAACACAAGAAACCGGAAATTCGCTTTTATCATCCCAAGGCACACAATACGCCAAAAATGATAAAGTTAACCATGCCATTGATGCGAATTTATCAGCCAATGTTAAAACCGGCAATGCTTTAATTGACAGAATGATCCCTGTATTGCGTAATATGGAAAGACCTCTTGATTACATCTATATTGATACGACGTGGAATAAAACTACAGGTGTTGGTGCAAATATTGATAGATGGGAGCAATTCCAAAAAATAAATTGGCAAGTTGATGGGCGAGCGGCAACAGAAGAAGAAAAAAAAGCAGCATTTAATTATTTTCATGCCATAACTTCAGAAGGGAAGAAAAATGTTGATAAAGATGGAAATTTGCTCAAAAAAAATAATATGAAAGCTTCTTTTTATGCAGATAAATCTCCTCTGAGAATTTTAGATGAAGAAATAAATAAATTACTTCATTATCATCTGAGAGATGATCTTGCATATCTTCATAGGGAATTTCCGGAATTTGATTCTTTTCCTCAGGAATTACAAAATGTTTTGCTCGATATTAAATTCAATACAGGTAATGTATCTGCAGATGAATGGCCTAAGCTTAGAAAAGCTATTGCGGAAAAGAACTTGTATGGTAAAGACGGAATAATTTATAATGTTAACCGAAAAGATGTTGGAAAAGACCGAAATGATTGGGCTAAACAGCAAATCCAAAATATTAAACATTGGTATTAAAATAAAAAGGGGCGGTTTTTACTGCCCCATATCTTTTTTATCTATGACGAGTGTTCCAATACTATCTCCGGAGGCATTTTCCAGTACAAACCATTTACCGCCAAAGCAATATTCTTTTTGCTCATCGCAACCTCTTAATACATAGCGAACAATTTGACTATATGTTTCTTTAGTTTCTTCAATATAAAAAGTACAATCTAATGTCACAAACATAGGTGTGTTTTCCAGCATTTTACATCTTCCAACGTCCTCTTTTCCATATAAATCTATCGTGGTAACAGAAGTCGGTGTTAAAAAGGTTGGTCTTGTGTTTTTGGATCTTGGAGATAATTTTTTATAAAACAATGGATTTACAAATTTATCTTTGGGGGCATCTTTAGACTTAGAAGGGATTATATAGGTAATTGTTTCATCAAAATATTGGTAAGGTCTGATTTTTTGATAAACGAGCCAGCCTCCCTTATCCAGACACATGTTTTCTTCGTTGCAAGGTTTTAGAGTATATGTGAAAACTTGTGTCTCTTCTTTTTCATTTTTGTAGTTATATTTAAAACATTCCAAACTAACTGTATCCATTTGGTTGTTAATGAGTTTGCATGTATAATTATACTTAAAGTCTTTACTGGAGACCATATAGATACTTGTTGGGGTTAATTGCACTTCATAATTTGAATGCGATGCCGAAATCATTTTTTCATAAAAGACCGGATTTACAAATTTTTCTTCCTTGTTCAGATTAAATAAGGAGCAACTGGTGGTTATGATTGTGGCAATTATGCAGGCGATACTGATTTTTTTCATCTTTTCTCTCTTTTGTTGATTTTAATAGTATTTTATATGCGAATGTTGAATTTATTGTTAAAGAGAGATGGAAATCCTTCTTTGATGGTGTTTGTATGTGTACAATGGGTTACTTTATACTTGTTTTAATTTTAATCTATCCGGCGAGGTAAGTCTTTACGGCTTCGTTTTGTTCAAATAAGTATAGCAATATTCTTAAAGCTTGTCCGCGAGGAGTTGTTAAACTCTGGTCTTGTTTTAAAATATTATGGACGTCATCTCGCGCTTTTATCAATAAATCTTGATGCACACTCATATCGGCTAGCTTGAATTGTGTGAATCCAGATTGTCTTGTTCCTAATATCTCTCCACCGCCTCTTAGCTCCAAGTCCTTTTCTGCAATATAAAATCCATCTTCGGTTTGCTTCATAATATTTAACCGCTCTCTGGCAACACTACTTATCGGGTATGAATATAGCAATACACATGTTCCTGCTTCATATCCTCTTTTTATTCTTCCTCTTAATTGATGTAATTGAGAAAGTCCGAATCTTTCCGCATGTTCTATTATCATTACGGTTGCTTCAGGAACATTAACTCCAACTTCTATAACAGTGGTTGCAACGAGAAGTTTCTTTTCGCCTTTTTTAAATTGCTCCATCACCGCATCTTTTTCAGCTTCTTTCATCTTTCCATGAACTAACCCGACAACATCTCCAAAATATTGCTTTAGCATTTCGCTTCGTTCTGTTGCTGCTGCCAAATCTGATTTTTCAGACTCCTCCACCAGCGGACAAACCCAATATGCTCTACCTCCTTCGGCTAATTTACGTTGCAAGGCTGCAATGATGTCCGGCATTTTCTGAACGTTAATCACGGCTGTAACGCAGGGCTTTCTTCCTGCTGGCAATTCCCCTATTTTTGTATAATCCATATCGCCATATGCTGTCAGCAAAAGACTTCTTGGAATCGGGGTTGCCGTCATTACCAAAACGTCGCTCATTGTTCCTTTTGAGGAAAGCGATAGTCTTTGATTTACACCAAATCTGTGCTGTTCATCAATGACGGCGTATCCTAAATCTTTAAAAGTTACACCTTCGGTAAATAAAGCGTGTGTTCCTATCAATATATTAATTTCCCCGCTTTGCAGCTTTTCGTAGATTTCTTTTTTTTCTTTTGCCTTGAGTTTACCTGTCAATAAACCTATTGTTATACCTAGATTTTTACTCAAAGAGCTTATGGTTTCATAATGCTGTTTAGCCAATATTTCTGTTGGTGCCATTAGTGCGGCTTGCGCTCCTTCTTCTATGACTTTTAACATACTCAAAAATGCAACAACGGTTTTTCCGGAGCCGACATCTCCTTGTAGCAGACGTAACATTTTATGTGAAGAATTTTGGTCTTTAGCTATTTCTTCCAATGCTTTTTCTTGCGCTGAGGTAAGCTTAAACGGTAGGTTTTCTATTGCTTTTTTGTACAATTCTCCCGTTCCGATAAATGAGCGACCATTTTTCTCTCTAACTTTTTGCCGAATGAGCGCTAAAGCTAATTGGTTTGATAAAATTTCGTCATAAGCCAATCTTCTTCGAGCCGTTGACGATGGTAATAAATCCGCCGGATTTTTAGGATGATGAACGCGATTTAGGGCTGATTTAAAATCTATGTATTCTAAATCTCCTAAAGAATCCGATGATAACCATTCCGGCAGTGATGGAACATTTTTTAACCCATTTTCCACTAAGCGACATACCATTTTATTGGTTACTCCGGCTGTTAGTGGGTACACTGGCTCTAAACGCATAATTTGGGGCAGCATTTCAGCTAATACAGAATAATCTGGGTGGCTCATTTGCCACATTCCATTAAAATATTCTAACTTGCCACTAATGGCTCTTTTGCCTCCTAAAGGATAATTTTTCTCTATAGAATCCGTATAGACTTTGAAAAACACCAATACTAATTCCGCCGTACCATCTGTACAATATATGCGATATGGGTGTTTTTTGGTTTGTGGCGGAATATGCTCCGTTATAGTAACAACACCTGTCCAAATTTTGCCGTCTTTCGCATTTATCAGGGGCTCATTGTAAGTTCTATCAACTATATTAATCGGTAGGTGAAATAAGATGTCTATTATCTTTTCCCCGCAAAGTTTATTTATTAGCTTACTATATTTTGCACCTACCCCTTTTAAGCTTTCTATGCTGGCAAATAAAGGGTATAAAATATTCGGACGCATGATTTATGTTCTTTACAAATTTCCCGTTTAGGTTATTAATTAGATAACTTAATAGCAGAAGTGTCGATAAATGTCTAATGATTTTGATTACTTTGATAAGAAAAACTTGTCCGGCGTTGCAAAAGATGCCGAAGCTTTTGCTATACGTGATTTATTGCAGACTTCATCTAAAAATATCTTGTGTATTTTAAGCGATGGGGCTTCTCTTAAACAGACTTTTGATACACTTAAATTTATTGCTCCGGAAATTGATATATTAACTTTTCCGGCGTGGGATACCGTGCCTTATGATCGTGTATCGCCTAATCCGACAATTCTTTCTAAACGGATTGAAACATTAGCTAAGCTTGTTTTAGATGATACAAAAAAGCGTAAAGTTGTTTTAACCAGTATTGGTGCGGCCATTCAAAAATTGCCACCTAAAAAAATCTTTCTTAATACCAGAAAATCTATTCAGGTCGGTGGCAAACTTAATTTTGACGAGTTTTTACACTATGTGGCTATCAACGGATATTCTCGCGTTGAGCAAGTTATGGAATCCGGCGAATATGCCGTACGCGGTGATATTATTGATATTTTTCCTAGCGGTGCGGATCAACCTTTACGTATTGATTTATTTGATGATGAGGTAGAGCGTTTGCGTCTTTTTGATGTTGAAACACAACGCAGTACCGAAGATTTGAAGTTTTATAGTTTTGATAGTGCTAATGAAGTTGTTTTAGATAAAAATACAATCAAAACTTTCCGTTCTAAATATCGTGAGGCTTTTGGCGCTGATGGTCTGAAAGATGAACTTTATGAAAGTATTTCTGAAGGTAAAAAATATTTAGGTATGGAAAACTGGCTACCTTTCTTCTATGAAGATGCGCTTCCTTCTATATTTGATTATCTTCCTAACGCCGATATTATTTTAGGCATTGACTGTGATAATGCTCTTAAAGCTAAAGAAGAAACTATTGCCGATCATTATGATGCACGATTGGAAGCGCTAAAATTTCGCGAAGTTTCCGATGTTGACAGATACCACCCGATTGAACCGGATACTCTTTATGTAGATACGAAAAAATTTTTGGAATTGATTCATGCTCGGGATTATGTTAAACTTTCTAAGCGTTCTATGCCTGAAGGTAATGAAAACATTGACTATGGAGCTGTTCCTCAAAAGATTTTTGCTTCTCTTAAAAATATCAACAATTTAACTGTTTATGAAGATTTGGACAGAGACTGCGAAGCTAACAAAGCCAAGAAAAAGATTATCTGCTGCTATACCCAAGGTTCTTTGGATCGTATGCATAATCTTCTCCAAGAGAATAAATTTAAGAATCTTGTTATTACTGAAAATTGGAAAGATGCTTTAAAAAACGCGTCCAAGGGAAAAATTGTTCTGACTGTTCTTGAACTGCAGCATGGTTTTATCAATAAAGATTTTTTCATTGCGACCGAGCAAGATATTTGGGGCGAGAGAAAAAATATCCGCACTCATAAAAAAGTTTCGGCAGAGAACCTTATCTCCGATATTTCGTCTCTTAATGTTGGCGAATATGTGGTTCATATTGAGCATGGTATCGGGCGATTTGACGGATTGGAAAATATTGTTACCGATGGCGTGGCTCACGACTGCTTAAAACTTATTTACGCCAACAATGATAAACTCTACGTTCCGGTTGAAAATATTGATGTTATCAGCCGATATGGTGCAGAAGACAGCAATGTTACATTGGATACTTTAGGCGGCTCGGCTTGGGAAGCTAAAAAATCTCGCGTTAAAGAAAAAATTAAAGATATTGCAGAAAAATTGATTCAAATCGCTGCTCAGAGAAAAATGAAGAAAGCTGAAATCTTTGTGCCAGAACGTGGTTTGTATGATGAATTTTGCAGCCGTTTCCTCTATACCGAAACAGATGACCAATTAAGTGCCGTTAATGATGTTTTCAAAGATTTATCTCTCGGTTACCCAATGGATCGACTCGTTTGTGGGGATGTCGGTTTTGGTAAAACAGAAGTTGCATTGCGTGCTGCATTTACGGTTGCATCAAGCGGGGCTCAGGTGGCTTTGATTGTTCCGACCACCCTTTTAGCCAGACAGCATTATTTGAACTTTAAAGAGCGCTTTCAAGGCTTTCCCGTAAAAGTTAAAATGCTTTCCAGACTCGTTACCCCAAAAGAAGCTCGAGAGGTTAAACAAGAACTTAAAGACGGCAGTCTTGAAATTGTTATCGGTACGCACGCATTATTGGCAAAAGATATTGAATTTTGTAATCTCGGATTGCTGATTATTGATGAAGAGCAACATTTTGGCGTGGCTCATAAAGAGCGACTTAAACAACTTAAATCCGATGTGCACATCTTGACACTTAGTGCAACGCCTATTCCTCGAACGCTTCAATTATCTTTAACCGGCGTTAAACAATTGAGCATTATAGCGACTCCTCCGGTTGACAGATTAGCGGCGCGTACGTTTGTTATGCCTTTCGACAGAGTGATGATTAAAGAGGCTATCTATCGTGAAAAATATCGCGGCGGACAAATCTTTTTTGTTTGCCCAAGAGTATCTGATATTCTCCAGATTGAGCCTAAATTGAAAGAACTTGTACCTGATGTTAAAATTGCCGTTGCACATGGGCAAATGTCCCCGACGCATCTTGAAGAAGTTATGTGTGACTTTGCTGATGGTAAGGCGGATATCTTGCTTTCTACTACAATTATCGAATCCGGTATTGATCTTCCTAAAGTTAATACGATGATTATTTATCGTGCCGATATGTTTGGGTTGGCGCAGTTGTATCAATTACGAGGCAGAATCGGACGCTCTAAATTAAGAGGATATTGCTATTTTACTATCCCAAATCAAAAAGTTCTTACTCCCATTGCCGAGAAGAGATTAAGTATTTTACAAGCTCTTAATCAGCTTGGTGCCGGTTTTTCTCTGGCGAATCATGATTTGGATATCCGTGGCGCAGGAAATATTTTAGGTGTTGAACAGTCCGGTCATATTAAAGATGTCGGAATCGCTCTTTATCACCATTTATTGGAAGAGGAAATTAATCGGATTAAAGCCAAACAAGCCGGTGAAGATGTATCTGCTGTGGCTCCATCAAGCGATTGGTCTGTTCAAATTTTAACAGGGGTTCCGATTATTGTTCCTGAAAAATATGTTGCTGATTTAGGGGTACGCTTGGGACTCTATAAACGTATCGGCTCTCTTAAAACAGTCGAGGATATTAATGATATGCGCGAGGAATTAATTGACCGTTTCGGTCCTATTCCCGAAGAAGTTGAAAATCTTCTTAAAACTGTTGAAATTAAACAAATTTGTATGCTCTGCGGAATCGATAGAGTTGAAGCCGGTGCTCGAGGTATTTTAATCGCTTTTCATAATAATACTTTTAAAAATGTTGATAAACTTATGGATTTCATCTCAAAACAATTGGGCGCCATTAAAATTCGTCCCGACCAAAAACTTTTTATTGAAAGAGATTTAACCTCTTATAAAGTTCGGTTAGAAATTATCAAAAAATATGTAACTAAATTGTATGAACTTTCTCTTTAATTCATTTTATGAAAGTTTTTCCAATAATCTTTTATATGCCTCTGTCAGGCGTTTGAATTTTTCTTCCGCTTCTTTGTCGTTAGGATTTAAATCCGGATGACAGGTCTTGGCTAATTTCTTATATTGCTTTTTCAAATTATCAATATTGAAGTCTTCCGAAGATATCTCCAGATGCTCCATTTCTTTTCTATCCTCTCGGCTGAAATAGATATTATCCGTTACTTTGTCATAGCCCGAGAATCCATGCAGAAACTCAAGCTCTTCATCCAAATCACATCCGAATTTGTATTTTATTTTTGAGTGGAAACCGCTAAATCTCGTTTTACGTCTAAACGCCTCTTGTTCAGAGAAACCATTGTCATCCATATAGTAATTCCACTTTGCATTGTATTCTTGCACATGCTCCAAGCAAAACCAATAATAATCTTTTAAAGTTCTGTCTTTCGGGGCCTTAAATTCTCCTTCTTTATTGCACCCAGGGTGATCACATTTATGCTTCACCCCTTCATTTTGCGGTGCAAAATATTTTTTGGTTCTTCTTCTGGTGGTTGCCCCTTTTATCACGTTTCATTCCTCTTTTAGTTATGATTCTTGTGATATTACTACAAACTTTGCTTGCAGTCAAACACAAAAAAGTTGGTGTATAAACAAAAGTTTGTATTAGATTCCTCTTTTTTTATCTCTATGCTTAGTTATAGTTGTTTTAAAGGAATTAAAATGCCAGAACTGCCAGAAGTTGAAACTATAAAAGAAGCATTGATTAGAGCGGTTGACCATTCCGTGATACGGTCTGTTTCTGTTTTTAATAGGAAGTTTCGTATTCCAATTCCGGATGATTTTGAGCAATTATTAACCGGACAAACCATTTCTCGAATCTATCGACGCGCCAAATATGTTATTCTTAATCTAACTAATGGGATAAGTATTGTTTGGCATTTCGGCATGAGTGGGCGCGTTCGTATTATTTCTCATAAAAAAGTATCATTGGAAAAACATGATCATGTTATGATTTGTACGGATAGTTGCACTTTAGTCTTTAATGATGCACGGCGTTTTGGCTTAATAACTTATATACCGTCACAAGATATTGAACATTCTTCCCTTTTTGCTCATATCGGAATTGATCCTTTTGATTCTCAATTAGACGGGGAATACCTTTTTTCTAGAATCAAGTATAAACATATTCCGATTAAAGTGGCGCTGTTAGACCAATCTATTATTTGTGGAATCGGAAACATTTACGCTTCAGAGGCTTTATATTTGGCGCGTATTTCCCCACTCAGACTCTGTTGTGCCGTTTCTTTTGAAGAATGCTCAACATTGGTAGTAGCTATAAGAGATATATTAAAAAAAGCCATTCGCGCCGGTGGTTCGACTCTTAGAGATTATCGTCAACCTGATGGAAGTATGGGCTATTTCCAAATGCAGCATGCTGTTTATGGAAAAGAAGGACTTCGGTGCCCCGATTGCATTTGCGACTGTTCTTTTTCCGGCGGAATTAAAAAAATTGTACAAGCCGGACGTTCAACCTTTTATTGTGATTATTTACAGAAATGAGGAATCCTTATGAAAAAAATATTTATTTATCTCTCTATTTCTTTATTTAGTATTCTTTTGTCTTTTCATGCTTTTGCCATGGACTTTGTTGCCGGTTTTGAAGATATTCCGTTAATGGAAGGCTTGAAGCAAATTGAAAGTGATGATGTTGCTTTTGGTAATGAAGAGACTCGTTATCTGGAAGCTCAACTCGTTGCGGTTAGAAAGAAAAACTTTCAGGATATCAAAAATTTTTATATCAAGACTCTGCCGCAATTAGGGTGGATACTTCAGGAATCTTCCGCTTCTTTCCTGCGTTTTTATAGAGAAACAGATATCCTTGAAATCAATAAAATCTCTTCAAACCCGCTGAAAATCAGTATCAGCTTGAAAAATAGAAACTAATTTTGACGTTTTTTAAAAAAATTTGTTGACTATCGCTGATTATAGAGTATAAGTGTGTCAGAATTTTATTTGTGTTTAACTTAAATTTTTGACAGGATAAATAATATGGCCAATCATAAATCGGCAAAAACAAGAATTAACAGAAACAACAAAAGAAGTATCATTAATGGTGCTCGCAGAAGCAGAGTCAGAACTTTTGTAAAAAAAGTAATCGCAGCTGTTTTGGCTGGTGATAAAGAATCTGCCACTGCCGCTTTGAAAGTTGCAGAAAGCGAAATGATGAGAGCTGCTCAAAAAGGTGTATTCCATAAGAATAAGGCTTCAAGAACAATTTCTCGCTTATCTCAAAAAGTCAAATCTCTGTAATTCTTTCTTGCTTTTTATTAATACGCAGACATCTCTTGTATTAAGGTGATGTTTGCGTTTTTTTGTTGTTTTTCATGCATTTAAATCGAATCTCTCAAAGAATCTTTGTCAAGCAGTTTTATTTAAAAATTCTTAAAATATTTTGTTGTCTTTTACTTTTTTATCTAATAAGGTTTCTTCATGTTATGAGATGAGAGGCTGACAGAGTTGTACTTTATAATTGAAGTGTGAATGGTATAACCAACAGACTTTGTAATAAACAAAATTCTATTTTCTCTGATGATAGCACTTTATATTATTTTATTAGACTGAGGATATTTAAATGTCGTTTTGTTAGTAAACATATTTAGTTGTCTTTTGGTTCTATGAAATGATAAGTGACGCAATGTTATATTGCTAAAGTGAATTACTAGTGAATTTGCTTTATATGGTTTTAAACTTTTGAGTTTTAAACTTTTTTTAATGTGACCTTATTTTTGTGACTATTATGTAACGAGGGATTTCTTTTTTAGAATAAAGCTGTTTTTTCTGTTTGCTGTGTTTACCAGAGTAGCGTTGCGGATGTGGTTACCAGAGCAGCATTGCGGATGTGGTTACCAGAGCAGCATTGCGGATGTGTTTTCTGGTGCGACGTTTTGTAGTTGTGTTTACCAGAGTAGCGTTGCGGATGTGTTTGCTAGAGCAGCATTTGCGGATGTGGTTACCAGAGCAGCGTTGCGGATGTGTTTTCTGGTGCGACGTTTTGTAGTTGTGTTTACCGATGCGGCATTTTGCAGTTCGTAAACGGTCTGAAAATATAAACGTTTCGGGCTTGATTGAAATTAATTTGATTGAGCTTATCTGCTGGAGTAAAATTTTGCTTGTTAGATTTAATCGAGCATAACTTTATCTATCGGCAGGATAATCGTAAATTTGGTTTAATACAGCGTTAAAAGATATAAACAGT
The DNA here is from genome assembly GCA_949297665.1 of uncultured Alphaproteobacteria bacterium. Taxonomy (GTDB): domain Bacteria; phylum Pseudomonadota; class Alphaproteobacteria; order RF32; family CAG-239; genus CAG-267. The sequence goes on along the minus strand of CASFTO010000023.1, from coordinate 524 downwards.
AAACTAGGTGAATTTTGGTGGGGTTCATGTAGCTGTGATAAAACTAAAAGGAAATGTTGGTTATATGTTTCGATTTTATATCGAGCGGTTATATGTTTCGATTTTATATCGGGGTCAATAAGAAAACAAACAACTATGTATTTATGTGTTAAATATCTAACTGTGGGAGATGGATATGGCAGAAGAAGCATTTGTAAGTGATGGTCGTCCTGTTGATTTGCAATGGGGACAGATTTGCAATCAATTGAAAATGGAGTTCGGGGAAACTGCTTTTGATAGTTGGTTGAAGCCGCTTACAGTCGGTGATTTCAAAGATGGAATTATGAATATATGCGCACCGACCGCTTTTATGAAGAATTGGGTTGTTACTCACTATTCTGATAGAATAAATAAAATTTGGGAGCAACAGAATCCTGATATCAAAAAAATTAATTTTATCGTTCAAACGGGCTTTAGTGACAGACGTAGCGTTGATACTTCTCTTTTAAAGAAAATTTCGTCTTCACCAACACCTCAGAATATTT
>CASFTO010000022.1 GCA_949297665.1 uncultured Alphaproteobacteria bacterium | reverse complement strand
TTACAAGTGTATAAACTTAAGCCTCTTTAGGCATCAGCCGCTGCCGGCACTTGTGAGGATGTTGCAACATCCTCACAAACAATTAGGGACAATAAACATTGTATATCATACTTCGTTTATTGTCCCTTTAATGTATAAGCAGCCTCCCAATTCGCCACAACATAAAGACGCCCCACATTTTTCTCGCTTCATACCGATTTTAAAAAATTTTGCTTGATTTTTGTCTATTTTATATGTTATAGTACGAACGCAAAAAAGGAATTATGTCAAATTATAATATATTTTTTATGGAAACAAAAGATAAACTATTCATCAGTTTTACAATTAAGATTGATGAAACCGTTCGGTTCTCTTGTCGAACGATAGGCAACAGCAACATTGCGGAAAAAGAGATTTTCCGAATTGATGGTTATTATTTCTTTTATGTATTTAATCGCACCGAAAGATTAAACACTTATTCCTTGCGAGAAATCAGCAAAGAAGAATTTTATGACAGAAAGCGAGAATTTATGAATTTTCGCCCCAATAGCAGAACATCGGAATGGGTAGATAAATCAAACAACAGTTTTTCTGTCAAAAACTACTACAACGGATACTGGAAACGCAATGTCCCGGCGCAAGACTGCATGTTTATCACGGAAAATAATCCCTTAAAAGAGATTCATGACGCGGTAATAAGTGAAGCATCCGTCCGCAAAGCCCAAAATGACGCGTATGATAAAGAGGAAAAATACGATTATGCGCGCAAATGCGGCGGTCTGGGTCGAAAACTCGGCATAGCTTATGTAAATGTACTGCGTATCGGTCCGGAAAAAGGCAAATTAATGAAATTCAAAGAATCGTACGAAAGAGCAATCAAAAAAGCTGAAAGTATGCCCTTAGCGAAAGCACGCGAATTATTCATCAATTTGCGCAAAGGACGAGCTTTTCGCAAAGAAGCACTGGACTCATTGCAAGTGGAGTACCACGATGTCGATGTTAATTTACTGGCACTAGACGAGCTGGAAACAACACTGTTGAATCGTCTGAATGCCTACATAGAAGAAAGTATCCGCATTGCTAAAGCAAATTTGGCACAAGCGGATTACGCAACTCGTCAACAAATGTATGACGAGTTGATCAACGGCGGACGACGTCAGAAAAAAGAAATTCTGACTCAACTTGGAGTTGACATTGCTGCCATTGATTTAAACAAGTATCCTCTATCCGCAATCAAGCGGGCTCTGGCAGCAACATTAGGCCTTGAGACAGAGCGGTAGAAGGAAAAATCAAGAGAAACACCCCCGTTACAGTTTTAACTGTAGCGGGGTTTTGTTTATCCGGCAAATCACACGAAATTACATTTGCACAAAAAAGCGCGCTTGACCGTTTTCTTCAAATTCCGCCTCAATAAGCGGATATTTCTCATTATTAGGCAAATTAAAATGCCACCACTCGTGTTCTAACGCTTCTAGACCAACATTTTCCATCATATCCCGCAACATCGTTCTGTTTTGAATTTCCACCTCAAAACCATCTGCGCACCAATCATATTTAGCTTTTTCCAAATGTTTCTTAAAATCGTCCCATTGTCCCCGAGCAATCTGAGCGGCAAATTTTTCATCATAAGCATCTACCGCGCAAGGAAATTTCAATTCTTGCCCATCCTCATTCAACAACATCACATCAACGGCAGAAGCATGACAATGTTGAGAGCGTTCCGGCGAAAGAGCAAAAAATCCCTCAATAGGAATAATTTTTTTCATTAAATAAAACGCCTTAACCGGACGATAAGCATCACAAATTTTAAGTTTAAGGCGTTTTTCCTGCAAAAGAGGTTTTAATTTCATCAAGCAATCCGCCAAATCACGATGCACAAAACATCGATTCCCCATTCCTACTTGTTGATAGACCGGCGTCTGCATCATATTATCATAACGTGCATACATCATATCAACCACAAATTCATCATCGGATAGAATTTCGACCAATTGAATTTTCCTCAACATATCCTCCATAACAGCCCTCCCGATAAGTATAACTCAAGATTCATCAAAATACAAGCAGAAGCGCAAACATAAAAAAGAGGATGAAGAAAAAAACTTCACCCCCAAAAAACAAAACACAATCAAATCTGTGTTTTTAATTTCCCGCAAATTTCATCCATAGAATAGAACGGCCTATCAACATCCGCAATCAGCACAACCGTAGGTTTACTTCCCCGAAAAACACGTTGAGCCAAAACCTGCACGGCATCTTCATCAACATCTTTAATTTCTTCAATACAGCTGCGTGGATCGCACATATTACCCCGTCCCAACATCTGCCAAACTTTTTCCAACGCCGTATCATCGGATCTTTCGTGTTTATCCAATTTTTCATCAATAGCGGCATTACGAGCCTGAGCGATAACTTCCTCGGAAACTTTTTCATCACAAATACGATTAATTTCCTCCAAAACAATATCCGCCAAAATGCTTGGATCAAATTCGGTAACTACAAGCAATCGAACCGTACGAGCCCCATAATAACCGGCGATTTTAAATTCAACTTGCGCATCGACACCAACCTGAGCAAAAGCATGTTCCACTTGTTTCCAGAACATAGACATCATAACGTTCATGGTAGCGGAATCTTCCAAAGTCAAATGCCCGACATCCCATCCAAACATCAAACGCGTCATTGTATTACCGGCAAACGCCATACGAGAGAGCCCGCCTGTATAGATATTTTTGGCCATTCGCGGTTGTTCAAGACCAACCGGAATCCGCCTAAAATACATATTCGCGGCATCTTTTAAGTCAGCCAACGGAATACGGGGTCCGGAAATCACCAAATCAATATTAGCCGCCGTGTAATACGTCTGCATAAACTCACGAACATCTTGAGCCGAATAAGAATCAACAATAGCCAAATAATCATTAGGCATCATAAATCCGTCACTACCGAAAGCGGTATGTTTATACAGCAGTTTCATACGTCGCATAACCAGAGCGGTAGCCTCTTGCGTTTGTTTAAGAATTGCCAATTTAGCCCGTTGAACCATTTCATCGGAAACAAGGTTTGGATTAAAAATTTGCGAAGCTGTTTCGAGCGCTTCATCCAAATCTTCATTACCGGCGGTATAAATAGTGGCGGTTCCGGCAAAAACAGGAATAATACCTTTAACCTGCAACAATAAAACTTTCTCAAACAGAGCAGCAATTCCCTTTTTTGGTTCATTAATATGCCCAACATGAACTGCCACACACACGGAATACTCTGCCGAATATCCGGCAAACACAACGGTCATACCGTTGCTCAACTGAAATTTATCCATAATAAAAAAAATTTATAGTAATACAAAAAAATCGATAAAAATAACAAAACAAGTAATTAATACACCCGTTTCATTTTTTTGTCAACAGCAAATAACCACCGAACATCTTCGTAGTAACAGATTGCACGAGGATATATATAAAAAAAGCGGTTACATACAGACAAATAACCGCGCAAACAAATTGACAAAATTAGATTATTCCAACGCATAAATATTAGTAACCGCCCAACGATTACCTTTCTGAGTTAAAGAATAAATAACCGTGCCTTTGCAAAGTCCAAACCAAACCGCATCGCAATCAGATTTCGTATATACGGAAATATCATTAGTTTCGGGAATAGGTTTAATTTTAACAATTTCAAAAGCAATTTGCGTCGGACGAGGCGTTTCATCGGTTTTACCAATCACGAACCCCGGAACAAAATCTTTATGACAACCGGCAAAATCAGGTTTCATCGTACATTTAACGGTTTGTTCGATAGCGCAAAAGATTTTATCATCAGACTGACACCCCACCGTTAATTCCGCAACGGAATAAGAATGTACGGAGTCGCCGATATTTTGTACTTCATCAACCACCGCTTCGTGTTCTAAAACCGGCTTATCAACCCCCTTCATTTTAAAAAGAGCCATCAAAGCCACGCCAAAAAACGCCAAAAAACCGCAAACAATCACAATTTTTTTCACCATAACACTCACCCAAAGAAAAATATCCGTAAATTTAAGCATATTTTTAACATATTAAAATATAAAGTATAGAGAAATATGAGATTTATCAAACAAAACCATATCAAGAAAGGAAGCATCATGCTGCAAAACAACGAAAAAGGCTATACGATGATAGAAACCATCATGTACATAAGCATTCTAGGTGTACTTGGTGTGATTTTAGCCTCCTATGCCGGCAGCGTCATAACCCGCTATAAAACCGGCCGAATCACTCAACAAATAATTGATTTAAAGAAAGCAATAACCAATTACACGGCAGCCGACGAAGATTACACGAACCTAGACATGACCAAGATGCAAGAAGACAAAGCCGTACCGCTTGATATGAGAGATTTACACCACGCCTTAAGTGGCAGAATACTATTCGGCCCGGTCGGTAACAACACTACCGAAAAATACTTATTTTACATCACATTTGAAAACATTTATCGCAAAGGATGTGCAGAATTGCTCTCCCAAGGACAATTTTACGATGATGGGGCAAATCTGGACACATTAATCGTAAACAACAAAACTGCATGGTTTTATGAACATTCTTTTTATAACACAACCTCATTTCAGACCCGATATGAAATAAAATCAAATGCCGGCGTAGCAATAAGTATACGTCCGACAATGGATCAAATAATGAAAGCCTGCGATGATGAAGAAAACAATAGTATAACCTGGATATTCAGCTAATCTCGCCGATAAGCAGAAATAGTTGATTAATCGGATTTTTTACTTGCAGTTAGAAAAAGTATTGTTATTTTATCATAAAATTTAATTGGGAGTATAAGTTATCAAGAAAACAAAAGGAGAAAACCATGGTAAATACAGTAACATTGCCACCGGACTACGTCCCTAACAAAAAAGAAGAATATATGAACGATATGCAGCTTGAATATTTTCGTCAAAAGTTGCTAGCGTGGAAGAAAGATTTATTAAATCAATCAAGCGGTACATTGGAAGAATTACGTCAAGGCGGCTTAAATCAACCGGATGACATAGACAGAGCCTCGTTGGAAACGGACAAATCACTAGATTTGCGCACAAAGGACAGAGCCCGCAAATTGATAATAAAAATAGATGAAGCCTTAGAAAGAATAGAAGACGGGACCTATGGATATTGTGAAGAAACGGGAGAAGAAATCGGTATAGACAGATTAATGGCGCGTCCGATAGCCACTTTATGCGTAGAAGCACAAGAACGCCATGAGCGGATGGAAAAAACTTATGATGACGAGGCCTAAATAAATATAAATGTCCAAAAAAGATTTTATATTAGCATCAGGCTCGGCGCAACGTTTGTCCCTACTGCAAAACATTGGATACGAGCCCAAAGAGGTACATGCGGCCGACATTGACGAAACGCCTTTTCCGCAAGAAAAGCCTTTGCCTTATATTCGCCGGATAGCGCGTGCCAAGGCTGAAGCCGTATCGACAATTTCACCCAACGAAAATATCTTAAGTGCGGATACGGTGATTGTCGTCGGTCAAAAAATCATACAAAAATCACATAGTGATGAGGAACAAACCGCAGTTATGCGTCTGTTATCGGGCAGGACACATCGTGTAATAACCTCGGTATGCCTAAAAACAAAAGACGGACACCTAAGTCAGCGCACGATAACCACCAAAATCATGATGAAACATTTGACGGAAGCAGAAATACAAGCATATATAGCATCAGGAGAATGGCACGGTGTCGCCGGCTATAAGATAGAAGGAATGTTATCTGGTTTTGTAAAAAGAATAGTCGGTTCCTACACAAGTGTCATCGGGCTGCCTCTATATGAAGCGAAAAACATGTTAGATGGCGCCGGAGTGAAATAGAAAATAACCAAGCAACCTTTAAAAAGGAGCAAAACTAATGATAAAAGCAGATACGATAGTTTACGAAAAATCAGGAATTGACGCATGCTTAGCCGTATTAGATAACGGCGCTTTGCGAGAATTTGAAGTTTTTAACGAAAACGAAGCCGGAGAAGGCAACGTCTATTTAGGCAGGATTATCAAAAAAGTAAATTTATCCGAAAACAAATACGGTTTTATGGTAAACATCGGCGACAATAAAGAAGCCTTTATGAATGCACAAGAGAAAGGTTTACTGGAAGTCAACATGACGGAAGGCCAATGCGTGGTCGTGCAAGTATCCAAAGAAGCACACGGCGACAAAGGAGCCAAATTGGTTCGCGCCGTACAAATAGCCGGTACATACCTTGTATACCGCCCGTTCGGAACGTATGTAGACGTATCCACCAAAATAAATGACGAAGAAAAAATCAAAGATTTACAAGATGCCGTAATAAAAAACGTCATCCAACAACAAGAAGGGTGGGTCATAAGAACGGCGGCTGCGGAAGCCGACATAAATGATGTATTGGAAGAAATGAGCAAATTGCGAGATGTGTATGAAACCATCCGCGTAAAAGCGCGTTCGGCAACAGCACCGGCTTTATTATATGCCAAAGAAAATCCGTTATTTGAACTAATCCGTCGCTATCAACACTGCTTAACCAGCATAATCATCAACGATCATACGTTAGAAGAAAAAGTAAAAGCCGTTTTTGACGGAGAAATTATATACAAAGCGGAACCGAGCGAAGAATATGGCATACAAGATATGCTCCAAGAGGCTCTGCAAAAGACCGTAAAATTACCATGCGGCGGAGAAGTACACATAGAAGAAACCAGAGCAATGGTTGCAATAGATGTCGACAGCGCCGGCAATGTTGGCAGAGGAGATATGGACAATCTCAACAAAGAAGCCGCAAAAGAAATAGCCCGTCAAATTATCTTGCGTAATTTAGCAGGAAAAATCATCATCGACTTTGCCGGTTCCAGCGAATATCGTTTTATGCGCGGCATAATGGATATTTTGGATGAAGAATTGGCAGGAGATGCATTAGGAGCGCATGTTTTAGGTTTGAGCAAAGCCGGAAATGTAGAGATACTTCGTCGTCGCCGTCGTCCGACTTTATTGGAGCAATTTTCGGAAGAATGCCCAACATGTGACGGTACCGGTCGTGTGGAGCTATAAAGCAATGGAAACCAGCAAAACCGAAAGTTTTCCTCAAGAGCAAGCCAACGCCAAGGTGGTAAAAGTACACAAATGCCCGATATGCGGCAAATTGACTGACAGTGCGCAATATCGTCCGTTTTGTTCAAAGCGTTGTGCCGATATAGATTTGGGTATGTGGTTTAATGAAGGCTACGTAATAGAGGGCAAAGCGCAAGCTGATGAAGAAGAAGGTGAATAAAAAAATTCTCTTGAAATTTTACACAAAGACCTCCGTTAAAAGCGGAGGTTTTCATTTAAGAAAAAAGCACCAAAATTTCACAGCCATTTAGTCGGATTTCACCTTAATTCCCAAAAGTTGAATAAGTCCGCCGGCTTGTTGCGGAGAAATAGTAGATCCTTTGAGTTCAGCAAAATCGCGAGAAAGAACAATACCGTCAATCAGCGTATCCGTCAAATCCGTTTTAGAGAAATAAGACTTAAAGCAGTTTGTACCGGATAAATCAGCCTCAACCAATTTAAGCCCTTGAATTTTACAGTTCGTCAATTCCGAATTGCTTAATTTGGTTTTATGAAAAAACACATCACGAAAAACCGCGCTGTCAAAATTAGTATATTGCGCGCAGACTTCCTGCCACATAAACTCTTTGAATACCGCTTCGGCAAAATCGCAACCTGTTAATTTGCAATCTTCCGCAAAAATCTCCGCCCAATAGCTTCCCTCAAAACGGCAATTTGCAAAAGAACAATTTTCAATCAATACCTTAACGAACGAAGCTCGATAAAAATCGCAATTTTTAAATTTACAACCGGAAAATTTCACGGTTGAAAATTCCGTTTTTTGAAAAGAAAGCTCCTCAAAGGAAAGCCCTTGTGCACAAACCGACGAGAGCTCTCCTTCTTCAAGGCTTTCCGCATTCATTGAAGATAAAGGCGGAAAGTTAGGTTTCATCCACAAATTAGTCATGAGCCAACGATTTCAAATACTCAATCTGAATTTTTGCCAAATCTTCAACAGATTTCATCACCACATATTCACCATCGGCATGCATACCTTCTCCAGTACCGGAATGCATAATCACCGTAGCCCCTTTTTCAGCAAACAAACGAGCATCTGTAGCCCCGCCGATTTGCTGAAATTCAATTGAAGCCCCCATAATTTTCTCGGCCAATTTTTTATACTCAAGAATAAGAGGATTTGTCTCACTCATAACCACCGGCGTAGAAGAAGAAACAATTTTATATGTAACCCCCTCGACGCAAGCATTTTGAAGTTTCATTTCCAATTGCTCAAGAGTAGAAGTTTCCGTCAAACGAACATCCAACAGAGCCTCGGCATAACCTGCAATAATATTAGAAACTTCCCCGCCTTTAATAAGAGCAACATGCATAGTGTCAACCCAAGTATTTTGAGGCTCTCCGCTTTTCAAATCATAATAAGGAAAGAACTGCCGTAAATTAGCCAACGAACGCATTAATAACTCATTAGCATCAATTCCTTCCCAAGGTGTCGACCCGTGAGCTTGTTTTCCCTCGGCAATTAACTTAACAAACACCGGATTTTTACATTTATTGATAATTTTAGAAATATCACCGCCGACATCGTTATCTAAAACGACTTTAGCGTTTAACTGCGAAAAACGTTCCATAAAAGCATGTGTACTTTTACTACCTTTTTCTTCATCGGTAGAAAGAATAATTCCGAACTTAACCGGAAGTTTGTTTTGCAAGACATAAAGCATTGAGTGAATAGCAACCGCGGCAAACGATTTCATATCCAGCGTACCGCGCCCAAACATTTTACCGTCTTTAATATAGGGTTCAAACATTTTATCATCGGCTTTAACCACATCAATATGCCCCAAAACGAGAGCGTCTTGCAACATGTCATGATTATTGCGAATAAAAATCACCGGACTAGCGTCTTTAAAGTGTTCAATTTGTACAACAGCATCCGTCCCCTCAAAACAAGAAGCAATATAATCCAAACATTTATCAATTTCCGAAGCCGAACCGGTTTCGGTTTTAAATTTAACTAAAGTTTCTACAGTTTTAAACAAATCCATTTTACCAATTCCTCTCAAACATAATTTTTCTGTATCTTAACCAAATTTTATAAAAAAAGTTTTAATTTCCTTTTAAAATCAAGCAGATGTGTCCGAACGATATAGACAAAACATTTTCTCTTTCGCTATGCACAAAAAACAATGCAATTTCCGAGTCGCGCAAGAAAAAATAATAGTGAGATAAGTTTTTGAAAAGACTCGTTTTCTTACCGATATAGACTCAATATTAGACTCAATATAAAATTTTCGTTTATTTTTTACCGATTATTAAACATTAACATTTAAAGTAATGCCAAAGGTGTATAAGCGGAGACTATTATTGAAACGTTTTATAAGGCGCCTCGGAAACGTGCTTAGCACAATTTCCGTGGTCATGATAATAAATATAAATACTGTATCGGCAGCCACAAGGCTGACTCCGTATCATTTATACCTTTGGGCAAAAAACGCCAATGTTACCCGCTTAGAAGAATATAAACGCTACATCAACATCAAAGATTACACCACACAAAACACCGCGCTCTGCATTGCACAGCAACATAAAGACTATTCCGCTTATAAACTATTGTTGCAATTTGGCGCGTCAATACATGTTCCCTGCCACGATAATTCAGACTTACAATGCCGCAAAATCATCAAAGAATCGGGCGGCATAGACGCCGGACTGTTGGTATTAGGAGCCGCCGCCATTGGAGGAGGAGCCTTAGCTTTGGGAGGCGGCGGAGGCGGCGGTTCATCGGGACCGGGCTGTAATATAAACGATTACACGTTGGAAGAATGTCCCGAACACGGCAACTGTTCCGTCTGTGAAGGTAAATATAAGTTAGATAGCTGCCAAGAATTTTGGAAAAAATCGGATAACAGTATTTGTGTAGCAGATGATTGCCCTCAAGGCCAATATTTAAAAGGCGGATGTCCGAGTTACGTTGGTTCAAGCCTAAAAGAAATTCCGTCAACTTCATTTTCGGGCAATGAACAATGTTACATTTGTGAATACACCTGTGACACCGCATCAGGATTTTATCAAGACCAAACCAGTTGCATGAACACCTACCCCGGTTACAGTTGTAAAAAACACGAAAACGGTTGCTACATCATGGACATAGCTCTTCCCTGCCCAAGCGGAGAAGCATTAAGCTGCGAAGAAAGAGAAGGATTTAAGTTAACTCAAACCGAATCAGGAAATTTATCGGGTTCCAATAAATGTTACCGTTGTACATATGCTCCAATTCCATGTCCGGAGAATCAATATACAAACGGTAATTGCCCATCAGTAATCGGCAACAAAATAGAATATATCGAAAGCGGCGAGCTGAGCGGCAATGACAAATGCTACACTTGCTCATACAGTTGTAACACAACACAAGGTTATTATCCGAGCTCGAGCAATTGTGAAACCGCCAACCCCGGAAAATTTTGCAGTTTGAATGAAGCATCAGGCTGTTACAAAGCAGGAGGGTGCGATAATTCCAAAGGCTACTATGACAATGAAGAAGAATTTTCTTCAAAATACCCCGGTTACAACGCATTATTCCAAAACGGTTGCTATACCAAAGGAAGCGAAAAAGATTGCCCGAATAATCAATTCACCAGCGGTAACTGTCCGGATATTGAAGGCCAAAACTCCTCACAAATCGCCACTCCGAATTACTCCGGCGACAAACGTTGCTACCGCTGCTCATATCAATGCGACACCGCACAAGGATATTACGACAGCCTAAGTCAATGTACGACCACTCACATAGGTAACACCTGCGCGGCGGTACAACCATCAGGGTGTTACAAAGTATCAGGATGCGACAATTCAAAAAAATATTACGACAAAAACACCGAATGTATAATTGCCAACACCAATAAAACCTGTGCATTAGACGGTGCTTCCGGTTGCTATAAAGTAACCGGTTGCGACAATGCGCAAGGCTATTATGATACGCGAGAAGAAATAAGCTCACAATTTCCCGGCTATAATATTATTGAAAGCAACGGTTGCTATTCACGCGGCACGGCCAAAACTTGTCCGGAAGGAGAATCCACCACCTGTATGCCTCGAAAAGGCAACACTGTTGTCAAAAAAGAAAGCGGCAATTATGCCGGAACCGTCAGTTGCGGTACATGCGAATACACCTGCAACAATCAACTAAAATATTATAAGGATAATCAAAGCTGTACCGGTACGAACTACGGTAAGATATGTAGTTTTGACAATGAAGCGCAATGTTACAAACCCAGCGGATGTAACACCTTATTGGGCTATTATGATTCAGTAAGTGCGTGCGAACAAAAAGAAACCGGATATAATTGTACATCAGCCGGAGACGGTTGTTACACCAAAGGCACCGCCAAAGATTGTCCTATCGGGGAATATCTGAAAGGTCAATGTCCTAAAAAAACCGGCACAACCGTCATAGAAAATCAATCCGGCAACATGTCAGGTAGTGAAAAGTGCTATACCTGCAGTTATAAATGTAACGCCGCAGAAAAGTACTATGATGATGCAGGTTCATGCGAAGCCGCCAATATTGGTATGACTTGTACTCAAGATGACATCACCAAATGTTATATTCCGTCAAGTTGTAACACAGCCGGAGGTTATTATGACGAAGAAGATGCGTGTTTAGCGGCAAGTACGGGTCACCTATGCACCAAAGATCCGATTTCATCGTGCTATATCCAAGGAGCCTGCA
>CASFTO010000021.1 GCA_949297665.1 uncultured Alphaproteobacteria bacterium | reverse complement strand
TCTTGAGAGAATACTACAAGACACATCCCCAAAAAGAAAAACGCCTATCCAATCCGTATGAAATGAGCATTATGGATTTGGAATCAGATATATTAAAAGACGAGTTAAGCGCTCGTCAAAAAGCCGAAGAAAAAGAGAAGAAGATAGAACCGCTATACCCCAAACCACGCAATACGAGCTACAAGTTATCCGACGGAGGGATTGACATAGCCATTCCCGAGAGCAGCTATGAGAATGCCGAATTGAAACAGATAAAAAACCCCAAAGGAGAGATTTTGGATATAACATTATTAGACGGCAAGCCGCATGGTTTATATTCGATTATGGATAAAAACGGGAACATACAGAGTTTTAAGTTATATGACAAAGGCACGGAAATAGATTTAAGTCAACACGAATTAGAAATAAAGAAAGAAGAAAAAGCCGGCACCAAACATGAATATTTATTGTTGGACGGCAAGAAATTCGGAAAAGAAACGATAATCAACGCCGACGGCACGCAAAAAGCGGCCTTTTGGGACAGTCTTGGCTTAATTAACGGCACGGAAAACGCTAGTATAGAAGTCCAAAAGAGCACAACGGAAGACTATATCCCCTCACCGCTAGATCCGGAATATCAAACAGATATGACGAAACGCATGGAATTAAAGGAGGAGCTAAAGAAACAAGTCGGCGAGCTCCCGGCACCGACACCGGAAAACACCGCCAAACAATTGCATTTTGACATGCATATAAAATCGCATCAAAGCCCAACACGCGCCCCGGATAAACTAAGGGGAAGAAAGACATTTAAAGAACGCAACAAACAAGTCGACACGCAATTATATGCACCAATTTGGCAACAGCAAAAAACGCACTAAAACAGCCCATTAGAAGGCATATATAAAAAAGAAGCACAGTTGTAAGTTTACCACGACCACACCCAAAGAGCGCCATAAACAGCACCCTTTTGCCTATTTAGATAAAAGTAATTACTTACGTTTAAAGCGTTCTTTACGGTCTGAATTTTGCGCTTTGCTAAATTTAAACAAACTTTCATCCAAAGTACCGTCGGTAACGGTATTATATAGAGAGAGTGAAACCTCCATAGCTTGCGGAGTAACGACTTTCCATTGTTTAAGCTGCATAGGATTATTAGAAAAGACGAGCGTAAAGGGCCCCAAATCACCGGCGTTTGCATATTGCAAACCGATTTTCGTCACCCCCGGATCTTCATAAAAATCGGTAACTTTAAGTTCCTTCCCGTCAATTTTAACCGTATTGGCCAAAACAGCAGCCGCCGGAATATCCTCGTAATCGATATTAGTAATTTGGTCGAGTTCTTTATCATAATAAACGATATAATCGCCGTTTCCGACAATTAAGATATTAGAAGGTTCATTATATTCCATACGGATTTTATTTGGTTTTTCAATATAAATCCGCCCTTCAACCTGTTCACCGTTGCTGGCGATTTGCACAAAATCTGCGCGCAAGGTTTTAATAGAGTTAAGATAATTTTCCACTCTTTTCACATCATCGGCAGCAGGAGAATTCTGCGCGGCAACCACATCAAAACTTACAAAGAAACAACATACGCCCCCCAGCAAGGCTAGCAAATTACAAAACTTCATCAAACCATCCTTAAAAAAACTAAACTATGGTATAAGATAAGCCCATGGGGTAATATTTTCAAGCGAAATTCACGGTTATCTTCAACAATTTCCACAAGAAAAAGCACTCTGTAAGAATGTAAAAAAAAAGCATAAAAAAACCTATGGAGATATTGACTCACCTCAAAAAATATGCTAAACTCCGACGAATAAACAAACTCTTATTAAGGTATCAAATTAAATGGCAAGCAGAGAACTGACATCACCGGAAATTCTGTTATTGGACAAGTTGGAAGAAATCGACACCTCATTACCGGTAACTTTGTGGGAGCAAATGCGCACGGATGTCACCATGGCTGCCGCCGTTGAAGAAGCAGACATACGCACCCTGCCCGCCGTCAAGCAACGTAAAAGAATGTTTTTACGGGACTTTGTCGAAAAAGCCGTTAATCATCCGATACACGTTTATCCCGAAGTACCGGAAGAAACGCTTCGCCAATTGTACAGATTGCATTTATTTTGTTGCCAAAGAGCGATACACAATATAGAAGTAAAAAGAAATCCGTTTCAATTAGGCTTTGTAGCGTTACGAGAAATGAAGACAGCGTTAATGGGCATGATGATTTCATATCGTTTGATAGATCCGTCCTGCCCATACAGTTGGAATCATCAATTTTTTGAGATGAACATAATCACCGATAAAAATGCGGATGGCGATACAGTTATAAAGTTTAATCGCATTCCGCCTCAAATTATCCCTTTAGCAATTACCGAAGAGTTGGTAACCGATTGGCTAATATATCGAGCATACGATAATAACGGCATCAGAACCTTAATGGATTATAAGAATAATTTGTTGACCCTGCCGGATTATCAACGAGGCGGTGCGCCGGAAAATGAGTTTTCCCGTTTTGAAAGAAAAATGCAAGAACAGCGCAATCGTGATGAACGGCATAAAAACCAAGAATTAGATTTAGAGTTTAGAAAAACATTAGTCAGAAACGTGGCCCAACAGACCGCAAATGAAATGTTGAATTCCGGCTTAAGCGCGTCAGAAATATTGGAGCAAGCGTTCAAAGCTGATTTGAGCAAGCTGGTAGTAAATAAGCCGCAACCGAGATATAACGAGATGAATTACAATTCATTTCCGAAGCCGCAAAATTATCAAGAAACCAACGCGCGCCTAACCCCACAAAACAAACCATGGCTCGATTCGGTTGCCGAACAGGAGTATATAGAAAATCGCCAACCCCAAAAGTTACAAGCCCTCCCTGCACCTGAAAGTAACAAACAGACAAAGCCGAAAAAAAACGTATCCCACAAAGATACTTCCATGGTAGATGAAATGATAGCGAAGTTCTTAGATGAAGACTAAGAGCAAGAAAGCCTAAAGAACGCCTCACGAGGCCAAAGCCCCCTTCCCCATACGCAAAAGCGGATCAAAAAATTCCCCGCTCTCGTCCGGCGCACAAAATTTCGCACACGCAAAAAACGTCTGCACCAAGGAGAATACGGAGAAGTGGGAGAATTTGGAGCAGGTGACGGGAATCGAACCCGCATTAAAAGCTTGGGAAGCTCTCATTCTACCATTGAATTACACCTGCAACCAACGGAGTTAAACACAAACAACGAAGAATAGATAAAAGATAAAAACAAAATTTTCAACGTTTTTTGAGCAAATGTGCATAAAATTGTGCATAACTAAAACAAAAAAATGCAAAAAAAGCAAAAGATTAGTCAAGAAAGCCAAGCAATTGCATTAAAAATTATCGCTGATACCGCTTAAACAACTTCATCACTTGTCCTTGTAAAGTATCGCCCAGATAGAACTTCCCCTTCCAATCATCTTCAAAATCTAATCCGCTAGACATAAGTTGCTTTCTGTTTTTAAACATCAACCGCGCATCATTTCCAAACTTTGCGCTATGAAGAAACACAATTTCACAAGGAGTAAAATCAATTTTAGCATTGATATTTTTTGCCTCGCACATACGAACCTCAGCCCCCTTCTGAAAGCGAAAAGTTTTGAATGTAGCCAAATCGCTAAAATCAAGCACCACCTTACGGCATTCGGAAAAATCGACATCAGGAGACAAATTCTTCGTCCATTGAAAATTAACCTCGGCGTCTTTTTTGAAGTGTAAATTTTGTTGATTACTCAAATCGCAATAAGACATTTCGACCACCCGATAACGAGAAACATCAAGATTAGGGGGCAAATTTCTGGAACGAATAAAATACACTTCCCCGTCATCTTTAAGCCGAACATCAGATACTCCGTCTAAATCAGAAAGCGTAAATTCAACCCTTTGACATTTAGAGAAATCCAAAGTTTGCGGAATATTAAAAACTCTGCCAAAAACAACCGATGCCCCATCTCGAAACAAAAAGTTTTCGGCATGTTCCAAATTACACTCTTCAATTCTCACTTCTCCGAATTCAGAAAAATCCCATACACCTGATAAATCAATTCCACAGACACGCAACGCCATGGTTTCGGGGTTATATTTCCAACCCGCCAAGAGAGAATTAGGCTTGCACAACGATAAATCATTCACGACCACTTCCGCACAATTAGAAACATCTAGATTTTCGGGCAAATTGCGCACATCATTGAGTTTAACTTTAGTTTTTTCGCAAAAAAACACACTTTTAACCCCCGCAAAATCACTACCGCTAAAATCCACCTCATCAGCAAGAAGAAATTCCATAACTTGCGGCAAGTTTGTTTTATTCTGTAAATACACTCTGGCAAAATCCAAACAAATGAGTTTGTCGTATGCACTCACGTCTAAATCTCTAATGTTCGCCCCACGAAATCCGCGAGAAAGTTTTGGCGAAGACAGCAAAAACTCCCCTTCACCAAGTTTGCGCAATTTATCCAATTCCGTTTGGTAATCTCCGAGAGCTGCCATATCATTGCCCAAGTTCCAAATACTGTCCGGCTGCTCGCGTTGCGAAAAAGTAGCAAGCACCACCTCTTTGAATTGCGCTTGTTCAGTAACGGGAAGTTCCGCAATGCAGAGGAGCATATCTTTAATGTTGCGCGCGTAATTGGTGGATTGCAAAACTTCAAAACATACTTCAGGCGTAATTTTTTCTTTAGGAAGGCGTAATTTTTTATCATCGCCAAGCCTCCCCTTTTTATAGGGAACGAGGATATTTTCCACACCTATAGGCGATTTAAAATTTTCAATATCAACAAACATTTACACGCTTTCATTAAACGAAGTTAAAAAGAAAATAGCACAAAACCGCCTTTAAAGCAATAAAAAAATCCCCCTAAAAAAAGCGGCATGTAACTTCTACACACCGCTATTAAAAAGTAAATTTCTAAGAAATTAACTGGCTTTTTGCGAGAGATAAGCCGATAAAAACATATCAATATCGCCATCCAAAACCCCTCTGTCATCAGAGGTTTCAGCGCCTGTTCGCAAATCTTTAATCATCTTATAGGGTTGTAAAACGTAGGAACGAATTTGATATCCCCAACCATTATCGCCCTGATCTTCCCATTTTTGCTCAGCGGCGGCCTCTTTTTTGCGTAGTTCAATTTCATAAAGTTTTGCTTTTAACATATTCATCGCTTGGTCACGGTTGGCAAATTGCGAACGCTCGGTTTGGCAAGAAACAACCACACCGCTCGGAATATGGGTAATACGCACAGCAGATTCTGTTTTATTGATGTGTTGTCCGCCCGCACCGGATGAACGATAAGTATCCATTTTTAAGTCCGCCGGATTGATTTCAATATGGATGGAATCATCAACCACCGGATAAACATTGATAGAGGCAAAGCTTGTATGCCGACGAGCATTGCTGTCAAACGGAGAAATACGCACCAAACGATGCACCCCGCTTTCGCCTTTAAGCCAACCGTATGCGTTATGACCGGAAATTTTAACCGTTGCGGATTTAAGCCCCGCCACTTCGCCTTCTGTTTCTTCAACATATGTTAATTTATAATGATGTTTTTCCGCCCAACGAGAATACATACGAAGCAGCATTTCCGCCCAATCTTGCGCCTCCGTACCGCCGGAACCGGCATGAACTTCAAGATACGCATCTTTAGCATCCATCTCGCCGGAAAGAAGCGCTTCAAGCTCGTGCATTTTGGCATCATTTTTTAAGCTTTCGAGATGCGCAAACAAATCCGCCAACATCGGCTCATCATTTTCCGCCTCAGCCATTTCCACCATTTCTTCGGAATTTTGCAAATCAGCGATTAAATCTTCATAAAAAGCGATTTTTTCATCTAAAACATTTTTCTCTCCGGTTAATTTCATCGCCTGTTCCTGATTATCCCAAAGTTTCGGATCGGCGGTTAAGGCGTTTAATTCTTCTTGACGTTGTTTTGCGTTATCGTAGTCAAAGAGACCTCCGCAAAATTTCGGCACTGGCTTTAATTTCATTAATCAAATTATAAAATTCCGCACGCATAACCAAACTCCTATAAAAACAAGATACCGCAAGATACGCAAAAAAGTTAGGTTTGTAAAGTTTTTTTTAAACCTCAAACCGATATAATGCCTAAAATAATCATAAAAGGAGCCGTCCATGCCATCAAAAATCATCATCAATCATAGCGAAAACTACCGCGAAAGAAGCGGAAAAATCCGCTATATCATCATCCACTGCTCCAAATTCACTCCGGAAAAACAAATAGAAATTTTAAACGAATATAAGCTAAGCACGCATTATATTATTTCCCAAACCGGCAGCATAACAGAAAACTGCCCTCCTGAACGCGTCGCTTATCACAGTGGCGAGAGTCATTGGCTACAAAGCGAAGAAAAATCCTTAAATGAAACGAGCATCGGCATCGAGTTGGAAGCGCCCAATTTAGGACAAATTGCGGAAGACTTTACCCGTAAACAATATATAGCCTTAACCCGCATATTAGAAAAACTTTGCAATGAGTATCACATCCGTCCCGAAAATATATTAGGACATTCGGACATCGCCCCTGCCCGCAAAATTGACCCTGGATGCGGTTTTTATTGGTTCAAGTTGTATCGCAAAGGATATGGTACCTGGCCAAATATGAAACAAAAACATCCATCAAACAATGAAGAAGAATTACTACGCATAATCGGGTACGATACAGAGAACTTGGTTGCAGCAAGATATGCGTTTTGTCGTCATTTTTTCGCGGAAGAAGTCATCTATAATCCCAATCTGCAAGAATTGTTGGACAATCCCTACCCTAAAGATTTCACACCTCATAAGCCAGCAGAGTATATGTCACGCTTAAAGGCAACCGCGCAAGCTTTCCAAAACGCAAGGCAAAAACGATATTGGTATATGGAAAAAAAGTCCAAAACTGATTAAAATCAAAAAATTACCGCCCGCCTTTAGCATTAGCCATATAAGCCATATTGGTTAAATCCGCCTGAGGCTGTTCATCCGCAAAAACAAGTTTACCTGTCCACTTACCTGACACGCAAGCCGAGCTTTCTATATACTGAGTTCGATTTTTAAAGACTAAACGCTCCACTCCGGTAAAATCACAATTTTTTAACCAAACTTCACCATCTTTACACATAGAAAAATCAAGTTGCTTAGGTAAATTACACGCCTCCTGCAAATAAACCTCCGCCCCGTCTCTAAAGCGAAGTTCTGTTTGGTCTTTCAAATTACAATTTGTCAGCATTAATATCGAGCACGTGGAAAAATCAGTGTGCGGAGGTAAATTTCTTGCCTCTTGCAAATTAACCTTCGCTCCATCTTTAAAACTAACCGAAGAAATATCTTTCATATCACACTTAAAAAAGCTCACTTCTCTACATTTAGAAACATCCAAATTATGAGGTAATCCTCTAGCAAAAGCAAATCCAATATCCGCCCCGTCTTTAAAAGAAAGATTGGTACACTCTTTTAAGTCGTACCACCCAAAGAGAATACTATGCACGTTCTGCAAATCACAAAAAGATAAATCCACATCAGATGAATTTGGAAACTCGAGATTTTTTGAGAATTTTACATCGTCATAACATTTAATTTTCTCAGAACTTAAAAAAATAACTTTATCATACGCGCTAAAATCGACATCGGAAAAAGAATTACCCAAACAAAGGCTTTATCCAATTTCGGAGCTGAAAACAAGAAATAACCATCTTTAGTTTTCATAGCCTCAGCCAATTCCGCCTCATACCCTGAAGCCGCCGCTAATTTTTTACCCCAAAGAACGATATTATAAGGTTTTTTATCAGGTTGTTCCCGATTATCAAAACAAGCCAACACGACATCTTTAAAACGCGCTTGTTCGGTTTCGGGTAATTCTTTGATACATTCGAGCATATGTTGAATATTAACAGGATTATTGGTGGATTTAAGAATTTGCCAACAAACATCTGGAGTAATGTGTTCTTTAGGGAGGCGAGATTTTTTATCCGGTGTCACGCGCCATTTTTTATAGGGTGTGAGCATATTTTCAACAGCAATAGCACTTTTAAAGTCATCAATATCCACAAACATCAGCACTCTCCCACTAAACTAACATACTAAAAGGATATCATAGAAAAGGAAATTGAACAAAAAGAAAAATAGTGTAAAAAGCTCCTCAAAAAATAATCCCTCGTTGAAAATAGAATTTTCAACGCCCCGAAGGGCAATCACACACGCCACAGAACGAAACAATCGGCATTTTTAGAATAAAGCCAACACCCAATCCTCCTTTGCCGAGTCAAAAAAAAATTGGCAACAAAAAAAGAATTAGCGATTAACATCGCCCCTTTCCCCATAAAAAAAACTATCTCTTTTATCCAATAAAAAAAACTTGCCCCATCTCTATTTATTTAATTTTCGCCCAAGCTCATCAAGAAAACAATCCATCAAGTTTACCAATACAAACTTGCCCCGAAGGGCAATCACACACGCCACAGAACGGAACAATCGGCATTTTTAGAATAAAGCCAACCCCCAATCCCCCCTTTGCCGAGTCAAAAAAAAGAATTAGCACAAAGGCTCTCACTTAGATTTTTCCTTTAAGATATTTATAGGTATATCCTTTGGCTTTTTTAACAATTTCTTCAGGCGTTCCTTCGGCAACAATACGCCCGCCGCCGTCTCCGCCTTCCGGCCCCATATCAATAATGTAGTCTGCCACTTTAATCACATCAAGGTTATGTTCAATTACCACTACGGTATTGCCTTGATCAACCAGAGCTTGCAACACTTTCAAAAGTTTGTTGATGTCTTCAAAATGTAAACCGGTTGTCGGCTCGTCTAAAATATAGATAGTTTTGCCGGTCGCCCGTTTAGAGAGCTCTTTGGAGAGCTTAATACGTTGTGCTTCACCGCCGGAAAGCGTGGTAGCCGATTGCCCCAAACGAATATAGCCTAAACCAACTTTTTGTAATAACTCAAGCCTTGAAGCGATAGAAGGAATATTGCTAAAGAATTCGTGAGCGTCATCAACGGTCATATCCAAAACATCGGCAATAGATTTTCCTTTATAGGTTACTTCGAGCGTTTCACGATTAAAGCGTTTACCGTGACATTGTTCACATTCCACATAAACATCGGGCAAGAAGTTCATTTCAATCTTGGTAACACCGTCTCCTTTGCACGCTTCGCAACGTCCGCCGGCCACGTTAAACGAAAACCGCCCCGCCTGATAACCGCGCGCTTTAGAGAGAGGAAGTTCGGCAAACCAATCACGAATATACGTAAACAAGCCGGTATAAGTTGCCGGATTGGAACGTGGCGTCCGCCCGATAGGAGATTGGTCAATATCAATAACTTTATCAATATTTTCAAGCCCGATAAGTTTGTCATAAACCCCCGTCGGCTCACGCGAAGCATTAAGTTCTTTATTCAGGGCTTTATAGAGCGTTTCCAAAATAAGCGAAGATTTACCGCCGCCGGAAACACCGGTAACAAGCGTCAATGTTCCCAACGGAATTTTAAGCTTAACATTTTTAAGGTTATGTGTTTTAGCGCCGGTTAATTCCAAAAATTTACCATTGCCTTTACGACGTTTACGAGGCACGGAAATTTCTTTTTGCCCATTTAAGTATTGCGCAGTTAAGCTGTTTTTATTGGCAAGCACTTCATCAACCGAACCGGCAGCGACGACATTACCGCCGAGTT
Organism: uncultured Alphaproteobacteria bacterium; assembly: GCA_949297665.1. Taxonomy (GTDB): domain Bacteria; phylum Pseudomonadota; class Alphaproteobacteria; order RF32; family CAG-239; genus CAG-267. The sequence goes on along the minus strand of CASFTO010000021.1, from coordinate 9,357 downwards.
CACCCGCCCCCGGCCCCATATCAATCAGATAGTCGGCAGAGCGAATAGCGTCTTCATCATGTTCCACCACAATCACGGTATTGCCGATATCGCGCAACCGATTGAGCGTCTCAAGCAGTTTGTCATTATCACGTTGGTGTAAACCGATAGACGGTTCGTCCAAAACATAGAGTACGCCGGTCAACCCTGAACCGATTTGCGACGCTAAACGAATACGTTGCGATTCACCGCCAGATAACCCGCCGGATTGTCTTGAAAGTGTCAAATAATCCAAGCCAACGTTATTTAAGAATTGCAAGCGGTCGATAATTTCTTTTAAGATTTTATGCGCAATTTGCTGTTTTTGCGGAGAAAGTTGCTCTTCCACCTGAGAAAACCATTTCAGCGCCTCTTTAATGGAAAGGTCTGAGACTTCCATAATATCCTTACCGCAAACCTTAACGGCAAGCGCCTCGGGTTTCAATCTTTTGCCATTGCAATAAGTACAAGGCGCTGCGGACTGATAATGAGAAAGTTCTTCACGAGAAGCCGCTGAATCCGTTTCTAAAAAGCGTCGTTCCATATTCGGAATAACCCCTTCAAACGGCTTATCGGAAACAAACGTGGAATAATAAAGCGGCACGCAAACATTTCCCGAACCATAAAGAATAATATGGCGCGCCTCTTCAGGCAAATCTTTCCAAGGTGTATCCTGAGAGATATGCAAGAAGTCGCAAAGCGAAACCAATGTTTGTTTATAAAAAGCGGACTTAAAACCATACCACGGTGCAATAGCCCCTTGTGCAATAGAGCGATTGACATTCGGAATAACGAGTTTTTCATCCATATAAAGCCGTGCCCCCAAACCATCACAATGCGGACAAGCGCCTTGCGGATTATTAAAAGAGAACAACCTCGGTTCTATTTCTTCAATCGTAAATCCAGAAACCGGACAAGCATATTTAGCCGAGCAAGTAAACCGATTATTTTCCGAAAGATTATCGACATAGAGAATACCATCGCCGATTTTAAGAGCGGTTTCCACAGATTGCGCCACCCGTTCGCTCATATCTTCATCTTTAATCACCAAGCGGTCAACCACCACTTCAATATCGTGCTTAATATTTTTCTCAAGCGCCGGCACCTCTTCCAAATCATAGACTTCGCCATCAATTTTAACGCGTTGAAATCCCTGTTTCAAAAGGCCTTCCAATTCTTTTTTAAATTCGCCTTTACGTTGCCGTACCATCGGTGCTACTAACATAATTTTGGAGCCCACCGGAAGAGCGACAATTTTATCCACCATCTGCGAAACGGTTTGCGCCTCAATCGGAAGCCCCGTCGCCGGAGAGTAAGGAGTACCGGCACGAGCCCACAACAGACGCATATAGTCATAAATTTCGGTAATTGTCCCCACGGTGGAACGAGGATTATGAGAAGTCGTTTTTTGTTCAATAGAAATAGCGGGCGCCAGCCCTTCAATCGAGTCAACCTCAGGCTTTTTCATCAAATCCAAAAATTGTCTGGCATATGCCGAAAGGCTCTCCACATAGCGACGCTGTCCCTCCGCATAAATCGTATCAAAAGCAAGCGAAGACTTACCCGAGCCGGAAAGCCCCGTAATCACGGTCAGTTGATTTTTCGGAATAGAGATATTAACATTTTTAAGATTATGCTCCCTCGCCCCTTTAATTTCAATAAACTTACTCTCCGCCATAATCAGCGCCTCCGCAACTAAAAAAATAACCTTTTTTTCATCTCGGAAAAAGTAGATATACCACTTTTGTTCTTTTTGCAAGTCTTTTTTTCAAGTCCTCAAAAAGACAAAGAAAAAACGATTTTTTACGAAAAATTAACAGAGATGCGTTAACTTAAGCAACAAGTAATGAAAGACGGAGGATATAATGGTCACAAAAACAACCAAAACCAAAACAACCGACACAAGCGCAAAAGCACCGAAAAAGCGCGCTTCCGCTCACAAAAAAGCTGAAGTAAACAAAAGCGAAGCCATAGCGACCGAACCGTCACTTCCGTCACAAGCACAAACAAACACCGCCGCTCCAAACGTTTTATCACCGGATAATTTGTTTAAGATATGGTTTGAAGGCTGGAAAAAGACCTTTGTTTTAAGAGGTCGCTCTTCACGTTTTGAATTATGGACATTCATGCTGTTTAACAGTTTGCTGATGATAGCCATACAGTTAAAGTGCAGCTATATATTATCCCCCAGATTTTTACGTGATGCCAACAACATGGGCTTCAGCATTGATAAAATTGAAAACTACATTATTTTTGCCGAAATTTTATTTTACATTGTCCTAGTTGTTCCGCTGTTTCCGTTAGGTTCCATGCTCATCCGCCGCATGCACGATTTAAATCGCTTAGCATGGCACAATCATCTTGAACCGGTATTCATGGGCGTTGTCGTTTTAAGCATGATAAACATAGCGATAACCTCGCTGACCAACACCGTCTACGCTTATATAGCAATGTTTTTAAGCGTATGTTTTATTGCCATTTTATACGGTGTCGGTTTTTATAGCTTAAAGTTTTTGATTATGACAATGTTTTATCGCGGCGACAAAGTAAAGAACAAATACGGCGAACCGAAATATACCGACGAAGAACATGAAGAAAAAGCCTTAAATTTAAGCTGTGTTTATTTTCTGTTTATCGGTACCATCGGTTTATTATATCTGGCTTTAGCTTTGATCTAACCCCAATCCCTTCAAACAAGAATTGTGCTCACAAGCTAAAAAGCGCTTGATTTTATAAAGCGTGTGGAGTAAAGATTGAGCAACTAAAGTTAATCAAAAAGGAGAATTATGGACATGAAAGCAAGAACACGTTTTGCGCCCAGTCCGACAGGATACATGCATATCGGCAACCTAAGAACTGCGTTATATGAATATCTTATCGCAAAATCTTCAGGCGGAAGTTTCATTTTACGTATTGAAGACACCGACCAAAAACGCTATGTAGAAGGCGCAACGGAAATAATATACAACACCTTAAAAACCGTTGGCATGAATTGGGACGAAGGTCCGGATATTGGCGGAGAGTATGGTCCGTATATTCAATCCGAAAGATTACCTTTGTATCAAGAATACGCTCACAAATTAGTGGAATTGGGCGGCGCACACTATTGCTTCTGCAGCAAAGATGAAGCAGATGAACAAAAAGATGAAGAAATGAACATCAAGTTCAAAGATCCGTGCAAAAACATTCCACTGGAAGAAGCCAAAGCAAGAATAGCCAACGGAGAGCCATTTGTTATCCGCCAAAACATCAATAAAAAAGGCAAAGCCACCTTCCACGATGTCGTATACGGCGATATTGAGATTGACTATGACGAGTTGGATGAAGGCGTTTTGTTAAAATCGGATGGTTTCCCGACTTATAACTTTGCCAACGTTGTCGACGACCATTTAATGAATATTACGCACGTTGTCAGAGGTAATGAATACATATCATCAACCCCGAAGTACAATTTGATATACGAAGCCTTTGGATGGACACCTCCGATATATGTACACGTAGCACAAGTAATGAAAGACGCGCAACATAAATTATCAAAACGTAACGGCGACGCTTCGTTCCAAGATTTGGTAGAAAAAGGTTACTTACCAATGGCGATTTTGAACTATATCGCCCTACTCGGCTGGAACCCCGGCACCGAACAAGAGATTTTCTCATTGGAAGAGTTGGAAAAAATCTTTGATGCAAATCGTATCAACAAATCTCCGGCTATTTTTGACATTACGAAATTGCGCTGGATGAATGGTTGCTATATCAGAGCTTTGCCGTTTGAGGAATTTCATAAGTTGGCTGAAAAAGAATATGCGAAATTCATCACCAGAGCCATCAACGCTGAAGAATTATCCAAAGTTCTACAACCACGTGTTGAAACCTTAAAGGATATAGAAGAAGTAGCCGGTTTTATTGAAACCTTGCCGACTTTTAGCGAAGAACTTTACATCAACAAAAAGATGAAAACAGATGTGGAGATTGCTAAAAAATCATTAGCGTTAGCATTACCTGCTTTAGAAAAGTTGGAAAACTGGAGTAATGAATCTCTGTTTGAATGCTTAAAAGCAGTTGCTACCGAAAACGGATTAAAAAACGGTCAAGTTTTGTATCCGGTACGTATCGCGTTAACCGGTTTGGAAACAACCCCAGGCGGAGCAAGTGAGATTGCAGCGGTATTGGGAAAAGAAGAAACTTTGCGCCGTATCAAACAAGCAATTTAAGTTTTTCATCAACAAAAATAAAAAAGCGAGAGGCACAAAAACTCTCGTTTTTTTCGTATGCAACAAATCGTAATAAATTTTGACCACAAAAAAGATTAAAAACGCGCTTGATAAATAAAATCCGCTTTACAAGCCAAAGGAAATTTGTTAGCATCCACCACAGTAGTAATTTTGATATGGAGAAAAAATATGATACATCCTTCTGCAGTTGTTGAAGACGGCGCACAAATTGATGAAACCGCTGAAATTGGACCTTTCTGCTATATTTCCGGCCGTGCCAAAATCGGCGCACACAACAAATTAATCGCTCGTGTAACCATCTTGGGAGATACAACTTTAGGCGAAGGAAATATCATATTCCCCGGCGCATGCTTAGGTGGCGGTCCGCAAGACCATGGTAACGAATTCCAACCGGATGCAAAATTAGTGATTGGCTCTCATAATGTCATCAGAGAAAACGTAACCATGCATGCCGGCACCCCGAAAGGTCAAAACCCAATTGCCGGAGAAGAAGTAGAAAAATTGATTACCCGTGTCGGAAGCAACGGAATGTTTATGGTAAACTCCCATATTGCGCATGATTGCATTGTCGGCGACAATGTGATTATGACCAACAACGCCGTTATCGGCGGACACGTTCGTTTGGAAGACGGCGTGATCTTGGGCGGCAACTCCGCTGTACACCAATTCTGCCGTATCGGCCGCAAGACCATGATCGGCGGCATGACCGGTATCGGTCGTGACGTTATCCCGTTTGCGATTGTAACCGGAGACAGAGGTAAATTAAGAGGTTTGAACTTGGTCGGCTTAAGAAGAAGCGGCTATGATGAACACACCATAAAAGCCGTAACCCGCGCTTATATGTATATTTTCAAATCCAACGACGGCACCTTTGAAGAAAGAGTTGCTAAGGCTAAAGAAAAATATGCAGATAACAGCATGGTGCAAGAACAAATCAAATTTATTGAAGAAGCTATGCACAGCCGCCGTCAGGTTTTAGTTGCGGAATAAAGAAAAGCGACATTATAATATCCCTCAGAAACCAATCTGGGGGATTTTTTATGATAAAAAAGGCTTATCCCTCAACAGATAAGGAGCAAAAATGAACAAACGCCTGCTGACACTTATCATCATTTGCCTTGTGGCGATTATTAGCGGAACCGGAAGATACATTTATCAGCACCAAACGTTGGCCATAAATAAAGAGGTATCTCCTATACAACCAGATAAAACCACCGCCATTTTCGCTGCCTACTCTGCGGACGGCAGTGTTTCGGATTATGTAATAAGTTATTTAAAAGCACTCAAAGAAGTATCGCCGAACATAATTTTTATCACCGATAATAAGATACAAAGAAAAGAGATACAAAAGCTTGCTCCCTATACAAACCAAATCATTGCGCAAAGACATGGCGAATACGACTGGGGCTCGTTTAAGAGAGGTGTGGAGATATTAAAACAAAACGGCTGGCTCACAAATCATAAAGATGTATCAAAAAAAGAACCTCTATTGATATTTGCCAACGATTCAAGCCTATTGGTCACCCCCACACTCTCGCCGATTTTTGCGGAGATGAGCAAAAGAGAAGCAGATTTTTGGGGAATTACGGCAAATGCAGACGGTATGTATCATTTGCAAAGCTACTTTTTAGTATTCACACCTCAAGTATACCAAAGTATAGAGTTCAGAAGCTATCTGCAAACGGTTAAAGCCGAAAAAGACGGTCTGACGGTAGCGTATCGTTATGAAGTTCCATTGACAAGCTTTTTAGAAAATCTAGGTTATAAATCATCAGCGTATATTCCGTATGAAGATTTGCGCTATTTACCGCTCAATGATAAAAACTGCTATCCGCTGGCTTTATTGGGCAAACATAACGCTCCGTTTTTGAAAATGCGCACTTTTACGAATAGATTAAATATTCAAGATTCCCGTCGCTTGGTATTCCATTGGGTAAAAGAACACAATCCGCAAGCCTATCAAGAGTTAATCGCCCATCTGCGCAAAATAAACTCGCCGTATTTAAAGGAGGCAAGAGAATGAAAGTCATCCCTACATTAAGCACCATCAGATTGGCCCGCATAAAATCTGTACTAAAAGAAAACACCGACAAAATCAGCTGGCGAAGTATCCTTATTATCGGTGTATTGCTGATATTAACCATAAGTTCACTCTGTTATGTAACACCCTGCCCGAAAAGATATGTGGTCTTTGCCGGTTATAATGCAAATGGCGAGATAGCACCGTATGTCAAGCGTTACATAAAGGAATTAAATAAAATCAGCGCCGGCGTCGTTTATATTACCGATAGTCCGTTGAGCGAAAAAGCAAAAAAGGAAATTGCGCCATATGTGATACATGGAGAATATCAAAGACACGGCGAATACGATTGGGGCTCATACCAAAGAGGTTATGCGTGGTTAAAAGCTAATAAAAAATTAGAAAACGCGGATGAATTGATTTTCGCAAATGATTCCTGCTACGCTCCGTTACAAAGTTTTCGCCCGATGTTTAAGAAGATGCGCCACATTGGTGTGGATTTTTGGGGAAACACGCAAAATCAGAAATTTAACCAACATTTACAAAGTTATTTCTTAGTATTTCGTCGCCCGGTTATTAAATCCAAAACATTTGCAACGTTTATGGAAAATATAAAAAAGCAGCCGGACCACTCGTTATATATTACCGAATATGAAATAAAATTGACCCCAATGTTGGAAAACTTAGGCTACACATGGACGAGCTACATCCCGAATTTTAGTGGCGAACAAGCTGCATTGGGCAAATCCGAAGATCCGAATTCATATCCGCTGACTTTGGTAAAAGACTATCACAATCAGTTTTTGAAACGCCGCACGTTCACGGAAAAATTGCCGATAGAAGAAGATAAAACAGCCCTTTTGAATTATTTGCAAAAACACGCCCCCACGACCTATAACAACATAAAAGCGGATTTTGCGCCCCAAATCCGCTAAAGAAAAATAGGAATATTATAACGTAGCACTCCAAATCGGTAAAAAGCCAAAGAGATAGTGAACGCGCCGCAAACCTTTTTGCTTAATTTTATAAAGCGGGAGCGCCGAAAAGAGTTTATATTTCATCTTCGTAGGAGTGCGCACGATTTTAAGCATCGGGATACCGGCGATTTTAATAATTTTAGCCCCACCGCCGTCCATCAATTCATCAAATTGCCATTGCCATAATAAGCGATTACAATCAACAAAGCGCACCTTAGATTCAGGCATAATCAAGCGCAAGAACCAACTTGGATTGGAAACTCTCGTCCCAATAAACAGAAAAGCGCGCCGACAAATTTCGATATTTGCCAAAATTTTAAGAATACCATAGCGCCGCACGGTTTCATCTTGTTTCATAAATCTGTCGTAATCAAACCCATGTTCAAGTGGTGTGCATAGAGAAAAAATCCGAAATTCCGGCAATAAGAACGCCAACTGCCGCACAAGACGAAAATCATCGGCAAAAACAAAAACTTTTTTATCGCAAGGCAATATCCCGCTTTCTGCCGCATAAAAAAACTTCCGAATATATTGCGCATAAGGTTTCGCGCCAAGAATAGACTGTCGCCGCCACAAACACTCTTTTTTAATATCCCCTGCCCGCATCTGGACGGCGATAAAATCATCATCCATCAAAAGAGAAGCATCAACCGCGCGTACACGCCCATTAGCGAAAACTTCGGTCAGACGTTCCGACGTCAAGGCTTTAACGTCGTTCATTGAGTATTCATTCAAACGATAAACGGCCTGAGCAAAAGCACGAGCTACCACAAAAGAATCACCGGCAACTTGTAATTCCGGAAAATTAAACACCTTCGTAGCAAAGTTTCTGTTTTCAAAAAACTTCCGAAACACATCTTGAGTTAAGAGATGTACGTTTTCTTCCCGTTTAAGCTGAGCAATCAGCGCCTCGTCGACATCTTTAAGCGGATATCGATGATTAACGTTCATAAGTTTAGAGCGGCACAATTCATCGGTAAAAGGCAAAAAGAAATCCCGCCAGCCGATTGCCCCCAAATTAGAAAATTTGGAACAAAGCTCAAATCTGACTTTGTGTTCAAACGCCCAAACCATTGCAAACAACATATTGTTAATTTCCGAAAACAAACCGGCGCTGTCGCCTAAACGAAAGACCAAACGTTTCGCAAAAGAGCGATTATATTTTTGCCATAACATCAAAAAGTCATGAGCGTCATAGTCAACATCAATCATAACGATATTCGGCGCCTGAAGTTTTTCGCGTTCGCCCCATTTAAGCCGCAACCGAAAACCATCCAAACGTTGTTCTTTAAGATATTTAGCCCCCGAAGAAAGGCCTCCGTAATAAAATTTACAAATCGGATAATTAAGATGAAACGGGACAATTTGCTGTGTAATAAGCAAGCGAAGATTAAAGTCATAATCGGCGACAATACGAAAATGCTCATCATATTTACCGAAATTGAGAAACAATTTCCGCCGATAAAAAATACTCTGATGACAAATATTCTGTTGCCCGATAGGATCAAGATACGCCCTAAAGAAAGGCCGACCGATTTCCGGTACGATGCAGGCATCACCGAAAAGGAATTGGCATTCGGGAAAATCGGCTAAAGTGAGTGCAACTTTTTCTAAGACAAACTGATTAAAAAATTCATCACCGGCGTTCATAAAAATCACGAATTCCCCGTTACATAAATCAAGCGATTTATTCATAGCGTTATAAACGCCGGTATCGGGCTCGGAAATAAAACGTTTAACCAAAGGTTCCAGCTGCAACCACTCGAGCGTACCGTCGGAAGACGCGCCGTCAACCACAACCCACTCAAAATTATGATACACCTGCGCCTTAAGACTTTCGCAAGTACGCTCCAAATCGGTTTTAGCGTTATAACAAACGGTTACGACCGAAAATTTAACATTTTCTTCCATTTTTCGCCTCCCAAACCATTATCAGAGCTATTAAGCAAACCGATACCGAATAATCCAGTAATCAGTTCTTTTCGCAACATGAGATATCGTCCCAATTTGTTGAGCCATAAATTCCCAATTGAAATATTATCACAGATTTTTTCTTTTCGTTTACTTAAGATGAGCGCTTGTTCTTTCCGCATAAGTATCCGTAAATCAT
>CASFTO010000020.1 GCA_949297665.1 uncultured Alphaproteobacteria bacterium | reverse complement strand
TTTAAGTATAATTATACCTGCAAACTCATTAACAACCAAATGGATACAGTTAGTTTGGAATGTTTTAAATATAACTACAAAAATGAAAAAGAAGAGACACAAGTTTTCACATATACTCTAAAACCTTGCAATGAAGAAAATATGTGTCTGGATAAAGGGGGCTGGCTGGTTTATCAAAAAATCAGACCTTACCAATATTTTGATGAAACAATTACCTATATAATCCCTTCAAAGTCTAAAGATGCCCCCAAAGATAAATTTGTAAATCCATTGTTTTATAAAAAATTATCTCCCATATCACGAGATACAAGACCAACCTTTTTAACACCAACTTCTGTTACCACGATAGATTTATATGGAAAAGAGGACGTTGGAAGATGCAAAATGCTGGAAAACACACCGATGTTTGTGACATTAGATTGTACTTTTTATGTTGAAGAAACTAAAGAAACATATAGTCATATTGTTCGTTATGTATTAAAAGGTTGTAATGAGCAAAAAGAATATTGCTTTGGCGGTAAATGGTTTGTACTGGAAAATGAATCTGGTAGTGCTTTTGGAACATTTGTCATAGATAAAAAAGATATGGGGCAGTAAAACCGCCCCTTTTAACGATAAATTCAACATTCGCATATAAAATACCATTAAAATCAACAAGAGAGAGAAAAGATGAAAAAGATAGGATATAAAATATTTTTGAGTACAATCCTGGGAATAAGTTTACTGTCCAATTCCGCCCTTGCACAAAAGGAAGAAATTACACAAGATAAAGATAGAGAACTAACAGATTTCTATATGGACAAATGTTTTAAAGAAGTATATCCGGAAGATAAAAAAGCTCTAAGCAAAGTATTATCATACACGAATGATAACGCCAAACAATATGCACGAAAATATCATCAATGTCTTAAAAATATAATCATACAAGAAATTAAACAAGTCTTTTCACCAGAAGGTAGTAATAAAATGCTTGTGGCACTTGATAATATTGAAACAGGAACATTGACTTTCTATAACATCCTATATAATCAAGATGATACAGGATATATGGGACGTGCCCAAAATGATATTATACTAGGACGCCAATATGAAGAAATCTTATATGACGTCCTACATTATCAAACACTGTATAGAAATCTGATTATCGAGCAATAAAAAACTATTCTTGCAATGCTCGCAACGCATCTTGTCTTTCTGCTGGTAATCGATAATACAAAATATTATCTCTTACCTTCTTTGTTTCTCTAGAAAAATACTTATCAACCTTGCTACGTTCATCATAGATTTTATTAATGATTGCGGCATCATCCAAATAAGACACATCATTTCCTAAAGCATTTTGCAAAAGAAAGGGAGCTCCTTTATTTCCATGTTGTGTGGCCAAAGAATATAAAACCTCTTTAATAATTGGATGCCTTTTTTCAACATTAAAACCTTTAATTTTCTTTGTGAAATTTATTACAGGTTGCAATTTTTTATCTAATATAAACTGTCTCTGAGATTGATTAAAAAGATCATCTTGAGATAAGCTTTTCCAAGCCGTTTTAAATCGTTCTGAACCAGAATACGCTCCTTCATACCCTCCTGCATCAATAAGAGTTTTGGCAAAATGATTATATTGGGGAAGCTTATTGATATATTTTATATAATCTAGCATTGTTCCATGTTTAGTCTCTATCTGATATAAACCATAACTATATCCTCCACCATTATCATGCCCAAGAGCATGAGGTCTTGAACCAGATTCATGCTCCGCACTCAAATTACCTGTAACTTCACTAGCATCAATGGCATGGTTAGCCCTATCATTTTTGGCGTATTGTGTGCCTTGGGATGATAAAAGCGAATTTCCGGTTTCTTGTGTTAAGACTTTCTGAGCCAGCCCATTTTGATTAGCCATCATATAAGCCATTGAATCTCGAATATCTGCATTTTTTTCAATTTCCTCTAACGAGCCATATTTTCGCAACAATCTTTTCAATTCCAATTCATTATCCGCATCCACAAGTCGTTGATGTTCAAGAATATCATCATCAAAATTATATGAAAAAGTCATGATTTTTCCTTTCATAACAAAAATTAAAACAAAAAAGAGCCACGAAAAAAACATCGTAGCTCTTGGTTAAAAATAGGATTATCCATTTGTAAATTGCCCACAAAAAAAGCCCTCAAACCGAGAGCTAAATTTGGAATATACAAACACACTTCCCCATTATGACAATATTTATACCTCCCCCCGACAAGTATGTCAATACATCTGAAAATAAAACGAAAAATATTTTTTTTATAAGACGAAATAAAAAAATCTATCAAATATAGAGGAGAATAGCAGAAGGAGAAGCTAACAGTTTAATTTTGATTGTAAATCAAACGGATTGGATATACATAAGCCGTAGTTAACTCAACGAGAATTTTCGGAAAATTTCTGCAATAAGGAAACTTGATTAGGAGCTAAGGACGCATCGGTATATTTAACGGAAGATTTTTCAGGTATTCCTCTTCTATCAATTTCATCACGAATTTGTTGCGGAACAATTTTAACAGAGTGTACATCGTCCATGTTTTCTTGAGAAATAGTTTTATTTTCATTATAAACATCTCTGGCCGCAAGTCCGGCGTCAACAGCAACACTGGCGGCCGTTCCAATTCCCGGAACACATCCGAGAGCACCTGAAGTAACTTCTCCGATAGCTCCTTTCCAATCACCATCTTTAACACGTTGATAAGCAAAAACACAACCGGCCGCCAAGCTAACCACCGGAATTTTCTTAACTAAAGATTTAAGAGCGGCTTTTCCGAGAATTTTAGAAGTTGCTTTTGTCGTAGACTTAGCCGCAGATTTTGCTAAAACTTTAGTTGAAGATTTACCTAAAAGTTTTTTCTGACCGATACGAGCGACAGCATCTTTTACGGAAGACAATTTTTTGGAGCGACCGAGAAATTTATCCATTTTACTTGCTCTTTGCGCTGCTTCATTTTTTATTTTTGCAGTTTTCTTTTGAGTAAGTTTTTTATTTTTCTTATTATTTTTTTTCTTTTCTTTGCGTTTTTTATCAAGTTGGTCATCCATTTTTTCTTCAGATTCACGAGAAAACTTTTCTTCTTTTTTTAAAGGAGATTTTTTTTCAGGAGTATCCTGTTTATCATTGGCAGAAGGGGAAACATTTACATGCACAAAGCCATTAGTTGAGGTAAATTGAATAGATTTTTTCTGTTCATCAGAAAGCCGAGCCATAAGCTTATCAAAATCATCTTGGGAACAAGTAAAAGAGGTTGCCGTATTTGAGGACACCGCAAATAAGAAACTGCTAAGACTACCATTTGTCTTAATAGATTGTCCCACGCTGCTATCGTGACCGGAATGGCTGATTTTAGTTTCATTTAATTCACTCATAATCAATCTCCGCAACAAATTATTCATAAATAATCATACCATATTTTGGTAAGCGAATCAAGGATAAAACGAATACTTTACTGTTCCCGATGAATGCGATTTTTCCGAGATATCTCATCTTTATATGAAAAGTCAAAATAATATCCGTAAATACTTGCGGTTTGTTCTTTTTCTTTATTTTGTTTTTTAAATTGATAAAGAGCTCTTTTACGCTTAGCCGAGTTAGGATATTCATCTGCATCTAAGGAGCCGCCGGCCATAAATGTAGTATCGACATAAATTTTTTTCCCTCGATAATAAAAATAATTCCAAGCATGAGCATAATTGCGTCGAACGGAAGCCGAGAAAGCAAGATGAGCGGGATAAGCATATCCGTTAACAGTGCGAGCGGTAATGCCGGCTTTTCGGCACATGGCTTGAAAAAGGGCGGCGTAATCCACACAAATACCCACCCGCGAACGTAATAGTTTTGCAGGTGTCTGTTCCTGATAACTTTTACGCAGATAAGTATCTTTATTATCGGTACCGTTATACAGATAAGAGTCGTAGTAAATATGAGAAGCAATCCAAAAAGCGATGGATTTAGCCTTATCATAATCGTTATCAAAAGGTTCGGTAAGATATTTAACCAAAGGAGCAATATTTTTTTCAACATCGCTTGGAGCTTTTCGAACATAAGCAGCTATTTGCTTAGAAGAATACTGTTGAGCGTAGCAACAAGAAGCAGAAGAAAGCCAAAATAACGATCCCAAAAACAAAAGAATAAAATACCGCATAGAGCCCCCATATAGAAAAAAGTGATACTAAAATATAGGCGAATTAGATTTAAAAATGTCTTAAAGAATAAAAGCACGTAAAAACAATGAGTTAATTTGTGGTATTATGGTACCGCTATTTAAGATATTGAAAATATGTAAAATTTTTATATTGACAAATACGGAAATATCCATATATTAAACACGAATTTGATTTAATTTTTAGAAAAGAGATTGAAAAATGAACACATATGCAACAAAACCATCTGATATCAAAAGAAAATGGTATGTTGTTGATGCAACAGATGTCGTATTAGGTCGATTAGCCGCCCAAGTAGCAATTTTGCTTCGCGGTAAAAACAAGCCTTATTACACACCAAACTTAGATTGTGGCGACTATGTAGTTGTAATCAACGCAGATAAAGTAAAATTAACAGGCAAGAAATTGACTGATAAGAAGTATTATAAACACACTGGATGGATTGGTGGGATTAAAGAAACCACAGCCGGAAAGATTTTAGACAGCCGTTTTCCTGAAAGAGTAATAGAAAAGGCGGTTGAACGCATGATTTCCCGCAATCCGATGGGACGTCAACAAATGACAAAATTAAAGGTATATGCAGGAGAAAACCATCCGCATAGCGCACAAAATCCTGAAGTTTTGGATATTGCGTCAATGAATGAAAAGAACAAAAGGAGTGAATTGTAATGGCTAATAAGAAAATTGAATCTTTAACAGAAATCAAAGAAGCTGTTGCATCAAACTCAGCAACTGTTGAAGCAAAACGTAAACCTTCTCGCGACAAGCAAGGACGTTCTTATGCAACAGGTAAAAGAAAGAATGCCGTTGCGCGTGTATGGGTTATGCCTGGTAAAGGTAATATTACCATTAATGGCAAACCGATAGACACATATTTTGCACGTCCGGTATTGAAAATGATAATTAACCAACCGTTTGAAATTACAAATCGTCAAAATGAATTTGACGTAGTATGCACAGTACAAGGCGGTGGATTATCTGGTCAAGCAGGTGCGATTACACACGGTATATCTAAGGCTCTTAACGAATATGAACCGGAACTACGTCCGATATTGAAACAAGCCGGTTTCTTAACCAGAGATGATCGTGTTGTAGAACGTAAGAAATATGGTCGTGCCAAAGCACGTCGTTCATACCAATTCTCTAAACGTTAATTGGTATTACGAGAATATCAAATATTTTCAAAGGGTTGCAAGAAATTGCAACCCTCTTTTCGTATTCACATAATAGGGATAACACGTTTAACAACATATCGTTTGAATTCGTGTTTTTTTATGATAAATAGGCAATAACCAAAGTAACACAAAAATAGTAAAAGTCATAATTAAAAGCCGTTGCAATACTCGTATTACAACGGCTTTACAGTTTTTAAGATGAATTTTCTGCTATTTACCCGTATTACCTCTATTATGCATCATTACTTTAGTCATGCCCAAATTCTTTTCAGCATTTATATTTCTGATAACAGGTAATAGATGTTTCGGCATTTCGCCATTATAATGTTGAGCGACATACTCTCTTAATTCAGCTTCGCGAGCAGTTGGATTTGCGGTAAGAGGAAGTTTTCCAATAACTACCGGATTACCTTTTTCATCTTTTCTTTCAGTATCAATAGGGTGAATATCTCCGGCATTATTATTTAATACAATTTGTTTACTTTCCCATCTCTTATCACCTTCGAGATTAAATTCCTTATTAGCATAAATAACAGTTACAAAAGAATTAGGTCTGGTTACTTTTTGAGTTTCATCCCATACAGCGTCAACCGTATCTTCGGGTTTTGCTAATATAGCAAATCTATCATATTCTGGTCCGTCCTTTAATTTACCAAAAGCAGATTCTCCCGGTTGAAGATTATCCCAAGATTGCCCTGCTTCAAATTCATATTTAGGACCCTTTTTATTTTTATATGTGTCTTTACTTCCATCAGGATATTGTCTGGTAATAAGAGCCTCCCCCTCTTTAGCGATAGAATATTCACCAGTATCAGTGCAAAGATATTTTTCACCAGGAATAACCTTTGTAACCATTTCTCTTATAGGTAATTTAGCAACAGCCATACAATCACGATTTCCGATTATATCATCAATAGTTTTTGCTGTTTGTTTATATGCAGTCATATTCCGTCTCCTAAAATATTGTGTTAAACTAAATAATTACATCAAATACACATTTTCATTATATTGTATTTTTTGTTTAATGCTCAATGCAAAATAAAAACAAAATATATTTAACATAGAATATAATTCATAACATCTTAATATATTATAAAAATTTATTTTTGTTTTGAATATGCTAATTATTTATAATCATCGGCTTAATAAATTATATGAAGAACAAATAAAAAAAGAAAACAAAATGCCTAATAGATTAGACCAATTTTTTTATAGGCAAATAAAAGTATACTTAAAAAACATATTAAATTGAATTTAAAAAATCTGTATGGCAAAATTACAATGCGAATAAAGGAGTAAAAATGAGTTTGGAAAGAGTAAAAGCGTATTTAAAACAATTTGGAGCGGAAAATAGAATTTTAGAGTTTCCGGTATCAAGTGCAACAGTAGAACTTGCGGCTCAGGCACTGGGTTGCGAACCATGTCGCATTGCCAAAACATTATCATTTGCAGTCAAAGAAAAAACAATATTGATAGTAATCGCTGGAGATTGTAAAATTGATAATGGCAAATATAAAGCCTACTTTCACACTAAAGCTAAGATGTTGACAGCAGAAGAAGTAATAGAACGCACGGGCCATGCGATAGGGGGAGTTTGCCCGTTTGGTGTTCCGGAGAATGTTGCGATATATTTAGACGAGTCATTAAAAAGATTTAAGAGTGTATATCCTGCGTGTGGTAGTTCAAACAGCGCCATAGAAGTAACGCCGGAAGAATTAAAAAATTATACGCCGACTTCTACATGGATTGATGTATGCAAACAAATGGTATAAACCGCATCTACCACTCAATAATCCCCTCAAAATGGTGCTCTGAACGCCATTTTAAGAAATCATCAAAATTTGTAATACCATCTTGAATAACGGCTTTATAATATTCAATACCGGCAATTTTAAGATTATCGGGTGTTTCAAATTTAAGTTTAAGAATAGTCTGCTTCATGTCAGCAGTCATCGCATCTTTAATGGTATCAGCAACACGCTCAAAATATCCATCATAAAAAGAACCGCTTTTGATTTGAATAATATCAATCTGCCACAAATTTCTGTCATCATCTTCATACCAAATGTGCCACTCAAAGCAACATTCATCAGTTTGTGCCAGATTGATAAATTCAATTTTTTTAACGGCAGGATTTTGCGCTATTTGTGAAATAACTATAAAACTTTGAGAAACATCAAGTTCAGGAGTGTAAACATGAAAATCTATATCAAGGTGTTTTGCTAATACACCGATTCTAAGAGAACCAACCAGATTAATACGAGCCCCAACAGACTGCCATAAAGGAATAATACGGCTGTCGCTAATAATTTTCTGAGCCATAGATGTATTGAGGTTAGATTGCGCTAAATAATCCATTCTACAAAACCTTAAAATTATGAAACTAACGAATATAATACCGAAAGAAAAAGATTAGTAAACATAAAAAAACTCTCCGAAAAGGAGAGCTTAAATACAAAGGAAAAAATCATTTCAAAAGAGAGCTGATTTTTTGCGCATCTTCATCAGAAAGTTCATCCATCGTCCATTCCACCAATTTGCGGAAAGCTTCGTTAGCAGAATAACCTTGAGCAGTAAGAAAATTTACTGAACGATAGATTTTTCTGAACTTTGGTTCAAAAATCATCTCCCACTCAGGCGCCTCAAGAACAATCCATTCGGATGTGTGTAGTGTAATTCCGAGCAATTCATGCACGGATGGTTCGTGTGTAACCCAAACCAGCACATCTTTGTCGGCAAAATTCTGCTGCGCCTCAAGAGCAAAACGTTTTGCAAAATAAGGAATGCTGAGAGCATTAAAATCTCTTAGTTCATTTTTTTCAAACAGAGGGACATTGCCGAAAGCAAGATTGAGCACATTAGCGGTTTGCCATGCTCTTTTGATAGGTGAAGCAAAAATAGCGGCAGGATGACCGACAAATTCTTGTATGTGACGAGCTTTTCGAAAAAGATCTTGAGCACAAGTTTCAATTAAATTTTTGTACTCGTCATAATCACCATGTCTAAAAATAATTAATCTTTTCATAGCTGTAACTAAATTATATTTAACCGAAAACGAAAATAACAGATTTGTCGATTTTTGTCAATCAAAAAGGAGAAGTCATTAAACAATTTTAAAACTATTTTTGCTAGATTAAAGCAAGAAACAAAAGAGTGAAAGGACATCCGTTATGAATGCAACAACAATTCAACACAAGGGACGTATAAAGCACTTTTTACTATATGTGATTGCGGGAATAGCCTCATTAGGCGGGCTGCTTTCCGGATTTGATACGGGAGTAATTTCCGGCGCATTATTGTACATAAACGAGAGCTGGCCGTTAAGCACATTACAACAAGGCTGGGTGGTAAGTTCTGCATTAGTCGGAGCCGTTGTCGGCGCGGCTGTCAATGGTGTATTGGCAGATGTTTACGGGCGGAAAAAAGTGATTATCGCCACAGCAACAATTTTTGCAATAGGTTCGATAATTTGCGGATTCGCCCCGAGTGTGGGGTGGTTAGTATTGGGCCGCATGATACTGGGTTTGGCAATTGGTATGGTTAATTTTGTCATTCCTTTGTATTTATCGGAATTGTCGCCGCAAAGAGTAAGAGGCATGTTGGTTTCGTTGTATCAATTAGCGATTACGGCGGGAATATTGTTTTCATATTTAATCAATAGGATATTTGCTCTTTCGGAATATAACTGGCGTTGGATGTTGGGAGCAGGATTGATACCGGCGGTTATATTGTTAATAGGTATCAGTTTTCTAGGGGATACACCGCGTTGGTTGATAAGCCGTCGGCGTTATAATGAAGCCAAAGAAATTTTCAAAAAAATAGAACCGGAAGAAGATGCGGACAAACAAATCCAAGAAATCCAAGCCACATTAAAAGTGAGTGAAAAGAAACAAGGAAAAATTTTTGAACAATGGATGTTGCGACCGGTACTGGTTGGAATTTTTATCATGTTCATTCAAATTTGCACCGGAATAAATACGATAATTTATTACGCCGCAACAATATTTAAGGCGGCAGGTTTCACGGACAACATCGGTGCGTTGTATGCATCGGTAGGTGTTGGGGTAGTTAATTTTGCAATGACGTTCGTGGCAATATTTTTTACCGATAAACTGGGGCGCAAACCATTATTGTATGCGGGGTTAAGTGGTATCACGGTAAGTTTATTTGTTTTGGCAACATCTTTCTGGTTGAGCAATAACTATGGATATGACACCAAATGGATAGCGGTTGGAAGTATAATAACGTTCATAGCCAGTTTTGCTTTTTCATTGGGTCCGATAGCATGGATATTGATATCCGAAATTATGCCGTTGGCGATAAGAGGAACAGCGATGAGCATAGCGACAATGTCCAATTTTGTATTTAATTTCATTGTAGCGTTAATTTTCCCGACGTTACTTGCAACCATAGGCGAGGCATTAACATTTAGTATTTTCGGAGTAGTCGGAATTTTCAGTTTATTTTACACCTGGAAATATATTCCGGAAACCAAAGGGCGCTCATTAGAACAGATAGAACAAAATTGGCGAAACGGAAAATCCATAGTCGAATTCTAAGTAAAAAAAACTCTCTATCTATAACGGATAGAGAGTTTTTTTAAGAGCAAATTTTCAACACAAACAAAATTCTCGAAAAATATCTAACAATTTTTCATCATGAGAATTTGCCAGCAGATTTAAGGAAGACTGAGCAATGCGCCCATGTTCGGAAACATATATTTTGAAAAAATCATAATTTTTCATTTTAATCAAATAATGTTCCGACATTTCGTTTAAGACGTGTTCTTCGACATAGGCTTGAAAGAGCTTTTCATCATGACGTTCAATCAGTTTTATTTCACCGGCGGAAGAAAGTTGTTCCTCAGTAAAATAGGCACGCAATACATCATCGGAAGCTGTTTCCGCCATAAATTCATGAAGTTCTTGAACGAAACCGAATTTACGAGCATATTTCAAGATAAGATTAGTATCTTTTCTTTCAAGTAAAGCCTTTTCAGATTGAATAAAAAAGGGTTCTTCCGAACAAAGGATATAATCAAGAACAACAAAAAAGGAACGAGATTTAATAAGCAAAAGTTCTGCATTTTCTCCTAAAGAAAACTCCTGAGTATAATTCAAAATCCACTCATCCGAACCATCGCGGACAAAAACAAGTTCATCTTCGTCAGACATCTGCTGTTTATCAGCAAGAAATTTGTTCCAAATTTCAATAGCATTCATAATTGTAAAAAAAATAAAATAGTACGACATAAAATTAAACAGATGAGGGTATTATAAGGAGGACAATAAATTTGTCAAGAAAGGTTATTGACAAAAAATATAAAAAAAGATAAAATCCTAAAGCAGAGAAAAAATTATTATAACAATTAAAAACATATTGCGTATGATAAGCGAAAAACAGGAACAAAAATTTCTTGCATACATAGAGAAAAATATGCAAGTACAATTAATCACGAAAAGCAATAATATTTATTATTTTCATTACATCGGAAAGGATGAATACGGAGGCGCGGCAGCATATATAGCGGGTGCCAAGCACATAGCACAGATTAATCCTGAAGATATTCAAGTATTAGTAGAATATCCGACATCAATAGGAAAAAGAAAATATGTGTGTCATGGGCACCATATGATAATAAAAATGCTATCCGAAATATATGGCGGCTATGTATCTCTGAAACTTTACTGGATTCTGGACAATATCAGTAATAATAGAGGAAATAATCCTTTTGGGTATAACAACAGAATACGATATGTAGATGAAATAGAGGCAGAAGTGATTACGGCACAAATCAATATTTGGTTAAAAGGCTGTTTTTTAGCAGCCCCGCAAACAGCTCAAATAGAGAAATAAGAGAAAGCCCCGCAATGAACTGTCCGACTTTAGGGAAGGACAATTCAAAAACGGGGCTTTAAAAGTAATAAAGTTTTATTGAACGTTTAAGAACGTTTTAACATTATTAAGGCTAGCCTGAAAAACAATTACTTCATCATCCAAACCATACTTGAGGTAATGCATTCTAAGCAAATCTTGGCAACCTGATTTAACGAGCTCTATTTGAGCTTTTTTTGCAAAAGGTTTATTTTTGATGTATAAAGCAATAAGTTTTTTATTCCGGCCATTGACCATAAAACATTGTTCATCTTTGTTGATTTTGTAAAGGCGAAAATAAATCTCTACAAATTTTTCAAGATGATGCTCAACCAACTTAACCAACGAAGATATATCCAAGCGAAAACGAGTAACAACCAATTCAATAGCTTTCTCGTTTTTATGTTCAAGAAGTATATCAAGCCATTTGTTATAAAAATACTTTTCAGAACCTTTTTCATAACAATACTTGCAATATGTTTCAAACATATCATAGTTTCCGTTTTGTAATAAGCGCTCAAAAGCGTTAGCTGTCAACCAAATTTTTTGAGAAAGAACCAGCCAAAAGAAATCGGGATCATTAGAATTAACGAGAGCGATTTGTGCATTTTCGGATAAGACATAAACATCATGAAAATACCGGCTCTTTTTATAATTCACAAAGCATATTAACAATTTAATATTTTTAGTTTCTATGAGTTTAAGCAATAAAGCCTCTTGAGCCCCATGGATACGGATATATTCGATCAAAATATCGGGTTTATCGGCTCCGTATTTATCAAATAAAAGCACTTCATTGTCAGAAGTCAAAGAACAATTTTGCAAACACACTTGCATACAATATTCGGAACAACATTCCTGATTAATCAAAATGGAATGATATTCAGCCGGCAATGGGCAATTAAACCAATAAGATTTACGAATAGCCCATTTTGCTTTTTTTAATAACGGCGTCCTATCCGGACAAACTTTTTCTTCCATAAATATAAAATTTTAATAATGAAACATAAAATTACTTAACTAACGAGAAGATTAGGGAGAAAAAGAGATATTGTCAATAAAAAAGACTCCTTCGATAAAGAAGGAGTCTTTAATAAAGAAGTCATTAATCTTCAAGAGCCTCAACGATATCATTATCAGAAAAGCCGTGTTTATCCTGATAGAATTTTATCAAATCCCAATCATCAAAATTGAACAAATAGCATTGATTTTCATCATAAATTTCGTATTTTGAAATATACTGTCGAACAAGCTCTTTGTCACCACGACACAATAACAACATTTCAGCTTCTGAATCAAAATCATTATCCTTCAGATATTTTTGAATAAGTTCTTTTGAACCATACAAAGCCAAAGCGCATTCATCCGCATCAGAAAGGGAGGCTTTTGAAATGAAGAACATAGCAGATTTTGCCAAATTTCGATGATATAAAATCTCACTTAAGGGCAAGGAGCAAGCAGATTCGGAATCATCGGGTTCAAGAGAAAAATCCTCATAATTATCTTCGCAATATTGGAAATAAGCAAGGATAGTATCATCATCTGCTTCGTTTAAGAAGATTCTCAAAGCACCTCCATCAAAATCCCAAAAATCATTATCCCAAAGTTGTTTCCAAAGAGCCACATCAACATCTTTTCTTCTAATTAAGGCAATTTGAGCCGGTCCGCAGGGATTGTAGGAAGAACAATAATCAATCAACAAATGAGGTGAAGCGAATTTGAAAAAAGCCGTCTCACTAATTAAATTAAGAGAATGTTCTTCAAGATAGTTTTTGATTTTTGCATCATCGCCGGATTGAAACAATTTTGTCTCACCTAAGACGCCCAAATTATCAATATGCTGAAGTATATTAGCCACATATTCTGATTGAGGATGCTCAAAAAGCCAAGCCTTAG
This sequence comes from uncultured Alphaproteobacteria bacterium, assembly GCA_949297665.1. GTDB lineage: Bacteria > Pseudomonadota > Alphaproteobacteria > RF32 > CAG-239 > CAG-267. The sequence continues at coordinate 21,795 of CASFTO010000020.1, read as the reverse complement.
TTTCCGGAGAAAGAGGAATCTCGGCACTAAAATAAAGTTCAATTAGCTCTTTATTACCGCTTTCCAACAAACGAACTTCAAATTTGCCCGGAATTACGAATTCCTTTAAATGAGCTTTAAGAAGTTCAATATGACGAGGCTCAAAAAGTCTTTGATAAATCAAATCATCACAACTATCAAAAGGAAAATTCCAATGTTTAACATATGCCTCAAACATCTCATCAGAAGCATGTTGCACCAGATATGCAATTGCATCGTCAGAAAAATTAGCCTGTTCAATAAAGGCTGCAATAAATGCGGGGTCATTCCTATCAATCAAGAGTTTCTCATCTTCAAAAGAAAGAGAAGAAAGATTTTTCAAAGCAATTTCAAAAATTTCTAAGGACTTCGTTTTAACAATATCCGCAAAGAGTTCGTCAAAATAGTTACGTTGTCCATAAGCCTTAAAAACCTCTGGATTATCATAAAGAAGAACAAGTCGACGATTATCGGCGTTAACAATATGCTCCGAAAGATACTCACAAGCGAGTTTAGGATTTTTCAACTTCAATAGACAAGCCTCGTTTTGGGGAGAGAATGTCAGATAATTTAAATACGCAGAAGGAATAGAAGAAAAGCTTTTGCCTTGTAAGAATTTTAAAGTACCGTTTTCCGACAAACAAATATGGTTTTTAATCAATATTTCACACCCGAATTTAGCAATAAAAGCCTTTTCGTTTTCAGGAGAAAGCAATAAATCAGTAGCATGCTCAGCGATAAAATGAAGCATTTCCGTATTTTTATCTTTCAATAAAATTTGGAGAGCTTCACCGGAGATAACATGGCAACACTCTAAATACAAAGCCAAAGTTTCTTTAGAACATCCCTTAAATTCAATCATATTCAAATGATGCTCGGGAGGAATAACATAAGAATGATTTCTTTTAAACTTCCATACTTCAAGTCTGGTAGCCCAAACAGAAGGTCTTTTAACTTTTTTTCCATAATGATAAAAAATTAATAGTGAAACATAAAATTATAAAAGTAGCGCTAAATTAAACTAAAAAATATTTTTTGTCAAGGATGATGGCAAACAAAAAAACTGCCTCCGAAAAAATCGGAAGCAGTTTGAATAAGTAGCAAAGTCTAATACATAGAGGCGTATAGTTCTTCAGCTTCTTTAGAGAGAGAATGTTTCGCCAAATATATATTAATCAATTTGCTGTTGTTGATTTTAATTAATTCAACTTCATTTTCAGTACACAAATCATACTTGTCCAAGTAGAAACAAACAGCCTTTTCGGTTTTAGAAAAATCGGAATGGATTAGTTTGAGTTCTAGTTCTTTATTCAAGTCAGCTTCTTTAAAGAATTCAATCATCAAAGATTTTCTGCCACTATCAATCAAGGCGCTTAAAACTTCATCTTCAATCAGATAATTTTTGAAAATAGATTTCCAAAAATCAAATGAACCGCATTGAATAAACGAAACAAGAGCTTGACTTTCAAAGCCAAATTTTTCTACATAAACATGGTGCAAATCAAAATCTTCTCGTTTTAACAAAGCAATCTCGCCCTCTACACTTTTAAGAGGAGTTTGAGAATTATTTTGCAAATAAGTCACCAATTTATTTTTAGGTGCAAATTTAACAAAATACTTTTCCGCAGCTTCACAAACAAGAGCTTGCTTTTCGAGCAAAAAATCAATATAAGCCTTACGTACATTATCGCTACCGTTTTTGAACAAAGCAACTTCAGCAATACCCGGTAACGGATACTTTTGGAAATACGCAATCGCATCGTCAACAGGACCTTTTTCCATTAACAGTGCTGCGTTCAAAGGATATAGCTCATAAGCGCAGATATAGTTTGAGAGCTCCTTTTGTTCAGAAAGTATCAACTTGCGTTCCAACTGATATGGAAGACCGAATTTGTTTTTGTAGTACCATTGAAGATTGGTATTTTTGCCTGAAAAAAGAGGCAAAGCCGCCGCATCAACCGGAAATTTTTGACACTCTTCAAAGTGATCAGTATTCAAATAGAAACGTATAAGTTCCTCATTTCCGTTTTCAAAGAGACAGAAAGTAGCCCAATAACCAAGTTCATTTTTTTGCATATAAAGCTTAATAGCTTCAATAGCACCGCTATTAATAAGAGCAACCTCAAAACCAACTGGAACCTCATAAGCAATATCTTCATCAGCCTGAAGCATTTTTTGGACCAGTATCAAAATAAGCTCCGGCTGATTAAGCTTAAACAACTGATTATATTCTGCAGCAGATGTTAATGGATTGTTCTCAAGCAACTTTTTGCAAAGGGCAAAATCGCCTGATTTCAATATATACAAGCTCACTCTGGTTAATCCAAAAACAGAATTTTGTTCCAAGTAAGCCTGAATACTTTTCTCCAAAGCAGAATCAAAAAGAGCATTCACATACTGCTCAGATAAGACATTATCTTGGTTTCTGAATTTAAGAAACATCAAAATCAAATCTTCCCGTTTTTGTTTGATGATTTCCTTCCATAAATTTAAAGGAATGGTTTCCATTCGGCGGACATATCTTTCAAACAATTCAGACGGACGTTCTAAAAGAACATTGCCCAATGTGCAACAATGCGTTTCCAACACATCCAACACTTGTTCATCTGTTCCTTTTTGAACAATTCTCTGAGCAATTTGAGTTGGCTTAAAGTTCAAGAATTTACAGTACTTAAATTTCTCTTTGTTGCGCGGTTCCAAAAGAACATCAAAAGTTTCTGGTGCGAACTTAGAAAAATCAGAATAGTAATTCTGAAAAGTCTTCGCCGATACCGCATCCAATAAAGCCGCTTGATACTGTTGAGGAACAGAAGCCGGATCTTTTTTCAACTGACGCAACAGCGCATGTTTCTTCCAAAAAGAAAGTTTGCAAACATTTGTTTTTTCCATAATGATATAAAAATTAAATAATGAAACATAAAGTTAATGATAAGGAAACAAAATGTATCGCCAAAAATATTTTTTGTCAATAGTTGCGCTCGTAAAAAAACTTAAGGTAAAAATAAGCTAATGAACAGAAGTTATGTATTTTTTTATCTTGACAAAGGCTAAAAAGTAACCATATAATGCACAATAAATTATTTTGTAAAACTATGTAGAGAAAGAATATGGTTAAGTTAAGTGATAATAATGCCTACAAAAGAGGGCAGGAACTTTTAGATTCAGGAATGTGCAGAGAGGCAATAGCTCAGTTTGATGAGTTTTTGACCCAACAGCCCGATTCATGGAAAGCTATAAATTCAAAGGGGTTTGCTTATCAGAAGATGAGCAAATACACAGAAGCTGTAGAATGCTTTGATAAGGCTTTGGCAATCAATCCGAAATCAGTGGAAGTACTTAACAATAAAGGCGTAACATTAAGTATGCGTGGTCGCTATAAAGAGGCTATTACTTGCTTTGAAGAAGCATATGCAAATGACCCGACATCTTTGGAAGCCTTAAATGGTAAAGCAATTGCTTTGCAACACATGTTCTTATTTAAAGAAGCTCTTGATGTTTTACAACAAGCATATCAAATTGATCCGAAACATCCGCAAACATTGTTAAGTATTGCTGTTACTCTACAAAAATTGAAGCAATATGAAAGAGCTATCGGATACTTCAAAAAAGTTTTAGCGTTAGATAAATCAAATGTAAAAGCGTGGAATGGAATTGGTGTAACCTATCAGTTGATGGGAGATAACGATTCTGCATTGAAATGTTTTACAAAAATTTTGAATATAGATAGTACAGAAATCCAAGCATGGATTAGTATTGGTTTCGTATATCAAAAAATGTTTAAGTTCAAAGATGCGCTAAAGTGCTATAATAAGGCTAAAAATTTAGTGGATGGACGCTATCATCATAAACTTTATGATGGATTGGCATCTTGTTTGACTAAGTTATCTGAATTTGATCAAGCAATAGAAATATATAAGCACATTTTCCAAAGGGAAGAAGGTAAAAAGAAATGGGATGCGCAACGTTCAATTAAATTTGTAAATAAATTGAAGCGTAAAAAAGCAATAGGAATGTTGCCGGATGTAATTCCTGCGGAAGATAACCCTTCAGGAAGTGAAACCTCATCAGGAGTAGCTTAGTTTCAGCGATTCTTATATAAAGAAACAAGGGAGAGAGAATGTCTGAACCGGCAGAGGATAAATCACCAACGACGGCATTGCCGATATTAGCAAAAGTATATTTTGTATTACAAATACTATTTGGTATTGGAGCCGCATTCTGGGTATTATATAATCATCAGCCGGAAACAGGTGATGATATAGAGCACTTACACTCAACATGGCTGATATACAGTGGTCAGATTCCATATATTGATTTTTTTCAACATCATAACCCTTTATTATGGTATATATTTGCCCCGCTAGCAGGATATCTGGCCTACGATATATCTTTATTTGACGTAGTCCGCATCATTTCAACATTAATTATGTTTGGCAGTTTATTCGTAACAGGTTTAATTGTCAGACGTTTTATTGCGCATAGTTGGTATGCTGCGCTATTAAGTATCGCATCAATTTTTCCATCGTTTACAATTTTCAGCGGAGAAGATTATCGCCCGGATAACTATATGGTATTTACTTTTATGGTCGGTATATATTACCTTCTGGCATATCTGGAAAAAAAGCAAACGAAAGATTTAGTCAGGTCATTTTTAAGTTTGTTTATATCATTTCTGTTTATGCAAAAAGTAATTTTTTTGCTAGTATTTGTTGGAGCTGTAGTAGTTTATCAACTTTATGCCGGAAATATAGAGATAAAGGATTTTGGCAAAGCTCTGATTTTACCTCTAATTGGAACAATAATATTTTTATCATGGTTGATTTATCATGATATGGTTGAGAGATATTGGCTGGCAAACTATATTTTTAATCTTTACATACCAGACGTTTATGGCGGACTTGTTGAAACGACAAGAACAGAATTTTATGTCGTCAGCGCAATAGCATTTTTATCGTGTGGATATTTTTTATATAAAGGCAACCTCTATGTCAGAATAATATGTTTACTATGGATTGCCGAAGCAGTTCAACGTTTCTTTTATTTTTCATTGGACAGACACTATTATTATCAACTGCAAATATTGAATGGTATAATGGCGGGTGCTTTTATTTGGAAATTAATAAATCGCTGGAAATGGAGCACTTATATTTTCATAGCTTTATCATTAGCGGGAATGTATGCATTTTATTCATATTGTGCAGAAAAGAAAATGCCACCTTATTTTTACAGATACATAACTCCTAAATATGTTTTAGATCAAACCAATCGTTGCGATTCTATATTAAACGGCTACGGTTTAACTTATGGTATTTTCACCAAAGACGTAACTTATTACTGGAATTTAAACGGACAATTAGATGTCATTGGTAATAAAATAGGATTAGCCCCATTATCGAATTTAAATCAGGTAATATTAAAATATTTTCCTCGAATTATATACACCGGACCATATTGGGATGAAAAATTACACCAACAAAATATTGAAATTCCGGTACATTGGGTAGATAGTTTTATAAGGGATAAATATTATATGCAATCACCGTTTGTAGATATATTCATTCTAAAGCCGGAATATCAAGCAAAGCGCCGTTGCCAGTACAATGTGCAGGAAGACAGTTGGGAATATTTTTATAAGGAACCGATAGGTAATGTTTTTTAAGCAGGACAATATAATAAAAATATTTTTAATGTTATACCTCATTTTTTGCGGCGGATTATTATATTGGACAGTAATATACAGTGGTTCGGGAGATGGCGATACGCTGGAACACGTCCACTCGTCATGGCTGGTTTGGTGCGGAAAATTACCATACAAAGATTTCTTTCAACACCATAATCCGTTATTATGGTATATAGGAGCTCCCTTAGTTGGATATTATGAATACAGCTTGCGAGCGGTTGATGCCGTTAATATGCTGACGGTAACTGTATTTTTAATAATGTTGTGGTACATATATCGTCTACATAAAGATTTTTTATCTGATAGATTGGGCGGTTTGATTGCGGCTGCGCTATGCGCTCTTCCTCAAGAAAGTTTATATAACAAAGATTTTAAGCCGGATAATTTTATGGCGACAGCTATCATTGTCGGCATATATTATTTATTTTGCTATATGCGAGATAAGCGCATGCTGTCACTTTTTATATCGTTTATGCTGTTTTTTGCATCATTTATGTTTACACAAAAAGCGGCATTGATTGTAATAGGGATAGGTTGCGTCGTTTTATGGTTGATAAAAGAAAAAAAGGTCCAATTAGAAGATTGTGTTATAAGCGGCAGTATTCCATTATTAATATTTGCGGTATTTTTAGCTTTTCTGTACTATGAAGGTGTACTGATAATGTACATAAAAGCTAATTTTGAGTTAAATTCGCATATTCCGGATGTTTTTTATACCCGTCGTTTTATACATCCGAGTTTTGAAATGACAGTTCCGATATTGTTAGCGATATACGCATTGATAAAAAATGTGTATACGGGAAATCTATATATAAAAACATTCGCCTTAATTTTCATCATAGAATACATAATCCGCATATATTATTTCACGCCGTTTGTATATTACTTTGCCTTATTACATGCTTTAGCATCAATATTAGCCGGAGTGGTAGTATCTGAAATGATAAAAAAGAAACAATGGATAATTTACCTATGTGCCGGATATTTTCTAATTTTAGGCGGAATATATGCAAACATATACAGACAGCGCATTACGGTAGGGGATGAATACAAATATGGGGCAGCCGGTTATGTATTAAGTTTGACCAATCCTTGCGACTATGTTGTGAACGGTTACAGAATAGGATACAATTTATTTAATAAAGACATAGATTTCATCTGGAATTTAAAAGGTCAAATAGATGTGATCGCTGCAACAATAGGAATACGTCCGACATCAGATTTAGAGAGTTTGATTAGAAAATATCGGCCGAAAATCATCTATGGTAAGAATTATTATGACACCTATCGAGAGTATCGCGGTGAAATAGGGGTACATCCGATACATTGGATAAGTAACCATCTATTGGAAGAAATGTATACGCCACTAAATCGAGATGATTTATATATCCTAAAACCCGAGTATCAGAGCTATGACTGCCGCTACAATGTGCGCACAAAAACATATGAATACGTTGATAAGCATTAGCAAAAAGTTTACTAATTTTTTTATATATTAAATCATAGCATAAAACAAAAGAATATATAAGGGAGAAGTGCCATGCGTGTCATAATAAAATCAGACTATGAAGAAGTAACCGACTGGGCATCGACATATATAGCCTACCGTATCAAGCGAGCACGTCCCACCTCAACCAAACCTTTTGTATTAGGGTTGCCTATGGGAGATACGCCCAAAGGAATGTATAAGAAATTAGTAGAATTAAATCGTGCGGGAAAGCTATCATTTGCTAATGTTGTAATATTCTGTATGAATGAATTTATCGGATTAGAAAAAAACGCCCCACAAAGTTGCCGCAGTTATATGGATGAGTATTTATTAAAGCATGTAGACACAAAAGAAGCAAATATTTATATTCTGGATGGTCGAACAAAAAATTATGAAAAAGAATGTGCAAATTTTGAATTGGCAATTCGCCAGAAAGGCGGAATAGATTTATTCGTCGGCGGAGTAGGAGCAGATGGCCATATTGCATTCAATGAACCGTTTTCATCATTAGATTCGCATACGCGTGTAAAGACATTAACGACCGAAACAATGAAAGCCAAAGCAAAATTATTCGGTAATGATTTAAGCAGAGTACCGCATACGGTTTTAACGGTTGGTACCGGAACGATAATGGATGCCAAAGAGGTAATGATATTGGCAACCGGAGAGACAAAAGCGGAAGCGACTAAAGCTGCAATAGAAGGGAGTGTCAATCATCGCTGGGCGGTGAGTGCTTTACAAATGCACCGTCACGGAATATATGTATGTGATGAAGATGCGGCCTCTAAGCTGGAACAAGAAACCATATTGTATTTAAAAGACATAGAGCGCAATGCGTATTGAGATTTTAACAAAATTGCAACAAGAAGCGGAGCAAGAATATCAAAACTTCTCCGCTAAACTTCTACCTCGGAATATCAAGTTATTGGGGGTTAGAATACCAAAGTTACGTCAATTAGCAACACAGATTCTGCGAGAAGGAAGAGCCGAAGAATATCTGCGGATTCCGGTAAGCGAGTTTGAATATCAAGAAGAATTGATGTTGTATTCGTTGTTGGTAGCTCAAAATAAAGATGCGCATAAGGTTGAAAGAATAAAGAATTTTGTTCCATATATAAATAGTTGGGCAGTTTGCGATGTTTTTTGCTCAAGTTTAAAAGATGCTAAAAAACAGCAAAAAATATATTGGGATTCTTTTAAGTTTTATAGCCAAAGTGCCAAAGAATACGAAATACGCTTTTTCTATGTATTAGTATTGAGTTATTTTATCAATGACGAATATTCAGAAAAAATATTTTCGCTCATTCAGAAACAAAAATATATAGGCTTTTATGATAAAATGGCGGTGGCATGGCTTTTATCCATGATGTTTGTGAAGTATCCCAAACCAACGGAAGATTTCTTACTAACCACACCGTTAGATGAATTTGTTTTTAAAAAAAGTATAAGTAAAATTTGCGATTCTTATCAAGTAACTAAAGAGGCTAAAATTCGATTAAGAACTTTAGCCTCAAACAAGAGCAATAATAGATAACTCTAATCTTTATAAATCGGAAAAGCTGCTGTCAATTCCAAAATTTTCGCTTTAGTTTTAGCGCTCACTTCATCAATAGCAGGGGTATGCAGTGCATCAACAATATCAGCAATAGCATGACCGATAAGGATAAACTCATTTTCTTTAAAGCCGCGCGTTGTACCGGCCGGTGTTCCAAGGCGGATTCCGGAGGTTGTAGAAGGGGGAAGAGGATCAAATGGAATAGCATTTTTATTGGCAGTAATATTAACCAATTCAAGAGCCTCGGTTAATTCTTTTCCATTAATTCCTTTGGGCGTCAAATCAACTAAGAGCAAATGCGTATCGGTTCCGCCGGTAACAAGTTTAAGCCCACGTTGTAAAAGAGTTTCCCCTAAAACTTTTGCATTTTTAATAACCTGTTCGGAATAAATTTTGAATTCATCGCTAAGAGCTTCTTTGAAACAAACGGCCTTAGCTGCAATAACATGTTCAAGAGGTCCTCCTTGCATTCCGGGGAAGATAGCTGAATTAATTTTTTTAGCAATATCGGCATTATTAGTTAAGATAGCCCCCCCGCGAGGACCACGCAAAGTTTTATGAGTTGTAGTGGTAACAACATCTGCAAAGGTTAAAGGATTCGGATAAAGACCGCTGGCAACAAGACCGGCAAAGTGAGCCATATCAACCATAAGAAAAGCACCGCATTCATTAGCAATAGCTCTGAATTTAACAAAATCGATTTGCCGCGGATAAGAAGAGCAACCTGCAATAATAAGTTTCGGTTTATGATGATGTGCCAAACTGCGCACTTGTTCATAATCAATAAGACCGGATTCTTTTTCAACGCCATATTGGATAGAATTAAACCACTTACCGGAGAAAGAAACTTTTGCGCCATGAGTTAAGTGTCCGCCGGCATCAAGGCTCATACCGAGGATAGTATCACCTGGTTTAAGCAATGCGCCGAAAACAGCCATATTGGCCTGAGAACCGGAATGAGGTTGCACATTAGCAAATTGCGCATTAAACAGTTGTTTTAATCTATCGATAGCCAGTTGCTCAATTTTATCTACAAAGGAGCACCCGCCATAATAACGATGTCCTGGATAACCTTCGGCATATTTATTAGTGAGGATAGAGCCTTGCGCCTCCAAAACCGCTTTAGAAACAATATTTTCGGAAGCGATTAATTCGACATTATTTTGTTGTCTGCCAAGTTCATCATTGATAGCCGCATAAATATCTTCATCAAAAGTTTTCAAATTCATTTTATATATCCTTAACTCCAATAATCACGAATTACAAATCAAGTAAATCGATTCTTTTCTGATGTCTTCCCCCTTCGAATTGAGTATTTAAGAATATATCAATTCTACGTAAAACATCATCTTTATCCATAGTACGTCCGCCAAAAACAATAACATTAGCGTTATTATGTTGTTTAGCCATTTGAGCGACTTCATCAGAATAAAGAAGAGCCGCGCGAATGCCTTTGTGTCTGTTTGCCCGAATAGAAATACCGATTCCTGTACCGCAAACTAAAATCCCCAGATCAGCCTGATGTTCTAAAATACAATGAGCCATTTTATCTGCAAAAGTAGGGTAGTCCACTGAAGAGCAATCAGAAGTCCCTAAATCTAAGACATCATAACTTTTTTCAGAAAGAGTTTTAGCAATAAAATCTTTCATTTCAAATCCGGCGTGATCGGAAGCAACTGCAATTTTCATATTTATAACTCCTCAAAAAATATTAATGAAGTTGTAGCAAAACAAAGAATTTTATGGAATTATTTTATAAGATATACACAGAATAAAAAAAAATAACATTTTTAAAAAAAATATATTGACGTTCAAAATTTTTTATGTATATATACAAATCACCACGTTGACGTTGGTACTTTGAGTTGGCCGGTTGGCAGAGTGGCTCATGCAGAGGACTGCAAATCCTTGTACATCGGTTCAATTCCGGTACCGGCCTCCAATAAGTATTATTCCGACTTAGCTCAGTGGTAGAGCAATCGGCTGTTAACCGATTGGTCGCTGGTTCGAGCCCAGCAGTCGGAGCCACTAAAAACCATTCCTTAGCAATAAGGAACGGTTTTTTAATTGCCGGAGAAAGAGATGATGAAAATACAAAGAATATTATTTCTTGGTGCTGTTTTATTGCTTGCATTGATTGTATGGTTTGTAAGAACCAATAATGCGACAGAACAGAATTTGAAGGCAATAAGCGAGCAATATGCAGGCTATAAAGCAAATATCGGAATAGGCTATGCGGATAATCAAGTAACCTATCAAAATAATCAAAAAAAATATCCTTTATTAAGTGTTTTTAAGTTGCATGTAGCTGTTGCGGTATTAGATAAAATAAATCGTGAAAAATTAAATCTGGAAAACAAAATAAATATTTCTTCTGCTGATATAAAAGAAAATACTTATAGCCCACTACGTGAAAAATATGGTGTCAAAAATTTAAACTTATCTCTGCATGAGCTTCTATATTATATGGTGGCAGAAAGTGATAACAATGCTTGCGATATTCTTATCAAGTGGGTAGGTGGAACAGATTCGGTAGAAAAATATATTCATGCGATAGGCTTGCCGGAAACAGAAATAAAAGTAACCGAAGATATAATGAATAGAGCAGATATGACGCAATATCAAAATAGGGCTCCTCTTCATGAAATTTTAGCATTACTGAAAATGATAGATGAGAACAAATTATTTTCTGAAGAGTTGCATAAAGAGTTATTGTCAATTATGCAAAGCACAGTAACCGGAGCCAATAAGATAAAAGGATATTTACCTAAATATGTAAATGTGGCGCATAAAACCGGTTCCTCGTCAAGGTTGCAAGATGGAAAGAAAATCGCCGACAATGATGCAGCTATTATTAAAGTAGGCAATAAAAAATATTATCTGACAATCATGGTATCCGATTCTTACGAGAGCGATGAAACCAATGCGGAAATCATTGCAAAAATATCACAACAAATTTATATGAAAAGTCGTCACTCACAAAATTAAAAATCGTTTTTATCTTTGAGTGCGTTGTATCTTTTGTGAATACATTGGATGCAGGTTTTATGTACGCCATCGGTAATATTGTAAAAAATAAAACGCCCTTGTCGTTCAGCAGTAACAAAACCATCATCACGAAGTTTTTTTAAGAATTGGGATACTTTAAGTTGCTCCAGTTCTATCCCATTAACAATTTCAGTAACATTCTGCCGCCCATAAAGTGTCAACCACTCTAAGATTCTCATTTTATCAAAGTGTGCAAAAAGTTTCATACGATTAGCCGTCATCATAGTGTAGTCAGCGGGAAGCATCTCTTTAACGCCATCTTGCAAAAAGAAAAAACAATCCGTCATATAAGCATAAAGTTTGCGAAGACAAACGAAAATGCTCGCCGGATACTCTTCACAAATATCGTAATATATAAAAATGCCGCGTCGTGTTGTTTTGACCAAATTATTTTCGCGCATCTTTTTAAGACTTTGCGAAATAATAGCCTGTTCAGCATTAAGAGCCTTTGTGATGGCAGAAACAGAAGAAGCACCATTAACATCAAGATATTCAAGAATACGCAATCTCAGCGGATGAGAAATATAGTTAATTCCTCGCACCGCTTTTTTCATAATCTCAATGGGTAATGGTTTATCCATAAAAAAACTCCTTCAAAACTAAACTAAGTATAGTTGAAAGAATAACGAATGCAACAACATTTCTTGCTTTTGAAGCAAAAGAACAACAAGAAAAATTAAAGAATAATGTTTTGAAAATACACTTTTAAGTCATGAATAGTTTTTAATACACGTTGCATGTTTTGTTCATCTTTAAGAAGAGAGGGTGCTTTAGCAAAAAGTTCACTCAAAACTGCATATTTATCGTTAATTTCAACTAAACCATGTAGCGGAATAATAACAAAATGAACATGACCATTAGGTTTTTCATAAAACATATAAGCAATTTTTTGACAGTTGAAAATATCCATAATGGCTTTTTTGCAGATAACAGTCAGTTGATGAAGCTCATGCAATTCCTCATCAGAAAGGTCCATATAATTAGAAACGTGTCGCAAGGGTGAAATAACAATCATTCCCGGATATGGAATTTCAAAATCTTGACTTATATCCCATAATTGGGTTTGAAAAATACGTCCCTCTTTGAATTTGCTGTTATCAGCGACGATACATCCGACGCAAGGGGTATCAATCAGTTCTCCGAAAATAGTTGTAAATTTCATATCAAAACTCCTCATATAGATGAAGTTTAAATAAAAAAGCCTCAATAGTCAACTTAAACAAAATCGCCCCGATGATAGAGGCGATTTTTAAGGATGGGAAAGGTGAATTATTTTTTGAAGTGGACGCTTAATTCATCAAAGCGTTTTTGATTATCTTCAGACCACCCCATAATATAATCGTTCCCCATGCAGAAGAGCGGGGTTCCAATATTACGTCCGAGATTAAATTTTTCTGCGCATTTTTTGAATAAATACATTCCCCCAGGTTTGTAGATATCAATTTTTTCAATATTAAGATTGGTGTGTGTTTTATTGATATGCTCATTAGCCATTTGACAATAAGGGCAGCCATCATAGGTGAAGAAATAAATTTTATCAGCACTGATTTCCTCTTCTGCTTTAGCTTGCCCAGCCATGGTAAGAAAAGATACGATTAACAAATAGAAAAACTTTTTCATAATACCTCCACAAATTAAATAATTCTACTCAATACAGCAATCAACGGCTTTACGCACAAAAGCCTTCATTTTAGCAAAAGCCGTTTTTTGTTCTGTATCAGCAACAGTCTCAGAAGCAACAGTATTTTCTGCAGATGTTGTCGCAACCACACCGGCAGCATCAATCTTCTCACTGATTTTTTTGATATCTTTAACGCTGTCTTCAATCCATTTTACATTGTTGACATCAAGCATATTCATATTAAGTCCCCAAAACAGACAATACAAATCATAAGCTTTGTTAAAGAGATCGTATGCTTGTTCTTTATTGCCTAAACTTTGCTGTTTTGTTCCGACTTCCATCAAGCGCATAGAAGAAGCCAGCAAGTGCTTAGAAATGCACCAAACTTCTCCTTCATAACTCGGTATAATCTTCAACATGAGCTTTTTACGAGTTTCGCGAACATCTTCAATCAAATCATAAAAAGATGTTTTACCGGTTTTGGCACCGGAAAAGACCAAGTGCTCTTCAATAGAGATAAGGTTCATGATAGCGATAGTTAAATCTTGATCGGAAGATAAATCTTTCGGATTAACTTTTTTAGTCGCATCAATGCGTTCCACAAATTCTTTAACATTTTCAGCTTTTTTCATATCATATCTCCCTCATTAAAATTATAAAGAATAAAAATCTAAAATAAAACTAACAACAAACAAAAGTGCTAATGGCAATACAACTTTTTCAAAAGGAAAGTGCGCATGTCCATTATTACGCTTTTTCATAAAAGCATAAAATTTTTGTGAAAAAATATACAAACCAGCGCCACAAAGAGAAGCGAGTAAGAATTGATCAATATAAAGAAAACCTATAATTTGAGGAGAATAAACAAGTTCTCCCATATAAATAAATCCAATCATGGCAATACTGGAAATCATTAAGATAGGGTTACGTCCACGAAAATGCCAATTTTTTTTATCAAACCAAAGAATCAGCCAATACCCTAAAAGTGCAAATAATGCACCGGCCCATAAGCCGACAATATTATCACTAATACCAAGCTTACGTGCAATTTCAAGAGAAGCGCCGATGGCAACAGTACAAACCACACAAGCCGGGTTAGCAAAAGCCGCAGTAATATTGGTGAATAAGGATAGGAATAGCAACATCAAAAACTTCATATTATAGCTCCATAAATATATATTAAATACAATATATATAATAAATAATACATATTAAAAAGTCAAGATATTTTTCAAATAAAAAATATTGATATAAGTAATTTTGTGTAATATATATACCGCAGTTAGGACAAATATGAAGGAGAGATGTAATGAAAAAGATTTTATTAACTATGGTTGCAGCCCTTATGCTAAATGCTTGTAGCGAGTCTGAACCAGTGTCTTTGAACGGGAAAAATTTTGTATTGGCAAATGATAATGCAATAACTTTGTCATTTGATGCAAAAGAGAACAAATATTATGGTAAAGTTTTGAATAATTATTTCGGTTCATACACAATTGAAAAAAATAACATTAAGTTTGGGCTAGCAGCTTCTACAATGATGGCAGGACCTGAAGCAGAAATGAAAAAAGAGCAAACCTACTTTCAAGATTTGAGCAAAGTTACAACCTTTAGCCTGAAAGACAAGGTTTTGGAATTAAGCGGAAATGGTGTAAGTTTGAAATATCAAGAAAAATAATTTTCTAATATTATAAAATAGAAAAGCCGCAGATTTTTCTGCGGCTTTTGTTTTAGTTGTTATTGGATAAAATTATCGCAATGTTGCACCTGTTTTCTTGCCTACTTCAAGAATAACCTTATTCATCAAAGCCTCAAGTTCAGCATCTGTATAAGTTTTTTCTTTTGGTTGGAAAGTAACGGATATAGCTACGGATTTTTTATCTTCCGGTAAATTATCTCCAGCATACACGTCAAAAACGCGAACATCAGCGATATTATTTCTATCGGCATTTTTAGCCGCAGCGACAATATTGATAGCAGAAACATTACGAGCTACCACAAAGGCTAAATCTTTATCAACGGCTTGCAACTGAGATAATTCAAGTTTCTTCTTAGCTTTAGATTTAGCATCTCTCGGCAACGGAATATTATCCAAAAAGACCTCAAAGGCGACAACATTAGATTTAATATCAAGCGCCTTTAAAACGGCCGGATGTAATTCACCGAAATAAGCCAAAACATTTTTACCCAAGCGAATAACGCCACTTCTTCCGGGATGATAATAAGCCGGAGCATCAGTAGTTATTTGCGGAGCCTCAATTGGACCTTTGGCAGCGGCAATAGCGGCAAGAGCATCTGCTTTAGCATCAAATACGTCATAGGCGCGCATAGAGCCAGTCCAATCTTTTTTAGAAGTTTTACCAACGCGGATACCGGAAGCAACTGCTTTTTGTTCTCCCGGATTTCTGCCATAAAATTCCGGCGCAACTTCAAATATAGCCAAATCGGCATAACCTCTGGCAATATTGTTTTTCGCACCGATAAGTAGATTTGGCAACAAAGACGGACGCATTTCATCAAGTTCTTTGATGATAGGATTTTGTAATAAAATCGGCTCTTGTCCGCGACGGAAATGCTGTGCAATATCGCTATCGGTAAAGCTAAACGTAACTGTTTCGAACATACCGCGAGAAGCAAGTTCGTGCTTAACCATAACAATATTGTTTTGAAGAGGTGTCAAAACCGGTTTTGGAAAATCGGCAGTTTTCATAGACGTAGCAGGAATATTATCCAAACCAATCATGCGTACGACCTCTTCAATTAAATCTTGTTCGCATTCAATATCCCCGCGCCAAGAAGGAGCAACCGCTTTAATTTTACCGTCTTCTTCAGAAAGAGCAAATCCCAAATGCGAGAGAATTTCTTCACATTTTTCTTTAGAAACCTCCATTCCGATAAAAGTTTTAAGTCTTTCAGGACGAAGATAAACTGGTTTCGCCTCATTTTTTTCAGTTCCAGTCACTTCCATTTCAGAAGCCTCTCCGCCACAAATATCCAAAATCATCTGGGTAGCATAATTATTGCCTGAAATATTAGACATAGGGTCAACCCAACGTTCATAGCGAGCACGAGAGTCTGAGTCGATTTGTAATTTACGACCGGTGCGAGCAATGCAAGTCGGTGTAAATAAAGCGCATTCAAGAAGTACATTGGTTGTATCTTCATAACTACCTTTGTTTAATCCGCCCATGATACCGCCAAGGCATTGAACACCTTCATCATCACAAATACCCAAACATTTATCGTCAAGAGTATAGCTCTTTTCGTTTAAGGCTAAAAATTCTTCGCCATTATGCGCCATACGAACCTTAATATTACCTTTAAGTTTATCGGCATCAAAAACGTGCAAAGGACGCGCCAAATCATAGTTAATGTAGTTTGTAATATCAACAAGAGCGGAAATAGGGCGCAAACCGATAGCCGTTAATCTATCTTTCATCCATTTGGGCGTTTCGGCTTTATTATTGACACTTTTGATATAGCGAGCCGTATAAGTTGGGCACGCATCAGGACAGTCAACAGAAACGGTAATAGGACTTTTAAAAGCGCCCTTAATTTCAGGAATGTTAAGCGGTTTAAGTTTACCTAATCCGGAAGCCGCTAAATCTCTGGCAATACCACGAACACCAAGGCATTCCGCACGGTTTGGAGTAATGGAAACTTCAATAACCGGATCAATATTCAAAACTTCCGCCGCAGGTTTTCCGATAAGAGTAGAAGCAGGTAATTCAATAATACCACTGTGGTCGTCACCAACCATTAACTCTTTTTCGGAACACATCATACCCATACTTTCAACGCCACGGATTTTAGCAACTTTAAGGCGTTCGCCGTAAGCCGGAATAAGCGCGCCTGTCGGAGCATAAATACCGATAAGACCTTCATGAACGTTAGGAGCGCCACAAACAACTTGCAAAGTTTCTTTACCGGTATTAACGGCAAGAACATGCAAGTGGTCAGAATCAGGGTGCATTTCAACTTTTTCAATTTTAGCCGTAATGAAGTCGCTAAGACTAGCAGCGGGATTAACAACTTCTTCAACTTCCAAACCAATACGAGTCAGCGTTTCGCTAATTTCATCAACACTGGCATTCGTATCCAAATGTTCTTTTAACCAAGAAAGTGTAAATTTCATCGAGCCAATCCTCCATTATTGCTAAGACCGCTTGTCATAGCCGAAAAGTCAAGTGGTGTAAAACCATAATTTTTAATCCAACGCACATCAGATTCAAAGAATGTTCTTAAATCGGGAATACCGTATTTTAACATCGCCAATCTATCAATACCGGCACCGAATGCAAAGCCTTGATATTCATCAGGATCAATACCACCTGCCCGCAAAACATTTGGATGAACCATACCGCAACCGAGAACTTCCAACCAATCTGTACCAGCGCCGATAATCAAATCTGTTTTAGTTTTCAAACAACCGATATCAACTTCGGCAGAAGGTTCGGTAAATGGGAAGTAAGAAGGACGAAAGCGAATAGGTAATTCATCAACTTCAAAAAAGGCTTTCATAAAGTCATATAAACAACCTTTAAGGTCAGCCATAGTTGTTTTCTTATCAATAACCAAGCCCTCGACTTGATGAAACATCGGTGTATGCGTGGCATCATAATCAGAACGATAAGTTCTCCCCGGAGCAATAATACGAATAGGCGGTTGTTTCTTTTCCATAGTGCGGATTTGTACACCGGAAGTGTGGGTTCTGACCACATAAGCACTATCCATATCAAAAGCGTTATTAACATCATTGTTGATATAGAATGTATCTTGCATTTGACGAGCAGGGTGGTTAGGCGGCATGTTTAATGCATTAAAGTTATGGAATTGATCTTCAATATCGGGTCCTTCTGCAACCTCAAAACCCATTTGAGCAAAAATGGCAACAATTTCTTCATAAACTTTAGAAACCGGGTGTAAACGTCCTTGAACTTCAGGACGGCAAGGAAGTGTTACATCAACAACTTCTTTTTTGAGTTTTTCATTAAGAAGTTGAATTTCTAACGCTTGCTTTTTTTCTGCAATTTTTGCTTCTAAATCAGCTTTCACAACATTGATTTGTTTACCAAAAGCAATTCTTTCCTCTAAAGGCATAGAGCCAAGAGTTTTCAAAAGTTCGGTAATTTGACCTTTTTTACCCAATGCGGCCACTCTGACATCATCCAGAGCTTTAGCATTGTCAGCACTGTTAATCTGCTCAATAATACTATTTTTTATACTCTCAATATCACTCATTTCATCATCCTAACATATGGTTTAGAGCCATAATCTCCTCAATCCTCATCAGAGTTAAAAGAAAAAAGAACATAGCATGCGCGCATGTAAAATTTTCAACTAACATAAGTTTCCAATAATATCTCCTAAAGTACTCTTTAGAAATTTCTTCTACAATCAAGCCGCCAAAAGCAAAGCCACGTTGCAAAAGAATTTTAAATACAAAAGAGTCCTCTTGGTTGCCCAAGACGACTCTTAAAATCTGATATAAACTATACTAAAAAGAATTATTTAGCCAGAGCCGCTTTGGCAGTTTCTACTAACTTAGCAAAAGCTTGGGGCTCTCTGTAAGCGATATCAGCCAGCACTTTACGGTCAAGCTCAATACCTGCCTTAACGAGCCCGCTAATAAATCGAGAATAAGTCATATCATTCAAACGAGTAGCAGCATTAATACGTTGGATCCACAAAGAACGGAAGTTTCTCTTCTTTGCTTTTCTATCACGATAAGCATACTGCAAACCTTTTTCAACTTTTTCAACAGCAACTCTGAAAACGTTTTTATTACGTCCTCTGTAACCTTTAGCCATATCAATAATTTTCTTATGGCGAGCGTGAGCTGTTACACCTCTTTTAACACGAGACATTTACAAATCCTCCTACAACTACAAATAAGGTAAAAACTTTTTAACAATCTGAACATCAACTTCTGACAACAAAGTTGTGCCGCGAGCTTGTCTTTTCATTTTCTGAGTTTTGCAGAAGAGGCAGTGTCTCTTTTTCGCAAAATTTCTTTTCAATTTACCGGTACCGGTAACGCTAAAACGTTTTTTAGCAGAACTTTTAGTTTTTAATTTAGGCATTTCAATCCCTTTCAAAAATTAAGTTGGATTCAAGACAACAGTAAGGCATGCCATTAGCCCTCTCTGTCATTCGAAACAATTTATACACCAATATTTTAAAAAGTAAAGTATTTTTTAATTTAAAATTAAGAATCAAAAAAAGGCTGAGAAAGAGATTTTTTGATATACAAATTTAATCCCTGCTCATAAAACAAATAGCCTTTATAGACAGCAGCCGCCGGAATTTTATAGATATAAAAGACATCTGGATTTTCATAATAAGAAAGGTCAATTCGCGGCGCTTCAAAAGCATCAACGACAAGAATATCATGATGTTCATCGACAATTTTTTGAATATCCACATATCGAAGTTTTAAGTCACCTTGAGTCCATTGCCAATATAAAGGAGTATCAGCAGAAAGATAAAGATTTTCTCTTGAAAGCAAGGTTTGTAAAGGTAGAGTGTGAAACCCGATAGTTTGAATTTTTCGTGGTAAAAGGTTTTGTTTTTGTAAAATTTGCATCACTTCAAGCTGTGCGGAATAGGGGTGTTTAACGTCATAAGAAATACTGACAAAACTCCAGTAAATTTGCATAAATAAGCAAGCTATAAAAAAATAATGTTTTTTATTTTGGATATAATTAGGAAAAAACATATATACCGAGCAAAGAAAAAGCCCCCAAATAAGACCTTGATGATAAAACATCGGACGAACGGCAAAATAGACAGCAATAAAAATAGTCCATATAAAAATTATATCGCCAATTATTTTTTTATGTTTTTTTATTTTTTCCCAAAAATCTGGCATAACAATAAATTTTATCGTCAACCAAGCAAAAACAAACAAGAATAACAAATTCAGAATAATATTTTCTCCGGCAAAAAAGGCTTCCGGAAAATGGGCGATAACATTATACGGATAGTTTTTGATATCGTCGATACGTATGTTATATTGCTCAGTATTAATAGGAAGAATTTGCCAAATCATAAAAAGTCCAAAGCCACCCAGCATAAACATTGGTGCAGTATAGGACGTTAATTTATGGGTGTGGTTTTTATAAGCATCATAAAGCCATAAGACACCCAAAATAGCAGCAATGGGAGCTAAAAAAGCAGTCGATTCGGCAAGTAATAAAAGAGCAAAGGCATAACGCCAAATATATTTATGCCGTAAAGGATACATATATCCCAAAATAGCCAAAGCAAGATAAGCTAAACAGTAATTGCGAGAGATGATATTGTACTGATAAAGAAAATAATGTCCGAAAGGAATGAGTATTTTATAAAGGAGCGGTACATTATATAAAAAGAGAAATATTCCCACAGTCAAAGACATAATAAAGATGGAAACATAAGTAATATTGAGTTGCTCACCAAATAGAACAATAAGTCCTTTAAGCAATAAATGCCAAAGTGCTGGTTGACCTTCTTGATGAGGAATAATAGATACGATATCGGTAAAAGGTGCATCTCGTGCAATCAAGAAAGCCTGAACTTCATCAGCCCACAGTTCATGATAAGGAGCTATAAACAAGGATAAAGCAACAAAAACACTCCATATCAAGGCACAGACAATTTCGTTTGAAAATGATAGCGAAAAATTCTTAAACATATCATAATCCGATATAAAAGATAAGGCAGTCATATTTCTGGCTGCCTCATTTAATTTCAACTATGCGTCAGCTTTGATTTCAATATGCAAATCTTTAAGCTGCTGCTCCGATACCGTATTCGGTGCTTGCATCAACAAGTCTTGTGCTTTACCGTTAAGTGGGAACAAGATAACATCCCGAATAATCGGTTCATCCAAGAGTAACATAACCGTACGGTCAATTCCAGGAGCGCAACCTGCGTGAGGAGGAGCCCCATATTTGAAAGCATTAATCATACCGCCGAATTTGTTATCAACAACGCTATTGTCATAACCGGCAAGTTCAAAAGCCTTATACATGATTTCCGGCTTATGGTTACGAACAGCACCTGATGCAAGTTCTACACCATTGCAAACCATATCGTATTGGTAAGCCAAAATATCAAATGGATTCATGTTTAAAAGAGCATCCATACCGCCTTGTGGCATAGAAAACGGATTGTGAGAAAATTCAACAGCACCGGTTTCTTCGTTTTCTTCATAGAACGGGAAGTCAACAATCCAACAAATTCTGAAAGCGTCTTTGTCTATCAAATCAAGTTCTTCACCTAATTTAGTGCGAACCTTACCCGCGAATTTGTTGATAAGTTTTTTATTACCGCCCATAAAGACGATAGCATCACCATCTTTAAGACCAAACAGATTTTGAAGTTCAGCCATTTTTTCTTCA